>NZ_JAELUG010000399.1 GCF_016429255.1 Rhizobium sp. ASV8
GGGGATGATACAAGCTACTGCTAGATTTCAAAACAACTCCTCGTCGGCTACACTGTCTAATGTCGGCCTTCAAGCTGCTGTGCCGAAAACGCAGAAGCTTCAGTTGCTTAGCATATCGTCCACGACTCTAGCACCTCATGCCGAGGCAACGCAGATCATGAGAGTGTCTGGATGCAAAGGGGTAAGTCACTTTCCTGTCTGCCTTTAAGCCAGTGACACGCTATTACGTGTGAGTATCTGCTGACTACTATTTCAAGCAATTGCGACTGAGACTGAGGATTGCCTATACGCATCCCACAGCTGGCCAAGTTATGGACCAGGTTAATTGGACAGAGCCGTCCTGAGGCTTCTTGGGACTGGACAGTTGATGTGCCGGGGTAGGATGCTGTAACTGAAAATTAGATATAAATTTTAAAAACGATTTGTGTAAGCGGCAGACCAAAAACAGCTATTCTCTAAACTATTGTATTCGTAATAT
>NZ_JAELUG010000400.1 GCF_016429255.1 Rhizobium sp. ASV8
ATTATGGGCTGTGCTGTGATAGCGAGCTTATCTTCAGTTGGCGTGTTGATTTATATTGTGGCGCATATTCTTATCCGAAAACATCCTATTTAGGAAACTCATAGCCTATTTTAAAGTATGTATATTTTAATAGAATTTGTATCTAATATTTGAACCTTTGCTCTAGCGGATATAGCGCGATGCTCGTCAACACCCCGTCGGCCGTTGCCGGCCGTAAGCCCACCCAATTCAGTAGGACGCCTTGCTGTTGGCGCCACAATTTTCGTCAACTCCCCGCCCCCACCTGTCACGACAAGCTCGTGTGCCGCTAGATGAGGATTTTACATCTGTCATCTCATTGAAGTTGTGTCGGATAAACATAATCAGCGCAGTCTACAAGGTGAGCAGTGTGCTGCTGTCTTTGCCCGAGCCCTCACCGGGCCTTGTCCGGCGCTGCGGGGCTCCTTCGCCCGAGCAATGCCGTTAGGCACCACTACCG
>NZ_JAELUG010000401.1 GCF_016429255.1 Rhizobium sp. ASV8
CTTTATAATAAAGGACAAATCCAAAGATGCTGGGCTTCGATCTTCGAGCTGGTTTTTCTGAGCCACTAGCTCAAACTGTGCCTCGTGCATCGTTTTTGGCCTTAGCAACACGCCCTCCTTCTCGAGCGGCGTCAGTTTGCTCACTTCGCATTGAGCACCACCTACGCAAGAGATTACTTCCAGCTCTGCTTCAATAAGCCAAATGTCTTCTTGCGCAAATGATGCAAAATGGCACGACAGGTTCCATGTTTGAGAAAGCCCACGGGCTTGGACTTGCTTGCTGTCGCTATTTACGGATTCGTCCAACCCCTCATAGTCAAACAGACTGGGCCACGGCTCGAAGTGTAATCTCGGCACAAGATCATAGTTGGCTTCAAATGCACTGACCAAAGTAAGTTGCAGCGGATGCACTTGAATGATTGGCGTAGCCGTATCTGATTCGAGGTGATAAGTTGCTTTCAGATTGATGTCATAGGT
>NZ_JAELUG010000402.1 GCF_016429255.1 Rhizobium sp. ASV8
GTACCGGGTCGTCGGCTGCGCCGCTATCGCTGGGAGAGAAAGAAGTGCTTTTGATGTAGCTAGCTGTAGACTCAATTTCTTCCCTTTTCGCATCATCTTCATCCCTCCCATTTGCTCTCTTAATACCTGGGAAGAATACGCTTTGTGGGAATTTACTGATTCTTGCTTTCGTGTTTGGTAACACCGCCGTTACCTAGCCAGTTACCAAGTCATTGGTTTCTGCCCAAAAGAAAGGAAAAAGTACTGCAACGCCTGCTCACCTTCCTATCGCCACCGTATTCCCATTCTCGCGATCTTATCTCCCGTTGCTCCGACCTATCCAAAATGCGTTTCCAGGACCAGCAATCCTCTGGCGGCGTTGCTGTCACAAAGGACTCTAAATCGCCCGACTTCTTGAGGCAGTCCTCCTCCCTGCCGTTTGGCAAGCCTTTGCCTCTGTCTGCCATCTCCGGCCCGACATATGTAACCGGCCAGCTC
>NZ_JAELUG010000041.1 GCF_016429255.1 Rhizobium sp. ASV8
GGACCGACTGCAGTTCGGCATCGTCTTCGGCGCGGAAGGCGACGTGATCGACCGTGCCCGTGCCGGGCGCGCTTGCCCAGAAGCCGCGTGCGTCCCTGATGTCGAGGATATCACCGGGCTCCGAGACGAGGCGGCTGATCGCGCCACTGGTGGCGAATGGCTTGTAATCGAAGTGGTCGATCAGGATGGCCTGCGTTTCCTCGGGCGTTTCGCTGAACAGCGTTGCGCCGCGAATGCGGCGGATCGCGTGTTCCTGCGGAATATTCTCGCTCGTCCACGGAGCCGTTGCCGGCAAAGTATTGGTCCCGACCAGCTTGACGATGACACCGTCCGGATCCTTCAACCGCAGGACCGGTTCGCCAAATTCATCCGACGGCCCCTCCGGCTTGAGACCGGCGCTCAAGGCGCGGGTCAGCCAGAAGCCGATGCTCGCCGGATCGATTGCCAGCGAGATTTCGCCGACCTGGCCGACGCCGGCGCGACCGGGCGAGCCGTCTTCCCAGACGAGAAAAGTGATCAGCGAGCCGGGCGAGCCGGTGGCATCGCCGTAAAGGAGATGAAGCTGCGTGGCGTCCTCGAAGCCGCCGGTGCGCTTGACAAGGCGCAGGCCGAGGAAACCGACGTAGAAATCGACATTTGACTGAACCTTGCGGGTAATCAGCGTGATGTGATGGATGCCAGCGACCATGGGATGCTCCAGACTGTAATTTGGTTCTGGCCGCTATTTAGGTCGTGGTTATTGTTCAATGCAATGTGCCGCCCGTGAAGGCACTGTTCACAAAAGGCGCTATTGCTTGAGTCTGCCGGCGGCGAGCCGACAGCATCGGCCCGAAAATCTGGCAGGATTTTCGGAAGCCCGACGCATAGATTCAAAGAGATAGAGCGTCTTTGTGCCTCCGAAAGGAAGCACGACGCTCTAGTGCTCGCCGAGGCTCTCTTCCGGTGATTTGCGGCGGTGACCGCTGATTTCCGAGCCGGCGGTGCGGGAGAAGCTGGCGTTCCAGATGACTGCGAGAAGTGCAATCGCGGTGACGACGATGAAGGCGACGGAGAAGTCGGCCATCTCGGGCTTGGCATGGCCCAGGAACTGCGTCGAGCCGTGCAGTGCAAGGGCGGCGACGCAGATGCCGAGCGAAAGCATCAGCTGCTGGAAGGTCGAGTAGAAGCTGGTCGCGATGCTCATGCGGTCGCGCTCGATCTCGTCATAGGCGATCGTGTTGTATGCCGTGAACTGGAACGACATGAAGAAGCCGCAGAAGAACAGGATCACGAAGATGACGGGCAGCGGCCAATCCGGCTTGAAGATAGAGCATAGGCCGTAGCCGAGCGTGCCGATCAGGCCGAAGATGATGAGCGCCGTGCGGAAGCCAAGCGTGCGCAGGATGCGGACCTGGAAAGGCTTCATCGCCATTGAGCCGAGCGCGGTCGCGATTGCAATCTGGCCCGCTGCCGCGGCGGAAAGACCGAAGCCGAGCTGCAGCATCAGCGGGATCAAGAAGGGATGGGCGCCCTGGCTGATGCGTGTCAGCGAACCTGCGATGACCGAGGTGCGGAAGGTCGGCACCTTCATCAGCGAGAAGTCCATGATCGGCGAGGGATGCTTTCGGGCATGGCGCAGATAGGCGATGCCGAACAGGAGGCCGATGGAGATCAGGAATATGGCGAGATAGCCTTCGCCCTCGCGGCTCGACATTTCAAAGCCGAAGAGCAGCGATCCGAGCGAAATGCCCGAGAGGATGAAGCCCGAAAGATCGAAGCGACCGGTGCGCGGGCCTTTCACTTCCTCGATGAACATCGATACGAGGATGAAGCCGATGATGCCGATCGGCACGTTGATATAGAAGATCCAGCGCCAGTCGAGATAAGTCACGAACATGCCGCCGACCGGCGGGCCGAGGATGGGGCCGACGAGCGCCGGAATCAGCAGCCACGACATGGCGTTGACCATGTCCTTGCGCGCGACGCTGCGCATCAGCACGAGACGGCCGATCGGCAGCATCATGGCGCCGCCGAGACCCTGCAAAAGCCGGGCAAGGACGAGGAAGAACAGGTTTGGCGCCTGCGCGCACAACAGCGAGCCGAGAACGAAAACCGCGATAGCGGACCGGAAGACGGTGCGCGACCCGAAACGGTCGGCGATGGCGCCGCTGGCGGGAATGAAAATCGCGAGGCTGAGGAGATAGGATGTCAGCGAGATACTCATGGCCGGCGCGCTGACGCCGAAGTCTCTCGCCATGGTCGGAAGGGCTGTTGCGAGCACGGTCGCATCAAGCTGTTCCATGAACATCGCACTTGCTACGATAAGTGCTACTACACGAAAATTCGGTGCGGCCCGCCGGGTAGGGGCGGCCTGGAATATCTGATCCGACATTGTCGGGGATCGCTCTCGATGGTGCGGTGGGGTCGCGAGACAGAACCGCAAGTCTGGTCACGGCCGCGAAGGCCTGTTTGAACGGCGGTTTGTATACTCCTGCTCGGCCGCGATGGCCATATCAGAAACCGCAAATCTGATTGATGGGATGAAAAAAATGACACACATAAGCGTGAACGCGACGGCAGATGAACGCTAGGTGAATGAATTGCGCGATATCGCGCTGAAATGCTCACGGTTGGTTTTTCGGCGTAAGATAATGTGCTCTCTGCACGCGGTCTTCTCTGCCGAAAAGACCGGTGCCGACAAGGGCGGCACCGATCAGGTTCATCGAGTCGGCCGGTGTTCGGCGCCTCAGTAACCGGCCGCCAGCCCCGAGCCCGCGCGGCTATCCATCGCGCCATTGTAGCGAGCGCCTCCGCCCTTGGTGATGTCGCTGAGGCTCTTGCCGCCGACGAGGATGCCGGCGGATTTGCCCCAGATCGGCCAGTCCTTGTCGACCTGAACGGTGTAACCCATGCCGGCGAGCAGTTTGATCGTGTCCGGCGAAAGTGCGTGGGGTTCCGTATAGATCTTGTCTGGCAGCCATTGATGATGGATGTGCGGCGCGTCGATCGCCTCCTGGATGTTCATGCCGAAATCGATGACGTTGATGATCGCCTCGAGCGTGATCGTGATGATGCGCGAGCCGCCAGGGCTGCCGATCACCATGAAGGGCTTGCCGTCCTTGGCGATGATCGTTGGGCTCATCGAGGACAGCGGCGTCTTCTTCGGTTCGATGGCGTTGGCCTCGCCCTGCACCAGGCCGTAAAGGTTGGGCACGCCCGGCTTGGAGGTGAAGTCGTCCATCTCGTTGTTCAACAGGATACCCGTGCCGGGCGCGACGACACCGGCGCCGAATTCGCCATTCAGCGTATAGGTCACGGCAACGGCGTTGCCGTCATTGTCGATGATCGAATAATGCGTTGTTTCATGGCTTTCGCCGAGACCTTTGGGCATCAGGTCGGCAGAAACACCGGCCTTGTACGGATCGATGCCGTCACGGATCGTCTTTGCGTAATCCTTGTCCAGCAGCTTGCTGACGGGGTTCTTGACGAAGTCGGGGTCGCCAAGCGCCGAGTTGCGGTCCACATAGGCGTGGCGCATGGCTTCGACCATGACATGCACCGTATCGGCCGAACCATAGCCGGTATAGGAGAGCGGATATCCTTCCAGCACGTTGAGGATTTCGCAGATGATGATGCCGCCGGAGGAGGGTGGGGGCGAAGAAATGATCTGGTAGCCGCGATAATCGCATTTCACCGGGTCGAGTTCACGAACCTTGTATTGTTCGAAATCCTGGGTCGCGAGAATGCCGCCCTTATCCTGGCTTGCCTTGACGATGGCGTTGGCGACCGGCCCCTTGTAGAAACCATCGGTCCCTTGATCCGAAATACCGGAGAGAGCGTTGCCGAGATCCGGTTGGAGCAGCTTGTCGCCCGTCGCGAACGGCTTGCCGTCAGACTTGGTGAAGATCGCGGCGGTGGCCGGATCGCGCGAAAGCCAATCCTTGTTTTCGTTCAGCTCTGCCGCATCGGCCTGGTTCAGCGTGAAGCCTTCCTTGGCGTAGCGAATAGCCGGCGCGATAAGATCCTGACGGGATTTCGTCCCGTATTTCTCGCGGGCGGTCTCGAAACCCATGACCGAGCCGGGGACGCCGACTGCAAGATAACCGTCGGTGCTCGCGCCTTTGACGATATTGCCCCTATCGTCTAGATACATGTCCTTCTTCGCCGCCAGCGGGGCGCGTTCGCGGAAATCGAGGAAGGTCGTCTTGCCGTCACGCATGCGGATGGTCATGAAGCCGCCGCCGCCGATATTGCCGGCAGTCGGATAGACCACCGCCAATGCGTAGCCGACGGCGACCGCCGCATCGACGGCATTACCCCCGCTTTTCAGCACTTCCACGCCGACATCCGTGGCGAGATGCTGCGCCGTGACTACCATGCCGTGTTCGGCCTCCACCGGTGGTGGCGCGGCGGCTCTGGCTGTTACCGAGAAAAGGGCAAAGGTGATCAAGGTCACCGACGAAATCGCTCGATGGCGGAAATGGCGCATCATCATGCCTCCCGTTATTGGCTTGGGAACGAAGCCCATTTTTGAAATGGTGCCCTATTCGGAAATGGCGATATCCGCAGTTGCAATTTTTTGAAGATGCCATTGCGATATGAGCCGGCAATGGATCTGCGAGTTCCGGCGGAGCTGCTGCCGCCAATCGCGCAGTGCGCGGTAAGAGGCTTGAAACCGGGCGAATCCGATGGGTGTGGATCGATTCCGTGTTCACCTCGGTGCGGGAGCGATGGATAGCCCGGTACCTGTAATATTTCTTTTATTAGTTGAATCTACTTTAAGGAGCCTTCAACCGAGGCAGTAGTATTGCGTGGAGGTTAGGGATGGCCGTGACGAAGCTTGAACGCTGGAGGAGCGAGCGCATGACGCAGGTCAAGCCGCTCGTCATATCTGAAAAGACGCATATCATCGAAATCGAATGCAGCCATTGCAGCCGGCACTTTTTCAGGTGGTCATCGATGGCTGCAGCCTATTGGCGTTGCGACGATTGCAGCGCGATTGCCTGATCGCTTCTTGCTTCACGATGCTAGGCTATCAGGATCGCACGGAAGTCGTTGACATTGGTTCCCGTCGGCCCGGGCACGAATAGATCGCCGATGGCGTTGAATGCCGTCCAGGCATCGTTGTTTGCCAGCATTTCGGCGGGAACCATTCCCGCATCGCGAAGCCGTGCCACTGTACCGGCATCCGCAAAGGCGCCGGCATTGTCCTCGCTGCCGTCTATGCCATCCGTGTCGGCGGCCATGGCGTGAATGCCGGCATGGCCGTCGATATCGATGGCGAGCGACAGCAGGAATTCCGAGTTTCGGCCGCCCTTGCCGTTGCCTTTCAGGGTCACCGTCGTCTCCCCGCCTGATAGCAGCACGATTGGCCTGGAGAAGGGGCGATCGCGATGCAGTACTTCGCGGGCGATGGCGGCGTGGACATGAGCGGCCTCGCGGGCTTCGCCTTCGACCGCATCGGAGAGAATGGCTGCTTCGATGCCCGCGGCACGCGCCACCTCTGCTGCGGCCTCCAGCGAGACCCCGGCCGATGCGATGAGATGAACCTCATTGCCGACAAAGCGTGGATCGTCCGGGCGCGGTGCATCCGCTTCAGCCTTTTCGATATGGGCGAGAACGGCTGGCGGCAACGCGATGCGATAGAGGCGGATGAGATCGAGCGCTTCCTCGCGCGTGCCGACGCCGGGCACCGTCGGGCCTGATGCCACGAGCGCCGGATCGTCACCGGGTATGTCCGAGACGACGAGCGAGACGACCTTGGCGGGATAGGCTGCAGCCGCGAGCCGGCCGCCCTTGATGGTCGACAAGTGCTTGCGAATGACATTCATTGCGGAGATGGGGGCGGCGGAAGCGAGCAGTGCCTTGTTGACGGCGATCTCGTCCGCGAGGCTGAGCGTGCCTGCGGGCGAAGGCAAGAGGGCCGAGCCACCACCTGATATCAGGGCGATCACCAGATCATCTGCGGTCAGGCCCTCGACAAGCTTGAGAAGCCGGCGGGAGGCGGTAAGTCCCGCTTCATCCGGCACCGGATGGGCGGCTTCGATGATCTCGATCTGGCGGCAGGGGGCGGAGAAGCCGTATCGCGTCACCACCAGGCCTTCCAGCGGACCATCCCAGCATTGTTCCAGTGCTGCCGCCATCTGAGCCGAACCCTTGCCGGCGCCGATGACGATCGTTCGGCCCTTCGGCTTTTTCGGCAGATGCGTGCGGATGCCGGTCAGTGGATCGGCGGCGCGCACGGCGGCATCGAACAGAGAGGTCAGGAAGGTGCGGGGATCGGAAGCGGTCATATCGAAACTGCCTGTCTTGCGATGATCTTGTAACCATTTGGTGGCTTAACTGTTTTGAAGACGCAAGGGGCAGGAACTGCAATTGTGTCCCGCGCGATGAATCCCTATGTAGAGGGAAAGGATTTTACGCTGTTATTGCAAGGATTTTCGAAATGGCCGAACTGAAAGTGAAGACAAGGCAGACGGGTGCCACCGCAACGGTCGGCCGTACCGGTTTTCCGCATGTGACCTCGGTGACCGGCGGTGAGATCGATATCGTTACCTCGCCGTCTCAGCCCGGTTTCAACCCGCTCGATCTGCTCTATTCGTCTCTATCCGCCTGCCTGGTCTTGAGCGCCCGCATGGCAGCCAGCAGCCTCGGCGTGCTCGACAAGCTCACCGAAGTCACCGCCATCGTGACAGGCGAAAAGGCCACCGAGGGCCTTTCCCGCGTCGAGAAGTTCAATATCGCCTTCATCATCAAGGGCGATTTTAGCGACGAGGTGCGCAACGCGATCGCGCATGCCGCCGAAGACGAGATCTGCACCGTCAGCAACACGATCCGCGGCAATCCGCAGTTCGAGACGACGATTTCGGGGTGAGTTTGGATTGGGTGGCGAAAACCCCCTCATCCGGCCTATCGGCCACCTTCTCCCCGTTTTGACGGGGAGAAGGTGATGGCGGCACCGCCACAGTTCCCCATCACGATGCTGAGCTAGGCAAGGTCACAGAGGTCATCCCCTCTACCTGCATGCGGGAGACGGGCAATTTCGTCATTTCACTTCGAAGGAAACACAAACCCTTCGAGGTAAGGCCCAAGCTCCGGATCGATATCCACCTTCACAGCATTGTTGTAGATCGCGGTCGCGATCATGATCCCCGCGAAAGCCACGAGATTGGCAAGGGTCGGCTCGTCGTAGCGGGCTTTCAGTCGTGCCCAGACGTCTTCGGGAATCGCGTTTGAATCCCTGACGATTGCCTTGCCGAACTCGATCAGCAGGGCTTCGTCTTCCGTCGGTACGATCGTTTCCGGCGTCAGGCCGGCATTGATCAGCGCACGTCGGAAGAAGCCGACCGGGATGATCGAGCGGCATTCGATCGCGATGGCTTGGCAAAGCAGCCAGATGGCGCGATCGTCCACAGCCGGGCGCAGCTCCTCGCGCAGAGGAAACCATTCCGCATAGATGCGATGTGCCACTGGCGAATGCAGCAATGTCCGCTTCATGTTGGTCATGCGGCCGCGCAGATGCACTTCGCGATCATGCTCGGCGCGCACGGCGTCCGAAGCGGTTTCGTAGTCGATCGGGGTGATGTGGCTCATGTCATTCTCTTGTGATGGGCTTTCTCACTGCGCGGCTTCGGCGGCAGCTGTGAAGAAGCGGTTTTCCGGGCGCGGCAAGCCGAGGTGTTCGCGCAAAGTCGTGCCTTCGTAGTCTCGGCGGAAAATACCGCGGCGCTGAAGCTCTGGAACAACACGGGTCGTCACGTCAAGCAGGCCCTGCGGCAGGAAGGGGAAGACGACGTTGAAACCGTCGGAGCCTTCCTCGTGCAACCACTGTTCCATCTCGTCTGCGATGCTCTGCGGCGTGCCGACGAAGGCGAGGCCGGCATAGCCGCCGAGGCGCTGGGCAAGCTGACGTACGGTGAGCTTTTCGGCTTCGGCAAGGGCGATGACGCGTTCGCGGCCGCTTTTGCTGGCGTTGGTTTCCGGCGTTTCCGGCAACGGAGCATCCGGATCGAACTTCGAGGCATCGTGCCCGAGTGCGATCGAAAGCGACGCAATGGCGCTGTCATAGTGAACGAGACTATCGAGCTTTGCCCGCTTGGCCTTCGCCTCCTCGATGGTATCGCCGACGACGATGAAGGCGGCGGGCAGGATCTTCAGGTGATCCGGATTGCGGCCGATTGCCTTCATGCGTCCCTTGATATCGGCAAAGATCGACTTGCCGTCGGTGAGATCGCGGGGTGCGGCAAAGACCGCTTCTGCCGTTTCGGCGGCAAGCTGACGGCCGGCGTCGGATTGTCCTGCCTGAACGATGACGGGCCAGCCCTGCGGCGGACGGGCGATGTTGAGCGGACCACGAACGCTGAGTTCCTCGCCCTTGTGCCCAAGCACATGCATCCGCTCGGGATCGAAGAAGATGCCGCTCTCGGGATCGCGGATGAAGGCGTCGTCGGCAAAACTGTCCCAGAGGCCGGTAACGACATCGTAGAATTCGCGGGCGCGATGGTAGCGCTCGCCATGCTCCATATGTTCTTCCAGTCCGAAGTTAAGTGCCGCGTCGGGATTGGATGTGGTGACGATGTTCCAGCCGGCGCGGCCGCCGCTGATGTGATCGAGCGAGGCGAAACGGCGGGCAATATGATAGGGGAGGTCGAAGGTCGTCGAGGCGGTGGCGACCAGACCGATCCTGTCGGTGACGGCGGCGAGCGCCGAAAGCAGGGTGAATGGCTCGAAGGACGTAACGGTGTGGCTGCGTTTCAGCGCCTCGATCGGCATGTTGAGAACGGCCAGATGATCGGCCATGAAGAAGGCATCGAATTTCGCCTTTTCCAGCTCCTGCGCGAAGCTCTTGATATGCTGGAAATTGAAGTTGGCGTCCGGATAGGCGCGGGGATAACGCCAGGCACCGGTATGCAGGCTGACGGGACGCATGAAGGCCCCGAGCTTCAATTGCTTCTGTTCGGTCATCGGCTCTCTCTCGAAAATCTTCAGGCTGTCACGACGCCGAAACGGCATCGAGAACGGAATGATGCCCTACGACGTAGGCGTGCGCCTCGCGCATTCAAAGAGCCGATTTCATTTATTTGATCGCTTTCGCGGAATATTCATCCGGGCACGGTTTCGGCGCCGTTCTGTCCGGCGAAGACCTTGACCAGCCAGTCTATGAAGACGCGCACTCGCGGCGAAAGCTGCCGGCTGCGCGGATAGAGCATCGAGACAGGCGTTTGTGTCGGCGGGTAGTCCGGAAGGAGATGCAGCAACTCGCCCGATCGTAACGCTTCCTCGGCGTGATAGAGTGGAACCTGGATCAGGCCGAGGCCGAGCTTGGCGGCGGCGAAATAGCTCTCGGCTGCGTTGACGGAAATGGTGGCCGGCAGGGTGATCTCGCGGACCACGCCATCGATCTGGAATTCCAGCGGCAGCAGACCACCTGTTGCGGAGGAGCGGAAGCCGATCATGCGGTGGCCATCGAGCCTATCAGGATGAGCCGGCGTGCCGAAACGTTCGACATAGGCCGGCGCCGCGAGCGTCACTTCCTCCAGCATGACAACACGACGACCGATCATGTCGCTGTCTTGCAGCGCGCCAACGCGCAGCACGCAATCGATCCCTTCGCGGATCAGGTCGACGAACCGGTCGCCTTCGGTGATCTGCAGTTCTATGTCGGGATAGGTTTCGAGGAAGGAGGGCAGGTTCGGCAGCACGAAATGCCGGGCAAGCGTGCCATGCACGTCGACTCGCAACACCCCCTTCGGCTTGGCGCCGGCAAAGGCGCCTTCCGCATCCTCGATGTCGGAGAGGATGCGCAGGCAGCGCTGGTAATAGGCTTCTCCATCGAGTGTCGGGCTGACATGCCGCGTCGTGCGCTGCAGCAGGCGCACGCCGAGACGCGCCTCGACCTGCTTGATGGCATCCGTCACCGTCGAGCGGGGCAGGCCGGTATCTTCCGCCGCCAGCGTGAAGCTGCGCCGTTCCACGACCCGGCAAAACACCCGCATGGCATCGAATCTGTCCATCTATTTGTTCGCCAATTTCGGATAGTGATGCCGATTAATGGCCGATTATCCGCCGTATGAAAAGGGGCATCTTCTCCTCATCGAAACGCGCCACGGCGCAGAGCAACGAAGGATGAGGAAAATGAGTAGCAATTCCAAAAAGGTAGCGATCGTCACCGGCGCATCGCGCGGTATCGGCACAGCCATTGCCGAGCGGCTGGCCGAGGATGGCTTCACTGTTGTCATCAACTATTCCGGCAGCGAGGCCGCCGCCGAGGAACTGGCTCGCAAGATCGAGGAGAAAGGCGGCAAGGCGCTGACCGCGAAGGCCGATGTTTCCGATGTCGACGCCGTGCGCCGCATGTTCGATGCGGCCGAGGCAGCCTTCGGCGGTGTCGATGTCCTCGTCAACAATGCCGGCATCATGCAGCTTGCCAAGATCGCCGATGCCGACGACGCTCATTTCGACCGCCACATCGCCATCAACCTCAAGGGCACGTTCAACACGCTGCGCGAGGCCGGCAGGCGGCTGCGCGACGGCGGCCGCATCGTCAACTTTTCGACCAGCATCGTCGGCCTGAAACTCGAAACTTACGGTGTCTATGCGGCAACCAAGGCCGGCGTTGAGGCGCTCACCGGCATCATGGCGAAGGAACTGCGCGGTCGCTCGATCACGGTCAATGCGGTCGCTCCCGGCCCGACGGCCACGGATCTCTTCCTCAACGGTAAAAGCGATGAACTCATCGACCGCATGGCCAAGATGAACCCGCTGGAGCGCCTCGGCACACCGCAGGACATTGCCGCTGCCGTTTCCTTCCTCGTCGGCCCGGATGGTGGCTGGGTCAACGGCCAGACGTTGCGTGCCAATGGCGGCATGATCTGAGCCAACTTGGCGGCAGGGCAACGCCTGCCGCCCTCCAACCCATCGCGAAAAGCAGCCAATCCAGCAAAGGAACAGGATCATGAGCAAGCAAGTCATTGTCATCACTGGCGCGTCGAGCGGCTTCGGCGCTCTGACGGCACGCGCTCTCGCCAAGGCAGGGCATACCGTCTATGCGGGCATCCGCGAAACCAAGGGACGCAATGCGACGCAGGTTGCGGCAGCCGCAGCATTTGCCGCAGAGAACGGCGTCGATCTCAGGACAGTCGAACTTGATGTCGCCTCGGATGCCTCCGTCGATGCCGGCATTGCCGCCGTCGTCGCCGAGCAGGGACGCATCGACACCATCATCCACAATGCCGGCCACATGTCCTTCGGCCCGGCAGAGGCATTCACGCCGGAGCAGTTTGCCGAACTCTACGACATCAATGTGCTCAGCACCCAGCGTGTCAATCGGGCCGTGCTGCCCCATATGCGCAAGGAAGGGAAGGGGCTGGTCGTCTGGGTTTCCTCGTCCAGCACCCGTGGTGGCACGCCGCCCTATCTCTCGCCTTACTTCGCAGCCAAGGCGGCGATGGATTCGCTTGCCGTCTCCTACGCTTCGGAGCTGGCCCGTTGGGGCATCGAGACCGCCATCATCGTGCCCGGCGCCTTCACCAAAGGCACCAACCACTTTGCCCATTCCGGTTCGCCGGCAGACAAGGCCCGTGCCGCTGAATACGACAACGGCCCATATGCCGGCGTTCCTGACCAGGCATTGAAAGGGCTGGCCTCACTGGAACCGGCGGATGCCGATGCCGCTTCGGTGGCGACTGCGATCGTCGATGTCGTCGATATGCCATTTGGTACGCGACCCTTCCGGACACATATCGATCCCTCCGAGGATGGTGCGGAAGCCGTCAATGGCGTTGCCGACCGGGTGCGCGCAGAACTATTCCGACGCATCGGTCTGGAGGATTTGCTGCGGCCCATCGCGAGGGGCTGAGACCTCACCGCCACCTTCCAGCGTGTCAAATCGCCGCTTCTGTGCCACAGGAGCGGCAATGACTTACGTTCGTCGAGACTATTTTGTGCAGTACGGCATTCCAAGCCTTAGAATTTCGTACTAAAGCGAATCCTTCATAGGGTCGGGAGATATCCATGGACGCGAAGGACATCGGCGAAATTGCCAGCTGGCTTATGCAGGCCGGTCTCAAGGGGATGGCGGAAGTCGATATCCTCTCGGGTTTCTGCGACCAGTGCTGCGCGCACGGCCTCAAGCTTGATCGCGCTATGGCGCTGATGGATACGTTGCATCCGGTCTATGAAGGCCGGGCCTTCCGTTGGGATGGTAACCAGGTGATCGAGCGCGAGTTCGAATATGGCCCGTCGCATCAAGGGATCGCCTCCGAAAACTGGGTCCGTTCTGCTTTTTATCACATGCTGACGACGGGCGGAGACGAAGTGCGCCGTCGGATCGGCTTCGGCGAACCAACGGACTTTTTCGGGCTCGATAAGCTCAAAGAGGATGGTCACACCGATTATATCGCCATGGTGCATCGCTTCGAAGAGGGCGGCACGATCGGCGAGATGGACTGCTTCTACTCCAACTTCGCCACCGCAGCCGAAGTCGGGTTCCCGGAAGAGGATCTGCGCGTGCTGCGCAAGCTGACGCCGGCGCTTGCGCTTGCAATCAAGTGCACCGGCATGAGCCGCATCGCCCGTACCATCGCGGAGGTCTATCTCGGGGAAGATGCCGCGCGGCATGTGCTCGAGGGAAAGATCACCCGAGGCAAGACGGAGCGGATTTCGGCCGCCCTCTGGTTTTCCGATCTCGCGAACTATACACGCATTTCGGACACCGCCGAGCCGGATGATATCATCCCGATGCTGAATGCCTATGCGGATGCGGTCATCTCGTCGATCCATGAGGCGGGCGGTAATGTGTTGAAGCTGATCGGTGACGGCACGCTGGCGATCTTCAAGGCGCGGAATTCCGCGGATGCCTGCGCCGCCGCCCTGATGGCGGAATCGCTGCTGCGTCAGCGGCTGCGCGACCTCAATTCGCAGCGGCAGATCGAGGGTAGGCCGGTGACGGATGTCTATCTCGGCCTGCATATCGGCGATGTCTTCTACGGCAATATCGGCAGCATGGACCGGCTTGATTTCACGGTCATCGGACCTGCCGTCAACGAGGTCAGCCGCATTGCCTCGATGTGCCGTTCGGCCGATCGCAACATCTTGATGTCGTCGAATTTCGTCGAGGCGCTGTCCACCAACCGAGGCAACGATCTCGTCTCGGTCGGCCGCTATGCGCTGCGTGGCGT
Source organism: Rhizobium sp. ASV8 (assembly GCF_016429255.1). GTDB lineage: Bacteria > Pseudomonadota > Alphaproteobacteria > Rhizobiales > Rhizobiaceae > Rhizobium. The sequence goes on from NZ_JAELUG010000041.1 coordinate 13,158, forward strand.
CAACCGGCCGCAGGAACTGTTCACGCTGCTATCCTCGGCCGCCTGATCCGCGGCAGCACGGCGTTTTGTCTGCCTATCGCGCCGAGCTCAGTTCCTGGGCTAGTCCGATCAGAAGTCCTTCGGGTCCACGGATGTAGCAGAGCCGATGGGCATTCTTATACTCGACAACTTCGTCGACGAGTTGCGCGCCGAGCGTGCGCAGCCTTGCAAGTGTCTCATCGATGTCGTCGACGGCGAACATAACGCGCAGATAGCCGAGAGCGTTCACCGGGGCGTTGCGGTGGTCTGCGATGACAGCTGGCCTGATGAAGCGGGAGAGCTCGAGCCGGCTGTGTCCGTCCGGCGTGCGCATCATGGCAATTTCGACCTGCTGATCGCCCAGCCCCGTAACGCGTCCGGCCCATTCTCCTTCGATCGTGGCCCGCCCTTCGAGCTCGAGGCCGAGTTCGAGAAAGAAATCGATCGCCGCTCCGAGGTCTTCGACGACAATTCCGACATTGTCCATTCGCTTGAGTACCATGGCGCCGATCTCCCGAGTGTTGCCCGACTCTACAGGGTGTTGACAGGCCGAACAACGGAGGATTGAATTGCCTTAAGCGCCCGAGGTTATTCGTCTCTCAGCGATGGCCTGCTGCAAACATCGGCCCGCCCTTGTTCGACGGGAAGCCGTAGCCGTTGATCATCACAAGATCGATGTCGCTGGCGCGGGCGGCAATGCCTCGTGAAAGCAGAGCATCGCCCTCATTGGTCATCGCCTTCAGCAGGCGGGCAACAATTTCGTCGGCGGTAAACTGCTTCGGCGTGATGCCTTTTTCGGCGCGGGCGGCTTCGATCATGGCCGTCACGTCTGGATCGACAGTCCGCTTGCCATCGGGATATGTGTACCAGCCGTGCCCGGTCTTCTGGCCGAAACGTCCGGCTTCGCAGAGCCGGTCGGGGATGACGACATAACGTTCCGAAGGGTCGCGTGTCGCGGCCTGCCGCTTGCGGCGTGCCCAGGCGATTTCCAGGCCTGCCATGTCGAACACGGCAAACGGACCCATCGGAAAACCATAGGCCTCCAGCGCCGCATCGATCTGCTGCGGCGAGGCGCCATCTTCGAGCATGTATTCGGCTTCGCGACGATAGGCGGAAAAGATGCTGTTGCCGATGAAGCCTTCCGTGACGCCGGAGACGATGGGCAGCTTGCCCAGCCGCTTTGCAAGCGCAAGGGCCGTCACCAGCACGTCGGGCGCCGTCCGCTTGCAGTTCACCACTTCAAGCAGCCGCATGATATGCGCGGGCGAGAAGAAGTGCAGCCCGACGACACGTTCCGGTCGTGCAGTGGCGGCGGCGATGACATCCGGGTCGAGGTAGCTGGTATTGGTGGCAAGGATGGCGTCGCCCCGAACAATCGCATCGAGGCGCTGGAACAATTCCGTCTTGACGGTGAGATCGTCGAAGACGGCCTCGATGACGATGTCGGCCTGCGACAGCTGCTGCATATCGGCCGTAACGGTCAAGCGGCCAACGCGGTCCTCGCGGCCAGCCGCATCGAGGCGGCCGGATTGCACGGCCTTGTCGAGCAGGCCGACGATCCGTTCGCGGCCTTTTTCTGCAACTTCTGGGCTCTGTTCTACGCCGATGATGCGGTAGCCACCATTGAGTGCCGCAACGGCGATACCAGAGCCCATGAGACCCGTGCCGACGATGCCGATCGTTTCGATCCTGCGCGGCGCGACCGCTTCCAGTCCCTCGACCTTGCCTGCGGCCCGCTCGGCGAAGAAGACGTGACGCAAGGCGGCAGCCTCTTCACTGTCGCGAAGCTCGATGAAGGTGCGGCGCTCTTCGGCCAGTCCTTCCGTCAGGGAGGTGGTCGCTGCCAGGCGGATAAGCCGGACGGCTTCGGAGGGCGCCCGTTGACCGCGGGCCTTGCGCAATGCGTCCGTTGCGGCCTTGTCGATGATGTCGGCTGCTTCCGCAGGGATGGGCAACAGGCCGGTGCGGCGAAGGGTGGAGCTGTCGATTGCCTTGATATCTGCGACGGCTTCCGTGACCGGAACGCCGCTGGACAGGCTATCGATGATGCCGAGCTTCACTGCTTCGGCGGCGGAGACCATGCGCCCGCTCGTGATCACGTCGATGGCCGCGGCGATACCGATCAGGCGGGGCAGGCGCTGCGTGCCGCCGGCGCCGGGAACGATGCCGAGCTTGACCTCGGGCAGTCCGAGCTTGGCTGACGGGGCAGCATGGCGGCGATGGCAGGCAAGCGCCACTTCCAGGCCGCCGCCGAGTGCGGCGCCATTGATGGCTGCGGCAACGGGTTTGGCAAAGGTTTCGATGCGCGAGATGACATCGGGCAGCAGCGGTTCGACCGGCGGCTTGCCGAATTCCTTGATGTCGGCGCCGCCGATGAAAGTGCTGCCTGCGCCGGTCAGGACGATGCCCTTGACCGCACCGTCCTTCCCCGCGTGATCGAGCGCGGCCATCAGGCCGGCTCTCACATCTGCGGAGAGCGCGTTGACCGGTGCGTTGTCTATGGTGACGACCAGGATGCCATCGGCGAGCGCCGCCGAGATGGTGTCCGAAAAGCGCAATGCCGACATGATCTTGACCGCCTGTCTGGAGAGTTTTCACGCTTTGTTTTCACGCAATTCCAGACGCAAAACCGCTTCACACTTTTGCTGGAATTGCTCTAGAAACGCGAAAGCTCTCTATCTCTTTGTTTCCACGCATTTCGGACGAAAAACCGCTGCGCACTTTTCCTGGAATAGCTCCAGCGTTATTCCGGAATGACGGCCGTCGCCTGGATCTCGATCTTGGCACGATCCTCGACGAGAGCAACGACTTGCACGGCCGCCATGGCCGGGAAATGGCGGCCGATGGTTTCGCGATAAGCCTGGCCGAGACCCTTCAAATTGCCGAGATATTCCTGCTTGTCGGTGAAATACCAGGTCATCGAGGTGATGTGCTTCGGTTCCGCGCCGCCTTCGGCAAGGATGGCAACAACGTTCTTCAGCGTCTGGCGCACCTGGTCGACGAAATCGTCGCTTTCGAATTCGCACGCGGCATTCCAGCCGATCTGACCGCCGACGAACACCGTGCGGCCCGTCGCCGCTATGCCATTGGCATAGCCGATCGGCTTGGCCCAGCCTTCAGGTTGCAGGATGGTGTGCATCGGTCGTCTCCAGATGAGAGGTCAGCGCGGCGCGGATATCATCCGGCCATGCGTGCGATTGATTGGTGTCGAGCGAGGTAGCGACGACGCGGTGCTTGGCTGTCCACAGCACTTGGCCGTTCGCCGAGACCTGATGTTCCAGGTCGAGCGAGGAACGGCCGATGCCGCGGACGACGAGCACGAATTCGAGATCGTCGCCTTGCAGGCCCGGCTTCATGAAGGTCAGATCGAGCCGCACGGTGGGGACACCGATACGTAGGTCATCGATCATTCGCCTCCAGGGGAAGCCGAGCGAGGCAAAGTAGTCTTCCAGAACCCCGACGAGGATGTTCAGATACGACGGGAAATATGCGATCCCGGAAGGATCGCAATCTCCGAAACGCAGGGGTCTGGTGGTTTTAAAAGCCAAGGTGGACCTCAGTTCGAAAAGGCGGCAATGCCGGTGATGGCGCGGCCGAGGATGAGGGCGTGGATGTCGTGCGTGCCCTCATAGGTGTTGACCACTTCGAGGTTGACTAGGTGGCGTGCGACGCCGAACTCGTCCGAGATCCCGTTGCCGCCAAGCATGTCGCGGGCGGCGCGGGCGATATCCAGCGCCTTGCCGCAGCTGTTGCGCTTGAGGATCGAGGTCAGTTCGACGGGCGGATGGCCCTCTTCCTTCATGCGGCCGAGGCGCAGGCAGCCCTGCAGGCCGAGCGTGATCTCGGTGACCATGTCGGCGAGCTTCTTCTGGATGAGCTGGTTGGCGGCAAGCGGCCGGCCGAACTGTTTGCGGTCGAGCACATATTGCCGCGCCTTGGCATAGCAATCCTCGGCCGCACCGAGCGCACCCCAGGCAATACCGAAGCGCGCCGAGTTGAGGCAAGTGAAGGGTCCCTTGAGGCCGGATACGTTCGGCAACAGGTTTTCCTCGGGTACGAAGACATTTTCCATCACGACTTCGCCGGTGATGGAGGCGCGCAGGCCCACCTTTCCGTGGATGGCAGGCGCGGAGAGGCCCTTCCAGCCCTTTTCGAGGATGAAGCCGCGGATGAGGCCATCCTCGGTCTTGGCCCAGACAACGAAAACATCTGCGATCGGTGCATTGGAGATCCAGGTCTTGGCGCCCGTCAGGCTATAGCCGCCATCGACCTTCTTTGCGCGTGTGACCATCGAACCGGGGTCGGAGCCGTGGTTTGGTTCAGTCAGGCCGAAGCAGCCGATCCACTCACCGGTCGCGAGCTTCGGCAGGTATTTCTGCTTCTGGGCTTCCGAGCCGAAAGCATCGATCGGCACCATGACGAGCGAGGACTGAACGCTCATCATCGAGCGGTAGCCGCTGTCGACGCGTTCGACTTCTCGGGCGATCAGGCCGTAGGCGACGTAGCCGAGGCCGGCGCCGCCGTATTCCGGGGCAATCGTCGGACCCAGCAGGCCGAGTTCGCCCATTTCGCGGAAGATCGTCGGATCGGTCTGTTCATTGCGGAAGGCTTCGAGAACGCGGGGGCCAAGCTTCTCCTGCGCATAGGAATGGGCTGTTTCAAGCACCATGCGTTCGTCGTCGTTCAGCTGCTCCGTCAGGCGGAACGGATCGGCCCAGTCGAAAATCTCACGGCTCATGTTCTTATCTCCCATTGGAGCGGTTGGGCGTCTTTCAAAAGCACCGAACCGCTCAATTTCCTTCTTCATGCAATTCCGGGCGGAAAATTGCTGAGCAATTCCCCTAGAACTGCTCTAGGTCTTCAGAAGTTCGCGCGCAACGATGAGTTTTTGAACTTCAGTCGCACCTTCATAGATGCGAAGCGCGCGGATCTCCCGATAAAGCTTCTCCGTTATCTCGCCCGACCGTACGCCACGCCCGCCAAAGAGCTGGACTGCACGATCGATGACGCTTTGTGCGGTTTCGGTCGCCGTCATTTTGGCCATGGCCGCTTCGCGCGTCGTCGGCAGGCGCTGTACGTCGCGACGCCAGGCGGCGCGATAGGTCAGCAATGCGGCCGCGTCGATGCCGGTTGCCATGTCGCCGAGGGCGGCTTGCGTCAGTTGCAGGTCCGCGAGCCTTGCGCCGAACATCGGGCGCTCGCGGACATGGAAAAGCGATTCATCCAGCGCACGGCGGGCAAAGCCAAGGCTCGCGGCAGCGACCGAGGCGCGGAAGATGTCGAGCGTGCGCATGGCGATCTTGAAGCCTTCGCCCGGCGCGCCGAGGCGACGCGACGCAGGAATGCGGCAATTCTCGAAACGGATCGTTGCCAAAGGATGCGGCGCGATCACCTCGATGCGTTCGGCAATCGAGAAGCCGGGATCGTCGGCAAAGACGACGAAGGCGGAAATGCCGCGGGTTCCCGGTGCTTCGCCGGTGCGCGCGAAGACGGTGTAGACGTCAGCGATGCCGCCATTGGAAATCCAGGTCTTCTCGCCGTCGAGAACATAGTGATCGCCGTCGAGACGGGCGGCGCAGCTCATCGCGGCGACATCGGAGCCCGCGTCCTTCTCGGAGAGCGCAAAAGCGGCAAGCCAATCGCCGGATCGTACTTTGGGCAACACGGTTGCACGCAACGCCGGCGAGCCCGAGAGGCCGATGGCTCCGGTGCCGAGCCCCTGCATGGCAAAGGCGAAATCGGCAAGGCCGTCATACCAGGCCAACGTCTCGCGGGCGAGGCAGACCATGCGGGAATCGATCAGGGGATCGTCATGGGATGCGCCCGTTGCGGCGGCAAGAAGCCCGGCGTCACCAAGCGACTTGACCAGCTTGCGGCAAGCACTGTCAACATCCGAATGGTCGATCGAGGTCATGGCGGCGGATTTGCCGAAAGCATCGACATCATCAGCATAGCGGTGATGTCGCTCTTCGAAGAACGGCCAATCCAGATGATCGCGTGTCGGGCCGGGGAGGCTGCTTGCCTTGGACATCAGCTCAATCCCCCTGGAATTCCGGCCGGCGCTTGGCGGCGAAGGCTTCGAAGGCGCGGCGGAAATCCTGCGTCGCCATGCAGATCGCCTGCGCCTGCGCTTCGGATTCGATCATTTCCTCGATGCCCATCGCCCATTCCTGGTTCAGCATGGTCTTGGTCATGCCATGGGCGAACCAGGGGCCGTCGGCCAGCGAGCGGGCGAGCTTGATCGCTTCGCTTTCCAGATCGGTATTGGCGTGCAGGCCATTATAAAAGCCCCAGGCTTGTCCTTCTGCCGCCGTCATCGAACGGCCGGTATAGAGAAGCTCGGCGGCGCGGCCTTGGCCGATGATGCGGGGCAGGATGCCGCAAGCGCCCATGTCGGCACCGGCAAGGCCAACGCGCGTGAAGAGGAAGGCGGTCTTGGCTTCCGGCGTCGCAAGCCTGAGATCGGAGGCCATGGCGAGGATCGCACCGGCACCGGCACAGATGCCGTCCACCGCCGTGATGATCGGCTGCGGGCATTTGCGCATCGCCTTGACGAGATCGCCCGTCATGCGCGTAAAGGCGAGTAGCTCGGGCATCGCCATGCGGGTCAGCGGTTCGATGATTTCGAACACGTCGCCGCCGGAGGAAAAATTGCCGCCGGCGCCGGTCAGCACGATGGCGCGGATATCGGATGCATAGCCGAGATCGCGAAAGAGATCGCGCAGCTCGGCATAGCTGTCGAAGGTCAGCGGGTTCTTACGTTCCGGACGGTTCAGCCTGATGGTGGCGACGCGGCCGTCTTCACTGACATCTAAGAGAAAATGCTCAGGCTTGTAATCTTTGAAGGGCCTCAGATGCCCTTTCATCGTCATGTCCCGATCGCTCATGGCGTTCAAATCTCCCCACCGGCAACCGCAATTGCCTGTCCATTGATCGATGCCGCGGCCGGCGATGCCAGCCAGAGCACGGTGTCGGCAACCTCTTCCGGCTTGATCAGCCGTCCCTGCGGATTGGACTTCGTAAACTCGGCAAGCGCCTGTTCGGCGGTGCGCCCGGTCTTGGCGACGATCGTTTCGATCGAACGCTGAATGATCGGCGTATCGGTGAAGCCGGGGCAGACGGCATTGACCGTCATGCCGGTCTTGGCAAGCTCAAGCGCCAGCGAGCGCGTGAGACCGACGACGCCATGCTTGGCGGCAACGTAAGCCGAGACGTAGCCATAGCCCTTCAAGCCGGCTGTCGAGGCGATATTGATGATGCGCGCGCCGATGCCGCGGGCTTTCAGATCGGGAAGAACTGCTTGTGTCACAACGAAAACGCCCGTCAGATCAACCGATAAGACGTGGTTCCACGCCTCGAGACTTGTCTTCTCGAACGGCGCGCTCGGCGCTTCGCCGGCATTGTTGACGAGAATATCAACCGGGCCGAATTTTTCGCGTGCTTTGGCGAGGCCCAGGGCTACGGCTTCGGTGCTGGTGACATCGAAGCCTTCGACCACAAAAGCCTGCACGCCGATCTCGGCGGCAACCGCTTCCAGCGGTTCCCTGCGGCGACCGGCCAGGCTGACCTGCGCACCCTCGGCGGCGAGCGCCGTGGCGATCGCGGCACCGATGCCGCTGCCGGCACCAGTGACGAGGGCATGACGGCCCGCAAGTTTGCCCGAACTCGTCATTTCATCCTCATTTCGCCGGTGCCGTGGTGGCCGCGCGGGCGAGATTGGTTTCGTACTGAGTCTTGCCGGAAACATATTGCTTCGGCCAGGGAATGGAAGTCAGTCCGATCTTCGCAGCTTCATGCAGCGACCAGGCCGGATCCGCCAGATGGGGGCGGGCGACGGCGCAGAGATCGGCTCGGCCAGCGGCGATGATCGAATTGGCGTGATCGGCCTCCGAGATCGCCCCGACGGCGATCGTCGGGATGCCGATCTCGTTGCGGATCTTGTCGGAGAAAGGCGTCTGGAACAGGCGGCCGTAAACAGGCTTTTCCTGTTTCGAGACCTGGCCCGAGGAGCAGTCGATCAGGTCGGCGCCGGCTTCCTTGAACATGCGCGCGAAGATGGCCGCATCTTCCGGCGTGTTGCCGCCATCGGTCCAGTCATGGCAGGAGAGACGGACCGAGATCGGCTTGTCCGCCGGCCATATGGCGCGGATCGCATGGAAGATTTCAAGCGGATAGCGGGCGCGGTTTTCGTGGCTGCCGCCATATTCGTCGTCACGCAAATTGGTGAGCGGCGACAGGAAGCTCGACAGCAGATAGCCGTGGGCGCAGTGCAATTCCAGCCAATCGGCGCCGGTTTCAACCGCGAGCTTCGTCGAGCGGATGAAGTCGGCCTTGACGCGGTCCATATCGGCGCGATCCATGGCTTTCGGCACCTGGCTGTTCTTGAGGTAGGGGACTGACGATGCCGAGATCAACGGCCAGTCGCCTTCTGCCAGCGGCTGGTCGATGCCTTCCCAGGCGAGTTTCGTCGCACCCTTGCGGCCTGCATGGCCGATCTGAATGCCGACCTTGGCGGCGCTATTCGTATGAACGAAATCGACGAGCCGCTTCCACTGCGCTGCCTGTTCCTCGTTCCAGAGGCCAAGGCAACCGGGCGTGATGCGCGCATCCGGGGTGACGCAGGTCATTTCCGCAAAGATCAGGCCGGCACCGCCAAGGGCGCGCGAGCCGAGATGGACGATGTGGAAATCGTTCATCACGCCATCCTCAGCCGAATACATCGCCATGGGCGAGACGACGATGCGGTTGACGAGTTGTACGTCGCGGAGGCGATAGGGCGTGAACATCGGTGGCAGGCAGCGGTCATTGCCAACGGCAAGGCCGGATTTTTCGGCGAACCAGCGCTCATAGCCCTCGAGCCAGGTCTTGTCGCGGAGCCTTAGGTTCTCATGGCTGATGCGCTGCGAACGGGTCAGCATCGAATACATGAACTGCGGCGGCTCGAGCGTATCCGCATAACGGTGGCCGACGACTTCGAACCACTCCATCGCGTTGCGGGCGGCATTCTGGATGCGGGCGACGTCTACGCGGCGGATTTCCTCGTAGGTCTCGAGAACAGCCGGAATCTTGTCTTTCTGGTGCCCGTGGATCTGGAACTGGCGGGTCAACTCGATGGCGTCATCGATGGCGAGCTTGGTGCCGGAACCGATGGCGAAATGTGCGGTATGTGCCGCGTCGCCCATCAGCACGACATGGGAATTGCCGTTGAAATGGCTCCACTTGCCGCAGATCAGGCGGTTGAAATTCAGCCATGCCGAGCCGCGGATATGCCGGGCATTTGTCATCAGCGAAGCGCCTTCGAGCACTTCGGAGAACAGGTTTTCGCAGAAGGCGATAGAGCCATCCTGATCGACCTTGTCGAGGCCGTGGGCGAGATAGGCTTCCTCCGTGGTTTCGACGATGAAGGTCGAGGTCTTGTCGTCGAACTTGTAGATATGCGCCTGGAACCAGCCGTGGTCGGTCTTGCGGAAATCGAAGGTAAAGGCGTCGAACAGCTTGTCTGTACCGAGCCAGATATAGCGGTTCGGCCGCGTGATCATATCCGGCTGGAAGACTTCCGGATAATGATTGCGAATGCGCGAATTGAGGCCGTCCGAACCGATAACCAGATCGGCGTCGGGGTAATCGAGATCGGAATTGACGTCGGTTTCGAAGATCAGCTCGACATCCAGCGCCTCGCAGCGCTTCTGCAGGATGTTCAAAAGCTTCTTGCGGCCGATGCCGACGAAGCCGTGGCCCGATGTGCGCTGGCGCGTGCCCTTGAACAGGACTTCGATGTCGTCCCAATGGTTGAAAGCATCTTCAATCTCGGCGGCACTTTCCGGATCCCATTCGCGCATCGAAACCATGGTCGCGTCGGAGAAGACGACGCCCCAGCCGAAGGTATCGTAAGGGCGATTGCGCTCGACGACGCGGATCGAATGCTCGGGATGGAGCTTCTTCATCAGAAGCGCGAAGTAGAGCCCAGCCGGACCGCCGCCGATACAGACGATGCGCATCGCTTATCCCTCCTCTTGAAACCGTGGTGGTTCCGAAAAATTATTTAAGTTTAAAATATCTCGCCGGTCGCGTTCGTCAAGATATGTCTTGCCTGAATCTCTTGATTAAACGACCGTGCAGCGCTCTGGAAATCTCAAAATACCCTTTTAAATCAATTGGAAACAGGAAATATTTTAGGCTTAAAATTTCTTGCTTGAACATTTCATTCTTCAATGCGATCTTTTTAGCCACGCCACACATAGCACCTTGGGGAGGCCGTTATGGTGGTGGCTTGGTTGATTGCTATCTGGGAGCGAGGCAATGCTGGGACCGACCGGTCATACCGATACATTCACGCGGGACAATTTGCCGCCCTTCGAGGAATGGCCTGAATTGCGGATTGACGGTTTCGACTATCCGGAATGGCTGAATGCCGGTTTCGAACTCAGCGATCGCATGGTCGAGAAGGGCTTCGGCGACAACGTGGCCCTGATCGGCAATGGTCGCCGCCGCACCTATAAAGAACTGGCGGACTGGACCAACCGCATCGCCCATGCGCTCGTCGAAAACTTTGGCGTCAAACCCGGCAATCGCGTTCTTATCCGCTCAGGCAACAACCCCGCCATGATTGCCTGCTGGCTGGCGGTGACCAAGGTCGGCGCCGTTGCCGTCAACACCATGCCGATGCTGCGTGCGGGCGAACTGTCCAAAGTTGTCGACAAGGCAGAAATTTCCTTAGCACTCTGCGATACGAGATTGCTGGAGGAGCTGGTCGCTGTCGCCAAGGATAGTCGCTTTCTCAAACAGGTCGTCGGCTTTGACGGCACCGCCAATCACGATGCCGAGCTCGATCGCATCGCCCTCAACAAACCGGTCCGCTTCGAGGCGGTGAAAACCGGCCGGGACGACGTGGCACTGCTCGGATTCACCTCGGGGTCGACGGGTGTGCCGAAGGCGACGATGCATTTCCATCGCGATATCCTGATTATTGCCGACGCCTATGCCAAGGAAGTGCTGCAGGTGACGCCCGATGACGTTTTCATCGGCTCGCCGCCGATTGCCTTCACCTTCGGGCTCGGCGGTCTGGTTGTATTCCCGCTGCGCTTCGGTGCATCGACAGCGCTGCTGGAGAATGCCTCGCCGAAGAACATGGTCGAGATCATCCAGGAATATGGCGCGACCATCAGCTTCACCGCGCCGACGGCCTATCGCGCCATGTTGGCCGCCATGGAAGAGGGGGCCGACCTTTCCTCTCTTCGTATCGCGGTTTCGGCGGGTGAGACGCTGCCCGGACCGATCTTTGAGGAATGGACGCGCAAAACCGGCAAGCCGATCCTCGACGGTATCGGCTCGACGGAGTTGCTGCATATCTTCATCTCCAATCGGCTCGATGATGCCAAGGCGAACTGCACTGGCAAGCCGCTGACAGGCTATGAAGCCCGCGTCGTCGATGAGGAGATGAACGAGGTTCCGCGCGGCACGATCGGCAAGCTCGTCGTTCGTGGCCCGATCGGTTGCCGTTATCTCGCCGATCACAGGCAGGCCGATTACGTGCGAGCTGGCTGGAACCTGACGGGCGACAGCTTCATTCAGGACGAAGACGGTTATTTCCACTTTGCGGCGCGCTCCGACGACATCATTCTTTCGGCCGGCTACAATATTGCCGGGCCGGAAGTGGAGGCTGCCCTTCTTTCGCATGCGGACGTTATGGAATGTGCCGTCGTCGGCAAGCCGGACGAGGAGCGGGGTCACATCGTTCAGGCCTATGTTGTGCTGGCCGCCGGCGCCACCGGTTCGGATCTGCAGGTCAAGAAGCTGCAGGATCACGTCAAAGCCGTGATCGCGCCCTACAAATATCCGCGCTCCATCATTTTCGTTGAAGCCTTGCCGAAGACCGAATCCGGCAAGATACAGCGTTTTCGGTTGCGCAACTGAAGGTCGGGGCGCTTCTTCCGGCACCTCGGACAGAAAACTGCCTTGCATATGTCCTGGAAATGCTCATCACGCGGCGTTTTCCTGCTCCGTTTCGCGCGTCAGCCAGTGCGGATCAATTTCCGGCAAGGGAATGGCATCGAGCAACATGCGCGTATAGGCGGAGGCGGGTGCAGTGAAGACGCGCTCGCAATTGCCTTCCTCTTCGACACGGCCATGGCGCAGGACATAGACACGGTCGCAGACGGCGCGGATGACCGAGAGATCGTGGCTGATGAACGCCATCGACAGGCCAAGGTCGCGCGAAAGTTCCTTCAGCAGATTAAGCACCTGTGCCTGCGTCGAGACGTCAAGGCCGGAAACAATTTCGTCTGCCAGCACGAAATCCGGCTCCAATAGCGCTGCCCGTGCGATGCCGATGCGCTGGCGCTGCCCTCCGGAAAGTTCGTGCGGATTGCGATCGAGGCAGGCCTGCGGCAGTGTCACGCGCTCGAGGATCTTGGCAACGCGTCGCTCGGCGTCTTTCCGGTCCGAAGCCAATCCATGCAACAGCAGCGGTTCCACGAGGATACGGCGGATGGTGTGGCGCGGATTGAGCGAAGCCATCGGGTCTTGAAAGATCATCTGCATGCGGCGGCGCAGAGGCCGCATAGCGGCATCGGGCAGGCGGGTGATATCCCTGCCATCGAAATGGATGCTTCCTGCGGTCACATCGACAAGCCGCAGCAGGGCGCGGCCGAGCGTCGTCTTGCCCGAGCCGCTTTCGCCGACGATGCCGACCGTTTCGCCACGGCAGATGTCGAGATCGACGCCATGCAGCACCTTGATGCCTTGACCCGGCGGTCCGAAAAGGTGCGGCTTGGCGCCATAGGTAACTTCGATGCCCCTAGCCGACAGGAGACTATCGGAAATGCTCATCGGCGAACCTCCGGAATGCCGATTTCGCGGCGCAATTGTTCGAAGACGGTTTGCGGAACCGGCGTCAGCCCCGCATCCGGCCGATCGTAGCGCGGACCGGCCGATATCAGCGATTTGGTGTAGATGTGCTGGGGGTGGGTGAGCACATCGCTCGTGCGTCCCTCTTCGATGACCTTGCCGGCGTAGAGCAGGGTGATGCTGTCGCAGATCTGGGCGACGACGCCGAGGTCATGCGTGACGAAAACGACGGCGGTGCCATGCGCCTCCTGCAAGCCACGGATCAGCCGCAGGATCTGCTTCTGCACCGTGACGTCGAGCGCCGTGGTCGGCTCGTCGGCGACGACCAGCTTCGGCTCCAAGGCGAAAGCGGCGGCAATCAATACGCGCTGGCGCATTCCCCCGGACAGTTCATGGGGGTAGGCGCGCAATACGCGCTCGGGATCGCGGATATGCACTTCTTCCAACAGCTTTAGCGCGCGCTGCCGTGCATCACGCGACGACATGCCTCGCTTCAACCGCAGGCCGTCGGTCAGTTGCGCCTCGACGCGCCGGCCGGGATTGAGCGCCGTTTGCGGATCTTGCGGGATCAGCGAAATCTCGCTGCCCATGATGCCGCGTAGCTCCCCGGCTGAGAGAGTGAGGAGGTCGCGACTTTCGAAAAGGATCGAACCGTCGGTGATACGGACGCTGCGGGGCAGGATGCCGAGCAGGGCCTTGGCGATGGTCGATTTTCCAGCGCCGCTTTCGCCGACGAGACCGCGCACTTCGCCGCGTTCCAGCGTCAGGGAAACGTCGCGCAGGATCGGCGCCTTGCCGTCGCGGTCGGATACGGCGCTGAGGCCGGTAATGGAAAGAAGTGGAGATGTCATCGGCGCATCACCGGATCGAGAGCGCGGCGCAGACCGTCGCCAAGTTGATTGAAGGCAAGCACCGTCGCGAAGAGCGCGATCAGCGGTACGACCAGCACCCACCAGCCTTGATAGATCATCTGCCGACCCTCGGCGATCATGCCGCCCCAGGTCGGCGTATCGGAGGCCACCGACAGGCCGACAAAGGACAGGATGGCTTCGACGATGACGGCAATGCCCATTTCCAGGCTGACAAGGGCGATCAGCACTGGCGTCACATTGGGCAGGATTTCGCTGAAGAGGATTCTCACCCGCGAGAAGCCGATCGTATGGGCTGCGGTTACATAGTCCATCCGCGCCTGCGCTTGCGTTTCCGATCGCACGACACGACAGAAACGCGTCCAGTCGATGATGACGATAGCAGCGATGACCGAGTGCACGCCGGAGCCGAAGACGGCGACGAGCAAGATTGAGAGAAGCACCGGTGGGAAGGCCATCCAGATATCGACGAGGCGGGAAATCACTTTGTCGATCCAGCCGCCATACCAGCCGGCAAGAAGGCCGAGCAGCGTCCCGATCAGGGCCGCGAGGCCAGCTGCGACGAAAGCGACCGTAAGCGCGATGCGGGTGCCGAAGATGGCGCGGGACAACACGTCGCGGCCAAGATCGTCGGTGCCGAGCAGGAAGCCGGGATCGGAACCCTCGATCCACGCCGGCGGCAGGGTGCCGGACATCAGATCCTGCTCCAGCGGATCCTTCGGCGCGATATAGGGCGCAAAGATCGCGAGGATGATCAGGATCAGGATGAAGCCACCGCCGAAGATCACCTTCGGCTCGGCGAGCAATGCCCGGATGCGCTTGGCCATTCTCGATGGCGATCGCGGCATGGCGGGCGAGGTGACGTCAGCCATGGGCGAGCCTCGGATTGAAGGCCGCGACCAGAAGGTCGACTGCCAGATTGACGAGAATGAAGATGGCGCCGAAGACGAGGACAAGCCCCTGGATCAGCGGCAGGTCGCGGTTGATGACGGCGTCGATCGCCATGTTGCCGATGCCCGGATAGGCGAAAATGCGCTCGACGATGACGGTGCCGCCGATCAGGAAGGTGAATTGCACGCCGGTCAGCGCGATCGTCGGGCCGACGGCGTTGCGCAGCGCTTCCTGCAACACCAACCGCAGCTCGGACATGCCCTTCAGCTTGGCGAGCAGAATATAGTCCTGCACCATGGCCTCGGAGAGCGCGGCTTTGAGCACCCGGGCGATGATGGCCGCAAGCGGCAGCCCGAGCGCCAGGACCGGCATGACCATATGGGCGCAAATATCGGCGAAGATCGCAAAGCGAAGCGTCACCAGGCTTTCGAGGAGATAGAAAGGCGTTGTGAATTGCGCGTCGATGCTTGGGTCGATGCGACCGGACAGCGGAAAAAGCGGAAAGAGAACTCCGAGAACAAGGACCAGCGCAAGCGCCCAGACGAAATCCGGCACGGCGAGGAAAAGGCCGTTGAGACTGTCGAGGATCGGTTCGAAGAGGGTGCGACGGGCGAGTGTGCCGATAATGGCAACAGTGCCGCCGAGAAGAATTGCCAGAACCAGGGCGGCAAAAGCGAGCTCCAGTGTCGCGGGGAGACGTTCGCCCAACAATGACAGCACATCGCGTTTCAAGGAGATCGACGTCCCGAAATCACCCAGGAGGACCGATTTCAGCCAGATTCCAAACTGTGCCGTCAGGCTTGCATCAAGACCGTAGTGGGCGCGGAGTGCTGCGATATCTGCGGGGCTCGCGCCCGGCGAGATCATCATGGCGATCGGATCGCCCGGCACGACGCGCAGCAGGACGAAGACGATCAGCGCGACTCCGAACAGCGTGATGGCGGCCATGATCAGCCGATTGAGAATGGAAACTGCTATCATTCGTTATGTATTCCGATGGCATTCGCTGCTGCAAATGAAGAAGCCAAGCCCCTCATCCGCCCTGTCGGGCACCTTCTCCCCGTTTTTGACGGGGAGAAGGGGAAGGAGGCACCTGCAGCCTACCCCTAACCGCCTGTTCATGCGAGGAAACAGAGGTCGTTCCCTCTCCATGCGAGCGGAAAGAGGGTTAGGATAAGGGGCAAAGCCACAAAAGCGATATCAAGCCTTCGACACGAGCGTCGGCTGCAGGGCGCCGGAGACGTTCGGCGTGACCTTCAGGCTCGACTTGTAGACGATCGGCTGAGCATATTGCAGCAGCGGGATCACATAGCCCTGCTCGGCGATGTATTTGATCGCCGCTTTCCAGCCAGCAATGCGCTTTGCCTCGTCCTTTTCGCCCCAGAGAGGTCCCAGCATGTCGTCGACATCCTTGGTCTTCCAAGCCGAGTGCGGCGAGGGGCCGAACATGGCGAAACCGGTCGAGGTCGTCGGGTCGCCGATGGCATTGCCCCAGTTGTAGAAGGCGGCCGGGCCGAGCTTGTGGGCGGCGCGCAGCTCATAGTGCTTGGCGATTTCGTAGACTTCGATCTCAGCCTCGATACCAACCTTGCGCCACATGCCGACGATCGCCTGGATCATCTCGTAGTCCTTCGGCTTGAAGCCGCGGGTGGTCTTGATGGTAAACTTCACCGGTTTTTTCGTCGAGTAGCCGCTGGCCGCCAGGAGCTTCTTGGCCTGTTCCGGATCGTAGGGGATCTTGATGGAGGCGTCATAGGCTTCGTATTCCGGCGCTTCGAGCGTCGACAACGGATTGCCGTAACCGCGCAACAGCCGCTTGATGATCGCGTCCTTGTCGATCGCCATGTTGGCGGCGAGGCGGACATTCTTGTCGAGCATCGGATCGACATTGCTGATGAAGATCATGCCGATGTCGGAGACCGGCGTGGCAACGCCCGCAAGACCCGACTTCTGCTTCAACCGGTCGAAATCCTCATAAGGGATTTCCAGTGTCACGTCGGAAGAGCCGGACTCGATTTCGGCGACGCGGCTCGTCGTGTCAGGCACGAACTTGAAGATGACCGTGTCAAAGGCGGGCTTGCCACCGAAATAGTTCGGGTTCGCCTTCAGGCGCAGATAGGAATTGCCCTCATAGGCATCGACCATATAGGGGCCGGTCCCGATCGGCTTCTTCTCGAAGCCTTCTGCACCCACCTTGGTGTAATAGTCCTTCGGCAGGATATAGCCGGTGAGGAAGGCCATCCACTTGAAGAAGGTCGGCTCGAAGCGCACCACATCGCCGGTGATGCGGTTGCCTTCCACCTTGTAGTTGTTGGCGGTCGACCAGATGAACTGGATCGGATTGCCGGTTTCCTGCTTGGCGGCGCGCTCCAACGACCAGACGACATCATCAGGCGTGAACTTGGAGCCGTCATGCCAGGTGACGCCTTCGCGGACGTCCATCCAGACCTTGGTCTTGTCGTCGTTCCAACCCCAGGCGGTCAGCAGGCCCGGCTGGAACTTCAGATCCGGTCCCTGGCCGATGTACTGGTCGAAGAACGAGCGGTAGATCGCCTGGATCGTCGGATTGACGGCGGAAGGGCCGGTCGTCGGATCGAAAGATGGCAGGTTGACATTGAAGGCGATGGTCAGCGTGCCGGCCTCGGCAGCTTCGACGGGCGTTCTGCCCGCGAGAATCCCAGTAATGAATGCGGCTGCGCCGAGGCTGAGGGCCTCGCGCCGAGTAAGCTTAGTCATGGTCACTCCGTTCCCCTGTTAAGCGGCAGAAAAGCATGACGCTCCGCCTGCCGCTGGCGATTTATTGTCGGAATGTTTTAATCCTAAAATATGTATTTCGGAGCGGCAAGCGCTTTCTCTGGCCCTTTCGAAAATTCCTGCGTTCGGCTCAAGGCAAGGCTGTGTAAGATGGTCTATTTTTATGCATTTGCATATAATTATGGTTTCAGATCGCTGTTTTCACTCGCTGCCGTTTGCACGGATCGCCGTATAGCGGCTGCTCCAAGAGGCGGTCTGTTGCTCAATATCGCGTATTTGTTCGTTGACAGTTGAAGGAAGTTCAAAATATGATTTTGCAAATGATTTAAAGAAGCCCATAGGGCAAAGGGGTAACGACGATGGCCGAGCGATCATTTGCGCGCGAGGTCGAGGATCTGAAGCTCGGGGAAGGTGATGTCTTCCGCGGCGAGGGTATTCTCGCGATCACCAAGGCACTTCTGCAGTCCGGCGTATCCTATGTCGGCGGCTATCAGGGATCGCCGATTTCCCATCTCATGGACGTGCTGGCCGATGCCAAGGACGTGATGGAAGATCTCGGCGTCCACTTCGAGACTTCGGCATCGGAAGCGGCTGCCGCAGCCATGCTGTCGGCCTCCGTCATGTACCCGGTGCGCGGCGCCGTTACCTGGAAATCGACGGCGGGCACGAACGTTGCCTCCGACGCGCTTTCCAACCTGTCTTCGGGCGGGGTCACCGGCGGCGCGCTGATCATCATCGGCGAGGATTACGGCGAAGGCTCCTCGATCATGCAGGAGCGCAGCCATGCCTATGCGATGAAATCGCAGATGTGGTTGCTCAACCCACGCCCGAACCTGCCGTCGATCGTGCAGGCGGTCGAGGAAGGTTTCGAGCTTTCCGAGGCTTCCAATACGCCCGTCATGCTGCAGGTCGGCATCCGCAGCTGTCATGTGCATGGCCAGTTCGTCGCCAAGGACAACAAGCGGCCGGCCTATACGCTGAAGCAGGCGCTCGAAAATCCGGTTCGCGATGTCAATCGCATCGTACTGCCGCCCGCCTCCTTCCTGCATGAGAAGGAGAAGCTGGAGAAACGCTGGCCGGCCGCTGTCGACTTCATCAAGAAGCGCCAGCTCAACGAATATTTTGGTCCTTCCGAAGGCGAAGTCGGCATCATCCTGCTCGGCGGCGCCTACAATGGCGTCATGCGCGCGCTGCAGCAGCTCGGTCTTGCAGACGTCTACGGCAATTCCGCTGTGCCGCTCTACGTTCTCAATGTCGCCTATCCGCTGATCGACGACCAGATGGCCGAGTTCTGCGTCAACAAGAAAGCCGTGCTGCTGGTCGAGGAGGGGGCGCCCGAATATATCGAGCAGTCGCTCAACACGATCCTGCGCCGCCGGGATATACAGACCAAGGTCTCCGGCAAGGATGTCCTGCCGATGGGCGGCGAATATACCGCGCCTGTTCTGATGAAGGGCATCAAGAATTTCCTGGAGATCCATCAGCGCGTGTTGCTCGGCAACCAGCCGCCGCTGCCGGATCCGACGCCTATCCTCAACGATCCCAAGATCAAGGCATTGGCGGAAGTCGTGCCGCCGCGGCCGCCGGGCTTCTGCATTGGCTGTCCCGAGCGGCCGATTTTCGCGGCGATGAAGATGGTCGAGGGCGAGCTCGGTCAACACCACATCTCCGGCGATATCGGCTGTCACCTGTTCTCGATCCTGCCGCCGTTCAATCTGGGCAGCACGACCATGGGCTACGGGCTTGGCCCGGCTGCCGCCTCGGCCTTCAATGTCGCCGCCGACAAGCGCGCGATCTCGGTCATGGGCGATGGCGGTTTCTGGCACAATGGCCTGGCGACCTCGGTCGGTAACGCCGTCTTCAACAAGCAGGATGGCGTCATCCTCGTCGTCGACAACTATTACTCGGCGGCGACCGGCGGTCAGGACATACCGTCCTCGCGCGCCCTCAATCCGCGCCGCAAGACCAACAATTCCATCGTCAATGCCGTTAAGGGCATCGGCGCGACCTGGGTGCGCCAGATCGATCGTACCTATGATGTCGCCAAGATGCGCGACACGCTGCGGGAGGCGCTGACATCGAAGGAACCGGGGCCGAAGATCATCGTCGCCTCCTCGGAATGTATGCTCAACAAGCAGCGCCGCGTGAAGCCGCTATTTGCCAAGGCTGTGAAAGACGGCAAGCGTATGGTCAAGGAGCGCTTCGGCGTCGACGAAGATGTCTGCACCGGCGATCACGCCTGCATCCGTCTTTCCGGCTGTCCGTCACTATCGGTCAAGCATACCGACGATCCGCTGAAGGACGATCCGGTGGCGGCGATCGACAATAATTGCGTCGGCTGCGGCAATTGCGGCGAGGTTTCGGAGGCTGCGGTGCTCTGTCCGTCCTTCTACCGCGCCGATATTATTCACAACCCGACGGGTTGGGACCGCTTCGTCGCCCGCCTGCGTTCCCGCGTCATCGGCTGGTTGCAGGCGCGTCGCCGCGCCGGCCGCATCGTCTTCGCAGATTGAGAGGGCGATATGAACGAGCATGTGAGCATGAGTGATCTCGGCGCCAACAGACTTTCCACGGACAAACCGCTGTCGCTTGCCGTTCTTGCCATGGGCGGACAGGGCGGTGGCGTGCTGGCCGACTGGATCGTCGGCCTTGCAGAAGCTGAGGGATGGATGGCGCAAACGACATCCGTGCCCGGCGTGGCGCAGCGTACGGGTGCGACGATCTATTACATCGAGATGCTGCCGGCCCGCGATGGCCATGCGCCGATCTTCTCGCTGATGCCGACTCCCGGCGATGTCGATGTCGTCATGGCTGCCGAACTGATGGAGGCCGGCCGTTCCGTGCTGCGCGGCCTGGTCACCCCGGACAAGACCGTGCTGATTGCTTCGACGCATCGCTCCTTTGCTGTGGGCGAGAAGGAGAAGCCGGGAGATGGTATCGGCAACCCGGAGGTCGTAGTCGACGCCACCGATTTCGCCGCCAAACGCACGATCGCCTTTGACATGGAGACGCTCGCCGTCAAGAACGGCAGTGTGATTTCCGCATCCATGTTTGGCGCGCTGGCCGGTTCCGGTGCGCTTCCTTTCGCAAAGCAGGCTTTCGAGGCGATGATTCGCGCCGGCGGCAAGGGCATCGAGCCGAGCCTCAAAGCGTTCAATGCCGCTTTCGACAGGGTCAAGGAAAAACCGCGCGACGCTGTTTCCGCAACTCCGCCGAAGCATTTCGACACTTTGCCGGAAACGGCCGGCCACCCGGCACTCGACCGGCTGGTCAATCGCATCCGCGCGGAGTTTCCTGAAGTGGCCCATCCGCTGCTGTTTGCCGGTGCCAAGCGACTGACCGACTATCAGGATCCGGCCTATGCCGACGAATATCTAAGCCGCGTTGCAGCGCTTCATGCGCTGGACCGTAAAGCAGGCGGTGCAACCAAGGACTTCGCCTTCACCGTCCAGGCGGCAAAATATGTCGCCGTTGCCATGGCCTATGACGATGTCATTCGCGTTGCCGATCTGAAAGTGCGCGGTTCGCGCTTTGAGCGCGTGCGCAAGGAGGTCGGCGCCAAGGACGACCAGCTCGTCTACATGACCGAATACATGCATCCGCGCATGGACGAAGTCTGCGGCACCATGCCGAAGGGAATGGGCCTGTGGATCGAGAACCGTCCGCGCCTGTTCGAGCGGCTCGACCGTTTCGTCAACAAGGGCCGGCGCGTTCAGACCGGCACGCTGTTCTGGTTCCTCGGCCTCTACATGGTCTCCGGGCTGCGCCGTATTCGTCGCGGCACCCTGCGCCATTCGCGCGAGGTCGAGCATCGTGAGGCCTGGCTGATCGCGGCATCCAATCTGCTGACCGCGAATTACGATCTGGCCGTCGAGGTGCTTGGCAATCGCCGCCTCGTCAAAGGCTATTCCGATACGCATGCGCGCGGCCTGTCGAAGTTCGATCGCGTCATGTCTGCGCTGCCGTTGCTGCGTGACCGTGAAGACGGCGCTGCCTGGATGAAGCGGTTGCGGCAGGCGGCGCTCCTCGATGAAAAGGGTAGCGCTCTCGACGGCGCGCTGAAGACCGTGGAGACACTCTGACACGTTCAGGCCAATTGAACGGGGCGGGTATTCCGCCCCGTGCGTCCTCGGGATGCAGACAATATCGGCCAAGACCGATACTTTCCAAAAGGGAACCATTGCATGGACAGTCTTCGAAATGGCGTTGCGAGGGACCCTTCAGGTCCTCGCGGCGGAGAGATCTCGCATGCCAAAAGCCTCGTTGTCGTGCTTATCTGCTGGCTGGCGATTTTCGCCGAAGGATATGATGTCGGTGTCCTCGGTGCCATTCTGCCGGCGCTCTCCACCGACAATGTCTGGCATCTCTCGCCGCTCCAGCTCGGAGCGATGGGCAGCTACACCGTCTTCGGCATGCTTGTCGGCGGCATTGTCGTCGGCACGCTCAGCGAACTCTATGGCCGCAAGCCGATGTTTCTCGCATGTCTCTCGCTCTTTGCCGTCTGCACGGCGCTCACCGCCTGGTCGCCGACACCGACATGGTTCGGCGTCAGTCGCGTTGCCGCCGGTCTTGGCCTTGGGGGTATCATTCCGCTCGCGGCGGCGCTGACCATTGAGTATTCGCCGGCAGCGAAGAAGAACCTTAATTACGGCATCATGTATTCGGGCTATTCGCTCGGTCTTTTCGCCGCCGCGCTCGTCGGCAGATGGTTGCTGCCGGATCATGGATGGCGGCCGGTCGTTCTGGTGGGTGCACTGCCGGTTCTGTTCGTACCCGTCATGGCGTGGTTGCTGCCTGAATCCCTCGATTTCCTTGTGGCGCGCGGACGAAGCGAGAAGGCGAAACGTCTGGCCGCCAGGCTTGGCGTTTCCGTTCCGGCGAGAAATGCGCCGCGGGAAACGAGCCTCGGCTGGCGCGCTGTACTGGGCGAGATTTTCTCGCCGCGAAATGCCTTTGCCACCGCCTGCTTCTGGATTGCGCTGTTCATGGGGCTGCTCCTGGTCTATGGGCTGGCTCAATGGCTGCCGCAGATCATGCGCAAGAGCGGCTACGATCTCGGCGACAGCCTGCTGTTTCTGGCGGTTTTCAGCTTCACCTCGGCAATCGGCGGTATCGTGCTTGGTCAATGGGCGGATCGTTTCGGCGTGCGGCTGACCGTGACGCTATCCTATCTGCTCGGCGCCGTCGGTATCGCGCTTCTCGCCTTCAAAGGCTCTATCTGGCTCAACTATACGGTCGTCGCCATCGCCGGTTTCGGCACGGTATCGGCATCGCTGATCCTCACCGGCTATCTGGCTGCCTACCTGCAGCCCTTCGTGCGAGCCGCCGGCACCGGCTGGGCGCTGAGCTTCTCGCGCATCGGCGCGCTTTCCGGGCCGCTTATGGGCGGATATATCGCCAGCCTGAATGTCGGTCCGGAGTGGAATTTCTACGTCTTCGCCATCATTGCCGCCATCGCGGCACTGGCGACGGCGCTCATTCCCAACAAGCGATGATCTGATCTAAGCGGGCCTTTTGGCCCGCTCTATCTTATTGTCTTTTAAGCATTCCGGACGGAAAACCGCTACGCACTTTTCCTGGAAATGCTCTAGATCTCGTGCTTGCGGATGTTGTGCAGAACCTTGTGCAGGGTCGAGATGAAGCCGCGATACTCGGCTTCGTCGACGCCGTCGAACATCTGCAGGAACAGGTCGTACATGGTCGGCCACACCTTCTCGAAGGCGGCACGACCTTCCTCTGTGATGGAGACGTCGCGGATGCGCATGTCCTCGACACGCGGCTGGCGGCGGATGTAGCCCTGCTGTTCGAGCGAATCCAGTGTGCGGCTCATCGTCGACTGTTCGGTGACGGCAAAAACGGAGAGCTCGTTGATGGTGAGGCTGGCCGAGACGCACAGAACGGCGAGCGTTCGCATCTTGGCGGTCGTCATGTCGTATTCGCGCAGCTCTTCGGAAAGATTGGCATTCCAGCGGGCCATCAGCCGGTTCATCAGGTAGGGCGCGAAGTGGTTGAGGCCGATTTCGCCCATGGTGGGGCGTTTGGCGTTCTCATCCTGCTTGCGCCTCAAAACGGTGCCTGAAAACCGTTCCTCCATCGACGATGCTCCCTAGGAAACCTGTTACTTCAGCGATGATGCGAGCAGGAAGCCGGAGCCTCCGCCGAGACCTGGACCGGGATGTGCCGAAGCGCCGATGTGGTACAGGCCTGATATGTGGGTGCGGTGGTTAACAGATGACTTGAATGGACGCCAGATGAAAAACTGGTCGAGGCCGCAATAGCCGCCGTAGGGGTCGCCGCCGACGAGATTCATGTTCATCGCCTCCAGATCGCCCGGAGAATAGGATCGCCGCGCCAGCTTTATCTTCGAGAAATTCTCGATATGGCTCGATAGTATCGCTTCGATGCGGTCGGCATAGCGCTCGCGAACCTCTTCCGTCCAGCGGCCGTCCTCCGGCGTTGCGATCTCGCCTGCGGCATCGCCCTTGATGTGGCGCGGTGCTTCGGGGAGCTGCAGCCAGAGGATCGATTTACCTTCAGGCGCACGGCTGGGGTCCAGCGCGACCGGTTGGCCGACGCAAATCGTGGGTTCGGCGGGCAGCAGCCCGCGCTCGCATTCGTTGGCAGAGCGGGAGACGCCGTCGAGGCCGGAGGTCAGATGCAGCAGCGCGACCTTGCCGAGTTCGGCATCGGCTTTCCAGCGCGGCGGCTCCGATAAGGCGTAATGGATCTGCATGTCGCCCTTGCCGTACCGGTAATTGGCAACTCCCGATTTCACCTCTGCCGGCATTGGGTCCGGCCAATCGCCCATCAGCCTGTCGTAGAGCTGGTTGGGTGTCACTGAGCAGATCACTCCCGCCTTTGCGTGCAATGTCTCGCCGCCGGCGAGCCGCACACCGTCTGCACGGCGGTTAGGCCCCGGAATGATGCTCGCCACGTCGGCATTGACGCGGATTTCGCCGCCATTATCGGTGATCAGACGCTCGAAGGCGGTCAACAGGGTTGCGGCGCCACCCTTGACGATGGGCGCGCCGGCAAGCTCAATGGCGAAGCCGATCACCTTCAACATCTCGGCGGAATAGGCGCTTTCCGGCCCGAGACCGCAATGCAGGACCCAGGGCGCCCAGAGCGCATGAATGTCCTCGGACTTGTAATTGGCTTCGAGGTAGCCGCGAGCGGGCGTCAGCGCGTCGCCAAACCAGGCTGCGAGTTTGCGCAGGCCCCGGCTCCAGCCTTGCTTCCCGACTGCCTTCAGGGTTGATCCCGACCACAGCGCCCCGCCGAGAAGGGAAAACAGGAACGGCGCATCGGCGGCAAGCGCCTCCATCTCGCGAGAGAAGGTTTGCCCGTCGCCGAGCGACAGCTCGTCGAAGGTAGCGATGTTTCGGCGCCTGTCCTTGGAAAAGATGACATGCGAACCATCGGGCCGCAGCACGCCCGTCGGAAGATCGGCATGGGCGAATTCCAGACCACGCGCCTCAAGATCCTTGCCGATGGCACCATAGGCCGGCGAGGTGAGGAACAGCACCATGGTTGTCGCCATGACGTCGTGGATAAAGCCGGGCTCGGTGATCTCCTCGGTACGCAGGCAACCGCCGATGCGGTCGTTGCGCTCGAGGACGAGCACCCTGTGGCCCTTTTTGCCGAGCATAGCGGCTGCGACAAGCGCATTTATGCCGCTGCCGACGATAATGTAGTCATAATCGCCCATTGCCGTTGCCCCTCATAGGCAAGATAGTTGGAAAGGAGGAGCCCGCCCCCGGACTCCCGCCTTTCCAGCCTATCATGCAATCAACGCAAGCGCACGAACCGGCGAGCCGGTGCCCTTGACGAACTTGAGCGGAGCGGCGATCAGCACGGCACCCTTGGCCGGAAGCTGATCGAGATTGGAGAGGCTGGCGAGGCCATAACGGTTCGCCTTGTGCATGAGATTGTGCGCCGGGAAGGGCGGGTTCATGCCGCCGGCCGAACCGGCGTCGGTGCCGATCGTTTCCTGACCCCAGCCGATGATGCCCTTGGTCAGCAGATATTCGATTGCTTCGGCCGTCGGGCCGGGGGAGTGCGGGCCATTTTCATCGGCGTTCAGGAAGGTCTCGGTGGAGCCGTTGCGCTTGTACCAGTCGGTACGCAGCAGCACCCAGCTGCCGGCTTCGATGGCGCCATGCTGCGCTTCCCATTCCTTGATGCTGTCGACCGTCAACAGATAGTCAGGATTGGCGGCAGCTTCCTTGGAGCGGTCGATGACATTGACCGGTGCCACGAAATTCTGCGGCGGAATGGTATCCGTCGTGTTGTTCGGATTGTCCTTGCCGGTGATCCAGTGACAGGGTGCATCGAAATGCGTGCCGGTATGTTCGCCGAGTTCCAGCCAGTTCCAGGCCCAGAAGGGACCGTCCTGGTTGTATTCGGAAATCGTGTGGACCTTGACGTTCGGCGTGTTCTTGCCGAACTGCGGCGGAAGATAGAGGACCGGGGTTTCCGGGCCGAGCGGCGCCGTGAGGTCGACGACCTTGACGGCACCCGAAATCAGGGCGGAGGCCAGGCTGGCGAGTGTAGTGGCAGTCATGATAACGTTCCCTTCGTTGTCGCAGGAACTCGTGCAAAGAGCCGCTTGGCGGGACTTCTGACGGGATCTAGCGTGAATCCATTTTTCGCCGGACGCGGGGTGCCTTTCCTCTGAGCACTTGGTCCACGCAGCGGCGGAATGTGGGGAGCCTATGTCACAATATATGATATTGCAAGCATTCCGGCGCGGGCCAAGTGTCCAAAATTGACCCTTTCGAGCTGCCTCTTGGGTTTTGTTAAGTCGCTGTAAATAAAAACAAATCATCCTGCGATAATAGCGAATGCTCTCTTTGGTTGCTTCCGCGTAAGAAATTCGCGTCAATAAATGCTTGAAGCTTAAAGCTCAAGATGTATGCATGTGACAATAATAATAACCGACGAATGAGGGGCAGACGATGAGCTATGATGCGATCATAGTGGGGGCCGGCCATAACGGTCTTGCGGCGGCGGTGCATCTGGCGGCGAAGGGCTGGAAGGTTGCCGTCATCGAGGGCAATGCGGAGCCGGGTGGCGCGGTCAAAACCCGGGAGGTGACGCTGCCGGGCTTTAGGCACGATCTTTGCGCCATGAACCTTTCCATGTTCGCCGGCTCCGCCTTTTTTGCGCAGTACAAGGACGAGCTTTCGGCTGCGGGCTTGGGCTTCGTGCCGGCAGCCGATTGCTTTGCCAGCGTCTTCCGGGATGGCACCTATCTTGGCGTCAGCACCGATCTGGAAAAGACCGCGGGCGCCATTGCCGACATATCGCCCCAGGACGCCGCCGCCTGGCGTCATATGCTCTCGGAGTTTGGGGCGGATGCCCCGCATATCTTCGGCCTTCTCGGATCTCCGATGCCATCGATAACAGCCGCAAAAGTGGTCTGGAAAGCCTGGCGACAGAAAGGAACCAGCTGGCTTTACGATACGGCGCGCATGCTGTTTGCCTCGCCGCGCGATTTTCTCGATGCACGCTTTCAGAACACCAAGTTGAAAACGATGATGGCGGCCTGGGGATTGCATCTCGATTTTGCACCCGATGTTGCCGGTGGTGCGCTGTTTCCCTATCTCGAATCCATGGCCAATCAGGCCTTCGGCATGGTCATCGGCAAGGGCGGAGCCGATACGATCATCAAGGCGATGGCTGCCGTGCTGAAGAGCAAGGGCGGCGAGCTGATGCTCGGCACGCGCGTGGACAAGATCGTAACATCAGGTGGCAAAGCAACCGGCGTCGTCCTCGCCGATGGGCGGCGCTATGAAGCGAAGCGCGCCGTTATCGCCAATGTCCATCCGCAGCTTCTTTTCGGCAAGCTTCTCGATCAGGATTCGTCGCGGCAGGAGTTTGACAACAAAGTTTCACGCTTCCGGGCCGGCCCCGGCACGATGATGATTCATCTGGCATTATCGAGCCTTCCTGATTGGACGGCAGGCAAAGCGCTGCAGAACTTCGCCTACGTCCATATCGCGCCGGATCTCGAAATGATGTCCCGCTGCTATGCCGAGGCGATGGGCGGCTTGCTGCCTGTTGAACCCGCTTTGGTGATTGGCCAACCCACTGCAATCGATCCCTCGCGTGCGCCCTCCGGTCAGCATACGCTCTGGATACAGGTGCGCGTTTTGCCGGCGGAATTCCGCGGCGATGCGGTGGGTCAAATTACCGGCGATAGCTGGGACGCAATCAAGGATGCCTATGCGGAGCGCGTCCTCGATATCGCCGAACGCTATGCGCCGGGTCTGCGCGGCAAGATATTGGGACGGTCGGTGTTCTCGCCGGTTGATCTCGAACGTGAGAACCCGAACCTCGTCGGCGGCGACAATCTCTCCGGCAGCCACCATCTCGACCAGAACTTCCTGTTTCGTCCCGTTGCCGGCTACTCGCGCTACAAGACGCCGGTGGGATCTCTGTTCATGTGCGGCGCCTCCACATGGCCGGGCGCGGGGACGGGAGCCGGCTCCGGTTTCATGTTGGGGAAAATGCTGGCGAAGTGACCGTCATATGACTTGACGCCCAAACCTTTGACATTTCAAATATCGTTCCCTAAAGCATTTCCAGGAAAAGTGCGCAGCGGTTTTCCGTCCGGAATGCGGTATGCAACGAGAAGACGCAGCATTTCCGCTTTGCGAAGAAAAGCGGAAATGCTCGGGATCGCTTATCTGAGTGATGCGGAACGATAGACCGAGGCGACGTCATGACAGAGTCTGAGAGTGCAACCGTTGACTTGGAGATCATCGTTCAAGGAGCGCAGGAAGGTAAAAAGCTCGAACTGCGGCTCTGGCTGCGGATGCTGTCGACCACGAAGCTGATCTCGCAGGAAATCCGCCGCCGGCTGCGCAACGAGTTCGGCGCGACCTTGCCCCAATTCGACTTGATGGCGCAGCTCTATCGCGAACGCGATGGTCTGCGTCTCGGCGAGCTTTCCAAGCGCACCATGGTTACCAACGGTAATGTCACGGGCCTGGTCGAACGGCTGGAGACGGACGGGCTGGTGCTGCGGGTAACGCCCGATGGCGACCGGCGCGTTACCGTCGCGAAGCTGACGGACAGAGGGGTGACGTTGTTTGGCGCCATGGCAGCCGCCCATGAAGGCTGGCTGCGCGATATGATGGCGGATGTCGATCCCGCCATCGTCACCGAGCTCTGGCAGGACATCGGTGCGGTAAAGACGTCGGTCAGCAACCATCTGTCCGGCAGCGACTTCGACTGACGACGGTTTCAGCGGCCCAGCGTCTCTCTGAAACGCCAGGCCGCTCCCCTCTATTGTCTTCGGATGATTCCGCGCGAAACCGCCATGTGCGTTTCGTGGAGGTGCCTAGAGCATGTCGGGCAAAAGTGTGCAGCGGTTTTTGCGACTACGACATCTGTGAAATCAAAGAGCTAAAGCGCATGAAGCGAATCTTAGAGATCGCGACGCGCTTTAGCGGGCGCGCTCGCTCTTGAACTTCTTTTCGAGCACGCTCACCAGACGGACCATCGGCCAGAGCAGTATGACGTAGATCACCGCTGCCATGATAAGCGGCGAGGGGTTGGCGTAGAGCCCTTGCGCGTTCTGCCCTTCTTTCAGCAGCTCCGGCAGCGCCACGGTCGAGGCAAGCGACGTATCCTTGAACATTGAGACGCAGTTGCTCGTCGTCGGCGGGATAACGATACGGACCGCCTGCGGCAGCACGACCTTGTAGAGCGTGATCAGGAAAGGAATGCCGAGGGCGGCTGCGGCCTCGAACTGGCCGCGCGGCACGCTCTCGATACCAGAGCGGAAGACTTCGGCGGAGTAGGCCGCCAGTACGATGGAAAAGCCAATGATCGCCGACCACCAGGCCGAGAGGCTGATGCCGACGAAAGGCAGTGCGTAATAGATCAGGATCAGCACGACCAGCATCGGCATGGCGCGCATGATGTCGATATAGGCGATCATCAGCAGCTGGATCGGCTTTGGCGCATAGAGGCGGATAAGGCTGACGATGAGGCCGCCGGTCACGCCGATCACGATGCTGACCACGCCGAGCGCAATGGTCATCCAGAGCCCGCGCAGCAATTGCGGGAAGGCCGAGATCATGACGTCGGAATTGAAGAAGGTATCGACGAAAGACATTGGCACTCCCGTGTGCAAGACGAAGATAAGATTGTTCAGCGCATTTCTGCATTAAAAGAGCCGCAGAAATGCCCTATCTCTTTGTTTTTACGCAACTCTGGACGCAAGGGTGTTTCGCACTTCTTGCTGAAATTGCTCTTGTATCTACGCCGGTCGTTGCGACCGGCGTAGCTTACTTCGATGATGATCTTTTGATCACGCCTTGGGGATCGGCAATTCGGTGACGGTGGAGGAGCCAGCCGGTGCCTTGCCGCCGAACCACTTCTCGTGGATCTTGTCCAGCGTGCCATCCTTCTTCATCGCGGTGATGGCATCGTTGATCTTGGTGACGAGCGGAGAGTCCTTCGTCATCATCAGGCCGTACTGTTCGCCGGTCTTGATGCGATCCTTGATGGCGAAGCCCTTGGTCTTGACGAAGAGGTACTGCATGCCGGGGATATCGCTGACGACGGCGTCGATGCGGCCTGCGCCGAGATCGAGGAACATGTCCTGCTGCGAGTTGTAGCCCTTGACGTCGGCAAAGCCCTGAGCGGCCTTGTTGTCGTTGACCCACTTTTCCCCGGTCGAGCCGGAGAGTACGCCGACGACCGCGCCCTTGAGGTCGGCGAGTGCCTTGATCGAGCTGCCTTCCTTGGTGGCGACGCCCATGTCGGAATCATAGTATGGCTGGGTGAAGGACTGAGATTTCAGGCGCTCCGGCGTGATCGTGATC
Source organism: Rhizobium sp. ASV8 (assembly GCF_016429255.1). Lineage (GTDB taxonomy): Bacteria > Pseudomonadota > Alphaproteobacteria > Rhizobiales > Rhizobiaceae > Rhizobium. The sequence continues at coordinate 43,375 of NZ_JAELUG010000041.1, forward strand.
GACGAAATCGCCACATCGATGCGTTTGGAGCTCGTTGCCGCGAACAGGGCCTGGAAGCCGTAGTCGGCGATGTTGGTCGTCATGCCCGCGCGCTTGGCCGCTTCGTTGACGACATCCACTTCGAAGCCTTCGAAGCCGCCATTGGCGGTCTTGTATTCGAAGGGCGGGTTGTTGGGATAGGAACCGACGTTCAAGACATCGGCGGCATAGGCGAAATGGCTTCCACCGGCCAGGCCGACGGCGGTCGCTAGGACCAGTAGACTGCGACGAGTTATATGCATTTTCTTGGTCTCCCTCTGGTTATGGTTGCGGGCTTTCCTCTCACCCGCGGGTATTTCCCGTTCGCCCATGCGGGCGGCCGTCTCATGTCATCGCATCGACCATGCGGTCGAGGGCGAGGCGCATCTGTTCGGTTTCGCGGAAAGTGCACATGCGCAGGAAGGCGCGGGACGACTCTCCGAAATGATATCCGGGCGCCAGGCCAACGCGGGCCGTCTCCAGAATGCGTTCGCAAAGCGCAGTCGCATCTGGCTCTCCCTGCAGCGCGAAGAAAGCATACATGCCGCCGCGCGGCTTTTCCGGCAGTATCATGCCCGGTATCTTCGGCAACTTTTCATAGGCCAGGTCAAGGCCGGCCTTGATGCGTCCGCGGATCTCTGAAATCAGCGGCTCGCCTTCACGCAATGCCGCCGCTGCACCGGCCTGGACCATCGCCGAAGTGCCGCTGTTGACATATTGCGTCATCGCGCCGAGCTGGTCGGCGACGGCAGACGGATGCGTCAGCCAGCCGACACGCCAGCCGGTCATCGCCCACGCCTTCGAGAAGCTGTTGATCGCGATCACGCGATCACCGTCCTCGGCCACTTGCAGGATCGAAGGGGCGATGTCGCCGTCGAAATAGAGGCGGGCGTAAACCTCGTCCGAGATGATCCAGATGCCGGTGCGGCGGCTGAAATCGAGCAGCGCCAGCATCTCCTCGCGAGAGGCCGTCCAGCCCGTGGGATTGGAGGGCGTCGAGAGGAAGATGGCGCGCGTGCGCGCATCGCAGCGGGCAAAGAGCTTGTCGAGATCGAGGCGCCAGTCGGTATCGAAATCGAGAGAGACTGGACGCGGCTCGCCGCCGATCAGGTGGATGGCGTTGTGGATGTTCGGCCATTGCGGCGCGACGTAGACGACGTTGGTGCCGACGTCGACGAGCAGCTCAAGCGCCATGTAGAGCGCCTGCATACCGCCTGGAGCGACGGTGGTGCGCTCGATCGGGATCGGACGTTCATGCAAGCGCGTCTGGTAATCCGACAGCGCTTCGTTTAGCGTCTGCAGCCCGCGCATGTTCGGGACATAGAAGGTCGCGCCGTCATCCAGCGCCTTCTTTGCGGCGTCGCGGATGAAGGCGGGCGTCACGATGTCGCCTTCACCGAACCAGAGCGGAATGACGCCGCCGAGTTCGCGGGCGCGCTTGGCGAGCACGGCAATATTGTCGGTGCGCATGTCACGAATCTGGGCGCGGATGCCTTCGAGAGCATCGCGACCCGTCATCGTGTTCGGCAGGTTATGCTGCGGCAGAAGAGACAAGAAATTTCCCCTGGGAATCCGGTGTTGAAGAGACGAAACGATTGCCGAAACTCATGCCTCGATTGCCCTTCATTTTCGAATGGTTATCCAAAAACCAATGCATTTCAAGGCTAAAGTTTAAGCTTAAAAAGTCTACATTCCTGCCCGAGCCGGCAGTGGCTTCAACCAGGCGTAAGGCTTTGGAATAAATCATTTTTCCCACGCCTCCAAGCCGCCGCCCGACTTCTTTGCATCGATGACGCCGGCAGCCATGCTGGCGCCGAGAAACATCGTATCGCTTGCGAGAATGAAGAAGCTTATGCCCGCTTGCGACCATGCCGCGATATCATCCGGTGTCGGCCGGAAAATGCCGACCGCGCGACCGGCTGAAAGGACAGTTTTGGTGATGGTGCGGATGGCGGCGTCAAGCTTGTCCTTTCCGGCTGGTCCCATCGCGCCGATCGAGACCGAGAGATCGCCGGGCCCGATGAAAATCAGGTCGATACCCTCGACGGCGGCGATATCGGCGATGTTGGCCAGTCCTTCGGCCGTCTCCACCTGAATGGCAAGCACGAGCTCGGCATTGGCTTTGGCGAGGTAGTCGGGGATGCGATAGCCGTAAGCGGCAGCACGGCCCGGGCCGACGCCGCGAACGCCGAGTGGCGGATAGCGTGTGGCCTTTACGGCGGCGCGGGCCTGCTCCGCTGTCGACACGCGGGGGACGAGAACGCCAGCAGCCCCGGCATCCAATACCGCTGCGATATCTTCAGCAGCATGACCGGGCACACGAACCATGGCCGGAACGTGGTGGACGTCGGCGGCGCGGATCAAATCCTCGATGCGCTCGCGACTGATCTGCGAATGCTCCCAGTCGATGCAGAGGAAATCGACGCCGGAGGCTGCCGTCACTTCGATGGCGACAGGATGCGGAATGGCGGCAAAGGTGCCGACAAGCAGCTTGCGCTCGATACAGTTCCGGCGGAAATCGCTCATCCTCTTCCTCACACTTCAATGGTCCTCTCGACGAGGGATAGACCGAAACGACCTAGCTGCGAAGCGACATTCTTTTTTGAGCATCAGGTTGCTTTCGACGCGCTGCCGATCGGGTCGGCGGCGCGCAGGCATTGCGGTGGCGGTGTTGTTCGGGCGCCGCCACCGCTCACGGACACGACCTACTTGCGCCGTGCCATGATCTCGGTCAGGACCGCATCGAACCGCGCGATTTCCTCGACCTTGTTATAATGCACCAGTGACACGCGGATAGCGCCGGTTTCCATCGAGAGACCCAGGCGCTTCATCAGGCGCGGTGCGAACATATGACCGTCGCGCAGGCCGATGCGCTCTTTGCCCATCTCGGAGGCGAATTCCTGCGGCGTGATGCCAGGCATGTTGAAGCAGATCGTGGGAACGCGTTGGTCGAGGCGGCTTTCGTCGGAGATGCCATAAATAACGGCGCCGTGGCGCTTGAGGACGGCGATCATCTCGCGCGACAGCATCAACTCGTACTGGCGGATCGCGCCCATGGCAGCGGCGAGCGCCTGACGGCGGCTATGGTCGCCGTTCGGCAGGAAGCGGCGGCCGAGGCCTTCGAGGTATTTCACCGCGGCATTCATGCCGGCGACGTTTTCATAGGTGAAAGTGCCGACTTCGATCTTGTAGGGCGGCACGTCCGGAATGAAGTCTTCCTTGAATGTGGGAAGCTTGACCAGCGCGTCGTAGCGACCCCAGAGGAAGCCCATGTGCGGCGAGAAGTTCTTGTAGCCGGAGCAGACGAGATAGTCGCAGCCCCAGGCCTGCACGTCTATGAGACCGTGTGGACCGTAGTGGACGCAATCGAGGAAGGTTTCGGCACCGGCCGCCGCCGCCAGTTTGCAGACAGCGGCGACATCGACGATCGTGCCGATCGAATGCGCCGTGACGGTGCAGGCGACGAGGCGTGTCTTGTCGTTGAGCAGCGGCTTCAGATCTTCCACATGTAGCGTGCCGTCCTCGCGCATCCGCCACCAGACGATCTTGGCACCGTCGCCTTCCAGCGCCATCCAGGTAGCGATGTTGGCGTCGTGATCCATGTCGGTGACGACGATTTCGTTGCGCTCGCCGAGCAGCTTGGCGATGCCGAGGCTCACCAGGCGGATGAAGGAGGTGGCATTCTGGCCGAAGGAGATTTCTTCCGGACGATAGGCGTTGACCAGCATGGCAACGCTTTCGCGCGCCTCATCCAGATTGCGGTCGACGCCCTGGCTGTGCTGGTATTTCGCCATGCGCTGGACGTTGAAATCGATCAGGTGATTGGCAACCGCGTCCACCACCGTCTGCGGAACCTGCGCACCGCCTGCATTGTCGAGAAAGACGAAATCGCCGGCCTTCTGGATGGCCGGGAACATGGCGCGGACCTCGTCGACCGGGAAGCTGTTATGGCCGGCGAATTGCGATGCGGAAGCGGCGGAGCTCATGGGGATCTCGCTCTGGATATTGGGTTGAAATCTCTAGTTTGATCATTTGATCACAAAATACTTTAAGGTTCAACCAAATTTCTCAATCTCGCTCCCGAAGCTTAGCGGCGGCCCATGCCTGAGCCCTTGCGCGGCTCTTCCTGTGTGGCCGGGCAATAATCCTGCAGGATTTCGTGGGTACGTCTGATATCGGCGACGACGCCATCGCGCGCGGCGGCAAAATCACCGGCTTTCAGCGCCTTGACGATCGCGACGTGCTCGCCGGCAGGATCAAGCTGGCCGCTGCGCATCAAAGGCTCCACCGAGGCGGAGAGCATGCGCATGTAGGGCCCGAAGCGCAGCCAAAGGGTCTCAATCAATTGCAGCAGCACCTCGGAACCGGAGGCGCTGTAGATGGTGAAATGGAACTGCTGGTTCTTGGCCATCAGGTCGTAGACGTTGGCACCGAGGCCGATGACATGCTGTTCGCCGGCGATGCGTTCCAGCGTTGCGATATCAGTCGGGGTGAGGTTCGGCAAGCCGAGTTCGGCGGCAAGGCCCTCCACTGCGATGCGGGCGCGGCAGAGATCGTCCAGCCGCGCGAGCGTGACGATCGGAATCCTAGCCGAGCCGTTGGCGGCGACTTCGAGGGCATTTTCTGCCGCGAGCCGGCGCAGAGCCTCGCGAACCGGCATGTTACTTGTGCCGAAGGTTTCAGCGAGCGAGGCGATGGTCAGGCTCTGGCCGGGATCGAAATTGCCTGCCATCAGCGCATTTCGGAGCTGCTGATAGACGCTCTCCTGGATCGTCGTTCTGGAGGACACCGGTTCCAGGGCTATGCGCACGCTTGCTTCCTTTTCGCTTCTGCGGACTCGTTCATCGTAGAACGAAGGGCGGGCGAAAGGAAAGGGGCCTCGGAATTGGGATCAGGCTTCCTCTGCTTCCCAACTCGTCTGAGCGGTCGCCTCCGCCGCCGCCGGAGCTTTTCGTAACCCCAGGCCGACGCCGATGAGGGCCAGGGCGCCGCCGATGGCATGATAGGAATGCGGCTCCTCGCCAAGCAGCATCCAAGCCAATGCCGCCACGATGATGGGCAGGAGATTGATCAACAGCGAGGCACGGCTTGCTCCGAGCCGATGGATGCCGATCATCCAGCAGAAGGGAGCGATAAGCGAGGTCGGGATCGCCGCATAAAGAATGAGCGGCAGATTTGTTGTTGTGACCGGCGAGATATCGCCCATCAGGAAGACAGGGAACAGCAACACGGTCGAAAAAGCGATTTGCCAGAAGAGCTGCTGCCACATGGGCAGCGGCATCGCCCAGCGTCTCAGCATGACGCCGTAGAGCGCATTTGAGAGAACGGCGATGATCATCAGGCCGTCGCCGATATGAAAACCGCCGTTGATTAACATCATCGGGTCGCCTCGGGATGTCAGGTAGACGAGCCCGATCAGGGAAATGCCGCCGCCGGCGACGCTTGCCACGGTCAGCCTTTCGCCCGCCAAGAGGCCGGCAAGCACGGTCGACAGCAGTGGCATCAGGGCGAGCATCACACCCATGTTCACCGCTGACGTCGTCTTCGCCGCCTCGTAGGCAAGGCTCTGATAGATCACCATGCCCAGCGCACCGAGTGCGGCAAGCTTTAGCCAGTGCTCGCGCAGAGCAGCCCTGTCGCGCCAAGCCGCGCGGCCGACGAAGGGCAGGAGCACGAGGAAGGCGAGCAGCCAACGATAGAAGG
>NZ_JAELUG010000403.1 GCF_016429255.1 Rhizobium sp. ASV8
TCTACAAACGTACTGCATCAAAAGAAAGGGAAGTTCATGTCCGAAGTAACATATTCAATTTGCCTTGGAACGCCGCCACATGCGCATACCGTAAATCCGTATATCATGCCCCTAATCCCTCCGTAACTCCATTCCAAATACATGCAATTCGTTTAAACTAGTAAATCAAATCCAAAGGACATTCATTTCTCATGACTGCTCTCTTGTGCGAATGCGAAACTTTTCCTTGAGCTTCGCCGCAAAGCGAGCACGGCGCGTCCTATCATCACCATCGGCAGCAACATTCTCATCCGCGGTGGCTGCTGCGCCTGGCCCGGCCTCCGCATCAGCCGCTCCCTGCTGATTCTGTGCATTGTACTCCCGCATCTGTCGCAATGCAGCCATCTGCTCTTCTCTTGGCAATTGTCGGAATCCGGCGCTAGTTAGTAATCTCGAAAGCCTATTTCGATTCTGCAAATCGGCTGCACCGTCTTGATC
>NZ_JAELUG010000404.1 GCF_016429255.1 Rhizobium sp. ASV8
GCTGAATGCCGGCCGAACTTCCAGTTCTGAGAAACGAAATTGCTCATCCAGCCTTTCTTCTCAGTTTGCGCAACGGGCTCCCTCTCTTTCATAAGGCCTTGAACCGCTATCTTTGTTCCCTGAAGATTATCGCGAATGGGCTGCCAATTGCTGTTGGGGTGTGTCATTAGTATGGAGCCACATGCACACCACATGATGTTCATTGCTGAGACTACAGCCCAGAATTTCGCAAGGTCCTCGTCCAGGCGAGGTAGCGTGCGTTTATTATCCGGAATCTTGCGAGAGTTGAGTTTTATTGTGAAAATGACAAGCTATACATCGTAAGTGGTAGCCATTTTTTTTTTTTTTTTTTGTGATAGAGTTTCAGCACAAACAGTTTCACACTGGGAGCTCAAAAGAGCATTGTCTGCCCCGATAGACAGCGGATCCATGGTGCAGGATCGGTGGAGACTTTGTTGCAATGGCTTTGCTCTGCTC
>NZ_JAELUG010000405.1 GCF_016429255.1 Rhizobium sp. ASV8
GCGTTGTACCTGTCAAGCAGAAGCCTCATCGCTGCCGGGTATTGATAGAATGCGGCGTGGGCGAGAGGCGTCCAGCCATCACCATCCTTTGAGTTTACCTCCACATCACCCCTTTCCAGTAACACTTTCAAACCAGTTTCGCTACCACAAGTAGCTGCCCAATGTAGAGGCGTCGAGCCATCGTCATCCTTCGAGGCTGCGTCCACGTCGTCCCTCCCAAGAAACAATCTCAATAGGGCTTCGTTGCCACCTGACGCTGCAAACATAAGAGGTGTGCAGCCGTTATTATCCTTCGAGTCCGCCTCCACGTCTTCCCTTGCCAGTAGGACATGCACAACCTCTTCTTGCCCGTCATCCGCTGCCAACGACAGTGGTGTACGGCCCTCGTTATCTTTGCAATCAGCGTCCACGTCATTCCTTGTCAGTAGAACATTCACAACCTCTTTTTGCCCCTTTTTCGCTGCCAACGACAGAGG
>NZ_JAELUG010000406.1 GCF_016429255.1 Rhizobium sp. ASV8
GTGTATAAGAGACAGGGATGCGGTCTCATACAGTCGTCTGCATGGATTGCGATAGTGGACAGGAACGGGAAAGAGGGAAAAGCGCGCACCGCGACGTATTTCCTGCAAGAGGAGACGGCCAAGTTACTGAGGACTGGTATGGAGCTGGGACATGCGGATGACTTGGTGCATGGGACGACGAACTCGAAGCAGAAGAGTGGTACGGTGGGGATATTGACGGATGACGTGATTACTAGAAGAGGGTATTACACTGAGGCGGTTATTCTGGCTTTGGTTCCATTTAAGAATGAGAAGTTGACGTTTGGGGTGTGATGGGCAGTGAGCTAATTATTCGAGGATATTCGGAGTAGATGCTTTGCATGTATAATGGCGACGTTAAGACAATAGTGGACCCTTGAACAAATATTTATTTATAAAATGCGATTTATTATATATAATTTACATCCCTTTGGCTATCATCCATACAAATCATGAG
>NZ_JAELUG010000407.1 GCF_016429255.1 Rhizobium sp. ASV8
GCTTACCTTGTCGCGGGTGAGTCGATCGTATATTTGCCGGAAATGACATCTCGGCCTTGGAACCTGGCGCAAATGCTGGCGAAGGCGATTGTGACGCACCGTTCGGCGCAGCTTGAGGGAGAGTCTGCCTTTTTGCATCATGAGAGGACTGTTGATCGACGGATTGGAATGTGCACTCCTTCTTAAGACGTATGCAGTCGACGCATTGATTCTGCGCTTCTGTAGACGCAATGCATCGAATTTTCCTTCGGCGACAGTGGGCTGAAAAGAAAGTGTAAGCTATTGGCATCTGATTGGACCAAAGGTACTTAGCTGTGTGACAACGTCGGACTTACTGCATGCTATTGATGTTCTGTGGTATCCTAGTTTGTTGCGCTTCTTCTTGCCCTTTGCCGGCGCAGGCTGTTGGGTGGTATCTTGCGCCATGGAGCGCACCGTAGGCGTGGAAAAATATCGTTTCAACGCTGCATTGGAA
>NZ_JAELUG010000408.1 GCF_016429255.1 Rhizobium sp. ASV8
GGCGGCACAAATACCCCCAGAGTGGACTAGACTAGCATGGGTGCAAGCAAATGCCGGGCCCCAGAAACGGCAAGCTCAGGACCGGTAGCGGATCCGTCGAATAAGTCTAAAAGATAGCGTATTCCTCCATGGCAAGCCCGTTGACGCTGCATCTCGTCAGTATAGACTATTCTTGAGGCTAGCAATGGCTACTCTTTTGTTGATTGTTTCAATCCTTGCTGCCCAAGTGGCATGCGCATTTATGCCGACCGGCGCGACTTTCAAGCTCAACGATGTATACTACTTTGCTTCTCCATTTTCACAAGGGAAAGCATATGACGGAGATTTGCTCAGCACCAATGACTTCGGTTTCGTGCCTGTAACAATTGTCTCAGCGCGCGATCAACAAGCCGGTAGTCTTCAGACTCTCTTTGCCAATTGGACATCTAAAGATGATGTCTGGCAACCCGATTTTCTTGCAACAGTTCTCCTGTCG
>NZ_JAELUG010000409.1 GCF_016429255.1 Rhizobium sp. ASV8
CCACACAACTCCGCTCCCACGCTTGGCTTACATCAAAGACGATCGTCCCCCAAGGTTTGGACACCCCGCGTACCTCCGTCCATCCACCGGCCATCAACGTCAATCCGCATGCATCTACAAACACCCGCCATCGATACTGCAAGAAGATACAATGCCGTCCTTGGCAACCTTGCCGATTGAGCTCATTACTACCATCATAGGTTTCTCCAACGACGTCTCCAGCCTCCATGGACTCGCCGCGAGCTGTCGCCTAATTCACTCCCTCGCTCATAGTCGTCTGTATGAGGTTGGGCGAGACGCAGCATTAGCCTGGGCCATCAATAATGGGAAATTAGATACGCTACAATATGCCCTTAATGCTGGCACCGCAGGCCTTGGGATAGAAACCCTCAACCGCGCTGCACAGCACGGCCACGTTGACATTGTCGCTGAGCTGCTCTCTCACTGTCTCTTATACACATCTCCGAGCCCACG
>NZ_JAELUG010000410.1 GCF_016429255.1 Rhizobium sp. ASV8
TGCAATGGCCGCTCATCATGGAAAAGATGGCATCAGGGTCAATTGTGTCTGCCCAGGTAAGATATACGAGTGCCGAGATAATATGACGAATAGAACTGACCTTTTGCTTATAGGAATGGTTTATACGCCCATGGTATATAACGCGGGCCAAGGCATGTCAGAGGAAACCAGAGAAGCCCGGAAAAATAGAAGCCTACTAAAAACAGAGGGAAACGCTTGGGATGTTGCGAGTGCAGTGAGGTTCTTGTCTGGGAATGAAGCGAGGTGGATCACAGGTACAACGCTAACAGTGGATGCTGGCGCGACTTGCGCTGGCTTTGTATAAAGGAGATACAATGTCAGTTAGAAATATATGACGAAGAGGAATGATTTAGGTCTGTGAGGCTTTTATTAGTATTTTTCCTATTTTAACAAACATCTTTGGCTTAGCAACATATGTGCCGTCGTTCGGCGCAAGATGCCAAGTATTAAGGT
>NZ_JAELUG010000042.1 GCF_016429255.1 Rhizobium sp. ASV8
CTGACCTTCGGCAAGGAAAACATCACCTCCGGCGCATCCTCCGACATCGAGCAGGCGACAAAGCTTGCCCGGGCAATGGTTACGCAATGGGGCTTCTCCGATGAGCTCGGTTTGGTCGCCTATGGCGAGAACCAACAGGAAGTGTTCCTCGGCCATTCCGTTTCGCAGTCGAAGAATGTTTCGGAAGCGACCGCGCAGACGATCGACAACGAAGTGCGTCGCCTGATCGATCAGGCTTACAGGCAGGCCAAGGATATCCTCACGGAGCAGCATGACGGCTTCGTTGCGATCGCCGAGGGCCTCCTCGAATACGAGACGCTGACGGGCGAGGAAATCAAGGCGCTCATCCGCGGCGAAAAGCCGGCGCGCGACCTTGGTGACGACACGCCGCCGAGCCGTGGTTCGGCAGTGCCGAAGACCGGCGCGAAGAAGGACGGCCCGCTCGGGACCAAGGGCGATGAACCCGAAGGTGGTTTCGAGCCTCAGCCACGCTGAGCAAGCGGGCAAAGCCAGAACAAGAAAGGCCAGCTGCCGGATAGGGTAGCTGGCCTTTTCCTTTGCGGCGTAGAGATCGATCTTGGCCAAGACATGTTGTTCACGAAGAAGTATTGCGCGCCGCAGGATTGGGGAAATCGGAATATTGTCCGCCGCATCCCGTTGCGTTTTTTAGTGCATATTAATGGTAACGCGTTGTAATAGGCGTTCTCGGTAATTTAAGTGCTGAATTTCGCAATCTGTGGCATGAGCCACAAGCGTCGATGCTCGCGAGGCCTCCGAATTCGGAGCAGTGATTTCGGTGCCGCTGCATCTTGCAGGGATGCCGCAACGACAGGAGTGCATATGAAACGTCGCTATTTCGGGACCGACGGGATTCGCGGTCAATCGAATATCTATCCGATGACGCCGGATCTTGCCATGCGCGTGGGTATCGCTGCTGGCACGATCTTCCATCGAGGTAGTCATCGCCATCGAGTGGTTATCGGCAAGGACACGCGCCTTTCCGGCTATATGCTGGAAAACGCGATTGTTGCCGGCTTCACGGCTGCTGGCGTCGATGCCTTCGTTCTCGGACCTATTCCGACACCCGCCGTGGCGATGCTCACCCGCTCGCTGCGCGCCGATATCGGCGTGATGATTTCCGCCTCGCATAATCCTTACGAAGACAACGGCATCAAGCTTTTCGGCCCTGATGGCTACAAGCTGTCCGACGATCTCGAAATGCAGATCGAGGATCTGCTCGACAAGGATATCTCGGCGCATCTCGCCAAGTCCGAAAATATCGGCCGCGCCAAGCGTGTCGATGGCGTGCATGACCGCTATATCGAACATGCCAAGCGCACATTGCCGCGCGATGTGACGCTGCAAGGGCTGCGTATTGCCATCGACTGTGCCAACGGTGCCGCCTACAAGGTTGCTCCGGCAGTACTTTGGGAACTGGGCGCCGATATCGTGACCATCGGCAATGAGCCGAACGGCACGAACATCAACTTGAATTGCGGCTCCACCAGCCCCGTTGCCCTGCAGAAGAAGGTGGACGAGGTTCGCGCCGATATCGGCATTGCGCTGGATGGCGATGCCGATCGCGTCATCATCGTCGACGAAACCGGCACGATAATCGACGGTGACCAGCTGATGGCCGTCATCGCGGAAAGCTGGGCCGAGAGCCAGCTGCTGCGCGGCAACGGCATCGTAGCGACGGTCATGTCCAATCTCGGTCTGGAACGCTTCCTCGATGAGCGCGGCATGTCTCTCGCCCGTACGGCGGTCGGTGACCGCTACGTCGTCGAACATATGCGCCAGAACAATTTCAATGTCGGCGGCGAGCAATCCGGCCATATCGTGCTGTCGGATTACGGCACGACCGGTGACGGCCTCGTTGCCGCCCTGCAGATTTTGGCCGCTGTGAAGCGCACAGGCAAGCCGGTCAGCGAGGTCTGCCGGCGTTTCGAGCCGGTGCCGCAGTTGCTGCGCAACGTTCGCATCTCCGGTGGCAGGCCGCTGGAAGACAGCCAGGTGCGCAAGGCGATAGCCGATGCCGAAAGCGAGCTTGCCCGCAATGGCCGCCTGGTGATCCGGCCATCCGGCACCGAGCCGTTGATCCGTGTCATGGCCGAGGGTGACGATCGCAGCCAGATCGAACGCATTGTCGGCGGCCTGATCGATGTCATCTCGAGCGTGCGTACCGCCGCCTGAGTTATTGTTCGACTATAGTCGCGAATATCAGATCAATGGCCGCCTTTACTGAAGGCGGCCATATGTTTTTCCGGCTCCCATGATGGAATGCCGCTGCCTACTGGAACATCTCTCCGGGATAGGCGCCCCAGAGCTTGCTCTGCCTGACATAGCCGCTCGCTGAATGTCCCTTGACGGAAACGTGGCACCAGCTTCCGCTGCAGGAATGCAGCGAAAGCAGAACGCGCGGCTGCAGTTCGGCGATCAGCGCACCGGTTGACTCCGGATCCGACCGCAGCATGGCGTTCTTCGTCAGCCAGGGTGCGACGACAGCCATCCGCGCTCCGGAAAGAAGAGCACTGTGCATCCAGCCAGTGACGCCGGTATCGTCGCGAACCTGACGCCAATGGCCATATTCGTTGATGATTTCCATTGGAAGGCCAGGTTTCATGTAGATCCATTTCGTCGCATAGTTTGTCGACGGGCCGACCCGCATGCGCGCCTTATAGGCTTTCACGGACGCAAAGCGGGGGATAGGCAAGCCTGTTTGGCGCCCCTTCTTCCACGCCGTCGCGGCGGCAGAACCTGCCGGCGGAGCACCGGCAGAGGCGATGGGGCTTAGGAAGAGCAAGGTCAGGCAAAGGCCGGCGTATATTTTTCGTTGGTAAGTCAATGACTCCCTCATTGGTGAACTCCCGGCAGGTGCACTGTACCCGCCGGATTCTTGCCAATTGGTTTAGAAAATCTGCAGATACCGCCAGCTGGATTCTATGCTTCAGGCGGCTCAGGAGAGGCGGATTCTATCTCTATCTCTTTATCTTTGTTGGTGATTTATTATTATCTAATATGTTTGTTTGAGTATAACTCGCGAGTAAAACAGGGTAAACATTCGTAGTTAATCAGGTTTTAACTCCTTTTCTTCATTATCCCGGTCATGTCTTTTCGGTTGGCAAGCATCTGCTGCGCCAATGGCAAGAAATTTGGAGCCAAAGCCATGATGAAAACCGTGATCGGCGCACTTGCCACCTTGCTTGTCGGCACGTCAGCCTTTTCCGCTGATCTTTATACACCAGAGCCGCAGCAGCCGGCGCCGGAAGTGGTCGTTGCCCAGTCGAGCGGTTGGTATCTGCGCGGCGATGTCGGTTACGCCTTTACGAAACTGCGCGGCTCGAACTACTTCCAGGGTTCCAATGGCAGCCTGGTGGACTTCGACAGCGCCAAGCTCGATGGCAACCTGACGCTGGGCGGCGGTGTCGGTTATCAGATCAACAACTATCTGCGCACCGACCTGACGCTCGACTATCTCTTCAAGTCGGACTTCAAGGGCTCGACGAAGGGCGATTGCGGCGCCTGCGGCCCGAATTGGACCGCCGTGCCTGCGACTTCCCGCGATCTTTCGTCTCTGACGGCCTACAGCTTGCTTGCCAACGCCTATGTCGATCTCGGTACGTATAGCGTGTTCACGCCCTATGTCGGCGCCGGTATCGGCGGCACCTACGTCAAATGGGACAAGCTGAACAATACGTCGTGCTCGGACGCCAATCCGGACTCTTGCGACGGATCCGTCAATCATAACGGCCGCGGCAGCTGGCGCTTCACCTACGCGCTGATGGCCGGTACGTCGATCGACCTCAGCTGTAACCTCAAGGCCGATGTCGGCTACCGTTACCGCCATATCCAGGGCGGCGACATGTTCGGCTATGCCGAAAACGGTGGCCCCGGCTACGACAAGGGCATCAACCTGCATGAAGCCCGCCTCGGTGCCCGCTACACCTTCGGCGGCTGCCAGACGGCGAGCTACATGCCGCCGGCCGATATCCCGGTCCAGCCGGTTTACAAGTAAGCCTCCGTCTCGCAAGTTATTGAAAAGCCGTCCGGTTTCCCCCGGGCGGCTTTTGCGTTTTTCGTCTTCCCGTTAAGCAATTTTCCCCGGCCTTAAAGCTTCATTAACCATGAATTCCCTATGGTTAATGAAATGAGAATGGCGTGTTCCCGGTCATTGACCCTCTTCGGGTCCTTGCAAGGGCAGGAAGGCCAGCCGGTTGAAAGGCAGGCATCCATACGAGGATGGAAGGCGAGGGGTAATGATCCGTTTCGACGCTTTGGCGCTGGCCGCAGCGATGGCCGGTGCATCGGCCGGCGCAGCCCTTGCCGGCGACGCGCCGCCGCCAGAGATCAAGATGCCCGAAGTCAGCGTTCAGGCAGCGAAGGGCTGGTACGTGCGCGGCGATGTCGGTTATGCCGTCAATGCCAGCCGTGGCGACATGAAGGTTCGTTCCTACGATCCGGCCGGTGGTGATTATCAATCAGGTTCTTTCGATTCGAACCGCTTCGGCGGCGATTTCTCCGGTGGTCTCGGTATCGGCTACCAGTTCAACGATCTGTTTCGCGCCGACGTGACGGGCGATATTTTCAGCGGCGACTTCAACGGTCGCCTTTCGAGCGCCATGTCCTGTTCCGGCGGAGCAGGGGGCACCGGTTGTTCCACAAAGGCACGGTCTTCGTTCACGGCGGGAAGCCTGATGGTCAACGGTTATGTCGATCTTGGAACGGTTGCCGGCTTCACGCCCTATCTCGGCGCGGGTCTCGGTGCGACGCGGGTCTCCTGGGGCAGCGTCAACGCCATCGGCTCATGCGTTGACGGTATTTCGAGCTGCGGCGGCGCGGCCGCGGTCAGCACTCGCTATTCCGGCGAAAGCGACTGGCGTCTGACCTATGCCTTGATGGCCGGTGTCGCTTACGAGGTAACGCCGAACATCAAGGTCGATCTCGGCTATCGCTTCTCGCACATCGCCGGCGGCGATATGTTCGGCTATTCCGCTGCGGATTCGGCGGCCGGCGCCGGCGGCGCTATGGGTCGCGACGGCGCGCTGTCGCGCCACGAAATTCGGGTTGGCCTCCGGATCACCACCTGGTAGGCCAAGCGCTCAAGGCGTCGCCAGGACATAGGCGATCCGTCTGAAAAAATCCAAGGTACGGAACAGGTGTGCGGGTATCCGCCGCCATGCGGATGACTTGGCCGCTCGATAATCGCGGCGCCAGCCGACCATCGTGCTTCCCCGCAGCGGGCCGAAGCCGAGGACGTTGGTGCGGGTGGTGAAGATGGACATCTGCATGTCCCATCCACGCTCGATTGCGACATCCCAGGGCAGCGACATGACTGACAGTGATCTCACGATCTTCTCCGCACCCTTGCGCGTGATGAGATAGCACGCCGTCGAACCCTGAGGGCCGAAGAGGCAGCGACCGACGATGTCACCCTTCGGGCTCTCCGCTCGGGCATGAAAGCCGCTCCAGCGGTGATTGACCAGCTTGATCAGATCCGCCGTCGGTGCCGCTTCCTTGGCGGATATGGCACGGTCCAGGAAATCTTTGTCCAAGGCCACATCGTCTTCAATGATGATGGCCATGTCGTCGCCGTTGGCCAGAAGTCGACGCAATGCCAGCAGGTGGCTCCGGTAGCAGCCGTATTCGCCGGGCAGGATGGTTCTGCCGTGCCGGCGCTGAAAGCGCCTGTGATCGACATCTATCCATTGCTCGCGAGGAACAAGAGCGCCGTCGACGCCGTCGATCCGTTCGAAGCGTAACCCGAGCTCACCGCTCTGGCGCTCGATCTCTGCAAGTCTGTCTGCCGCTCGATCGATGTTGATCAGATATACGGGAATGGGTTGTGGGAATTCGAAAGGACGTTCGGCGAGTGCAGTGAGTGACATCGAGCACACTTGTTATTTCCGGCGGCGCGAATCAACTCGCGCTCGACCTAATGTGATTGCATTTCGCCGTAGAAATCAGCTTTTGTGAGGCCCGATTTAGATCAGCTCCATTACGGCTAACTTGCGCCATCAAATTTCTCGCACGAATTTGTGAAGTGATATGGCAGTTCCACTTTCCTGTTGCGCCGGCAGGCGGCTTCCAATATACCCGGCGGCGGGACACTCCTCCCCAACGAGGAGCTTTCTATCTGAGAGGATAGCATCATGACTAAGCTCGCCAAGCCGGACATCCGTCCGGACAATACCCATTTCTCTTCTGGCCCCTGCTCGAAGCGCCCCGGTTGGACGCTCGATGCTCTTTCCGACGCGGCTCTTGGCCGTTCGCATCGCGCGAAGGTCGGCAAAGCCAAGCTCAAGCAGGCCATCGACCTCACCCGTGAAATTCTCGAAGTGCCGGCGGACTACCGCATCGGCATCGTTCCGGCTTCCGATACCGGTGCCGTCGAAATGGCGCTCTGGTCGCTGCTCGGCGAACGTGGCGTCGATATGGTCGCCTGGGAAAGCTTCGGTGCCGGCTGGGTTACCGACGTCGTCAAGCAGCTGAAGCTCAAGGACGTCCGCAAGCTCGAGGCCGGTTACGGCGAGCTTCCTGATCTTTCCACGATCGATTTCGATCGCGACGTGGTCTTCACCTGGAACGGCACCACCTCCGGCGTGCGCGTCCCGAATGGCGATTTCATTCCGGCCGACCGCAAGGGGCTGACGATCTGCGACGCCACCTCGGCGGCTTTCGCTCAGAACCTCGATTTTGCCAAGCTCGATGTCGTCACCTTCTCCTGGCAGAAGGTTCTGGGCGGCGAGGGCGCGCATGGTGTCATCATCCTGTCGCCGCGCGCCGTCGAGCGCCTGACGACCTACGTGCCGGCCTGGCCGCTGCCGAAGATCTTCCGTATGACAAGCGGCGGCAAGCTCATCGAAGGCATCTTCCAGGGCGAGACGATCAACACACCTTCGATGCTCTGTGTCGAAGACTATATCGACGCCCTGCTGTGGGCGAAGGATCTCGGCGGCCTGAAGGGGCTGATCGGCCGCGCCAATGCCAATGCCAAGGTCATCCACGATTTCGTTGCCGCCAACGACTGGATTGCCAATCTCGCCGTCAAGGCCGAGACGGAATCCAACACCTCGGTGTGCCTGAAGATCGTCGACAAGGATGTCGTCGCTCTCGATGCCGATGGTCAGGCGAACTTCGCCAAGGGCCTCGTTGCGCTCCTTGAAAAGGAAGGCGTCGCCTATGATGTCGGCCACTATCGCGACGCACCGTCGGGCCTGCGTATCTGGGCAGGCGCTACTATCGAAGCCTCCGACATGCAGAAGCTGATGCCCTGGCTTGCCTGGGCGTTTGAAACGCAGAAGGCGACGCTCTCTCAGGCTGCCGCCTGAGGTTTGAAGCGTGAATGACTCCGCCGTTGAGGCGGAGTCCAGCATTCCGAATTTCTCGTTATTCTCATGCAATTCCTGACGGAAAGCCGCTTCGCATTTCCCGGAAATTGCCCGTCTTAGGTGACTTTTTCAGGAGGCCTCAATGGCACCTCGCGTACTCGTATCCGACGAACTGTCGGAAACCGCCGTCCAGATCTTCCGCGATCGCGGCGTTGAAGTCGATTTTCAGCCGCAGCTTGGCAAGGACAAGGATCGGCTGTTCGAAATCATCGGCAACTATGATGGTCTCGCCATCCGTTCCGCCACCAAGGTGACGGAGAAGATCATCGGCGCCGCCAAGAACCTCAAGGTCGTCGGGCGTGCCGGCATCGGCGTCGACAATGTCGATATCCCCGCTGCCTCGCGCCGCGGTATCATCGTCATGAACACGCCGTTCGGCAACTCGATCACCACGGCCGAGCATGCTATCGCCTTGATGTTCGCGGTTGCTCGCCAGCTCCCGTCTGCCGATGCCTCGACGCAGGCCGGCAAGTGGGAAAAGTCGAAATTCATGGGTGTCGAAATCACCGGCAAGACGCTCGGCATCATCGGCGCCGGCAATATCGGCTCGATCGTCATCGCCCGCGCACTCGGCCTGAAGATGCATGTTGTTGCTTTCGACCCGTTCCTGTCGAAGGAGCGCGCCGAGGAAATGGGCGTGACCAAGGTAGAGCTCGACGAGCTTTTCGCCCGCGCCGACTTCATCACGCTGCACGTGCCGCTGACAGACAAGACCCGCAACATCATCGACGCGACTGCCATTGCCAAGATGAAGCAGGGCGTTCGCATCATCAACTGCGCCCGTGGCGGGTTGGTCGATGAGGCAGCTCTCGCCGCCGCCATCAAGTCCGGTCATGTTGCCGGCGCTGCGTTCGACGTCTTCGAAGTGGAGCCCGCCAAGGAAAGCCCGCTGTTCGGCCTGCCCAACGTCGTCTGCACGCCGCATCTCGGTGCCTCCACGACGGAAGCGCAGGAAAACGTCGCCCTGCAGGTCGCCGAGCAGATGGCCGACTATCTCGTCAAAGGCGCCGTCTCGAACGCCATCAACATGCCCTCGATCACAGCTGAAGAAGCGCCGATCCTGAGGCCTTTCATCAAGCTTGCCGATGTTCTCGGCGCCTTCGTCGGCCAGGTCACTGATGACCCGATCAAGGAAATCGAGATCCTCTACGACGGCGTAACCGCCGGCATGAACACGAAGGCTCTGACGAGCGCCTTGCTTGCCGGCCTGATCCGCAATCAGGTTGCCGATGTCAACATGGTTTCGGCGCCGATCATGATCAAGGAAAAGGGCATCGTCCTTGCAGAAGTCAAGCGCGACAAGACGGGCGTCTATGACGGCTACATCAAGCTGACGGTCACTACCGACAGCATGACGCGCTCGGTTGCCGGCACCGTCTTCTCGGACGGCAAGCCGCGCTTCATCCAGATCAAAGGCATCAACCTCGATGCCGACGTCGGCAACCACATGGTCTATATCGCCAATACCGACGTCCCCGGCATGATCGGCTTCATCGGCACGACGCTCGGCTCCGCCGGCGTCAACATCGCCAACTTCCAGCTCGGTCGCGACAAGCAGGGCGGCGATGCCATCGCGTTGCTCTACGTCGACGGCGCGCTCAGCGATGAGGTGCTTGCCAAGCTGACGGCGCATCACGCGATCCGTCAGGCGAAGCCGCTGGTGTTCAACGTCGACTGAACCACCCTTCCGGGGGGCGATCAAACAATCCGGTTTGCTCCTCCCAAGAGCCAACTCCGAAACCCGGCGCGACATGAGTTGCGCCGGGCTTCCTTTGTTGTTGCAAGGGTTGTGGATAAGATGGGCGGACAGGCTATCGAGGTTTGCGAAACGAGCCTATTCCTTTGTCATGGAGGCATTGCGGAAGAACATTTTCGGGGAAGGGATGGGTACGCCGCTTGAGTGGCTGGCGCGGCCTGTTTCGGTGGCGATCGTGTTGTTCGCGCGGGCTATCACAGCGGTACGGGCGATATGGCCCGAGAGCGGCATGCGCACCAGGCGCTGCATTTATTTCGCCAATCATTCCAGCCATGGCGATTTCATCCTGATCTGGACCGTGTTGCCGCCGCGGTTACGCCGGCGCGTCCGTCCGGTGGCCGGCGCGGATTATTGGCTGAAATCTCCATTGAACAGCTTCATCGGCCGCGACGTCTTCAACGCTGTGCTGATCGAACGGGACCGCGAGGCGCGCCAGCAGGATCCGGTCGAGCAGATGACGCAAGCGCTTGATGCCGGTTCGTCATTGATCCTGTTTCCGGAAGGCACCCGCAATCTCACCGAACAGCCGCTGCAGCCCTTCAAGAGCGGCCTCTTCCATCTCGCCAAGGCCCGCCCGGACATTGATCTCGTTCCGGTCTGGATCGATAATCTCAATCGCGTCATGCCCAAGGGCGAGTTCGTGCCCATTCCGCTGATCTGCACCGTCACCTTCGGCGAGGCGCTGCATATTGGCGAGACCGAGGAGAAGGCGGATTTCCTGGCGAGATCCGAGGCGGCGTTGCTGGCGCTTGCGCCCAAGCGGGCGGGAGACTGAGCATGGAGGCAGCGAGCGCCGATCTCATCCATCTCGTCCTCGGCATTTTCGGCGTCCTGATCGTCGCCTCCATCATCGGCTATGTGCTGGAACAGCGCCTGTCGCCCGATGGATCGAATGCCGCGATCGAAAATCTGAATGCGCGCATCAAGGCGTGGTGGGTGATGGTCGTGCTGATCGGCATCGCCTTTGTGGCGGGTCGCGCCGGCGTCATCCTCCTCTTTGCTTTCTGTTCCTTTGCGGCGCTGCGGGAGTTCGTGACGCTGATCAATACGAGGCGGGCGGATCACTGGGCGCTTGCGGCCGCCTTCTTCGTCGCGCTGCCGATACAATATTATCTACTCTGGGCCGAGCAGTACGGTATCTATTCGATCTTCATTCCGGTTTATGCCTTCCTGTTCATGCCGATCATCGCCGTGCTGCGCGGGGATACCGAACGATTTCTGGTGCGCATCGCCGAGGTGCAATGGGCGCTGATGATCTGCGTTTTCTGCGCGTCGCATGTGCCGGCGCTGCTGACGCTGCATATCCCAGGCTATGAAGGCCGCAACGTGCTGCTGATCGCCTTCCTGGTGATCGTCGTGCAGCTCAGCGACGTCCTGCAATATGTCTGGGGCAAGCTTTTCGGCAAGACCAAGATCGCACCGCGGCTTTCTCCGTCGAAGACCGTGGAAGGATTTGTGGGTGGCGTCGTCTCCGCCTCGCTGATCGGAGCAGCTCTCTGGTGGGTGACGCCGTTCTCGCCGCTACAGGCTGGGCTTCTTGCCTTCGCCATCACGCTCATGGGCTTCTTCGGCGGGCTTGTCATGTCGGCGATCAAGCGGGATCGGGGCGTCAAGGATTGGGGCCATCTCATCGAAGGCCATGGTGGGCTGATCGACCGGTTGGACTCAGTCGTCTTCTCTGCGCCGATCTTCTTTCATCTCGTGCGCTTCTGGTGGGCCGTTTGACCCGCGGCCGGCTCAAGGCTCTGGCCGGCAGCAGCATCGTTCACGTGCTTTTTGCTTTCCTCGCCATGGGCAGCTGGGCAGTTTTTGCAAATCGCATGCATCCGATGCCGCGCCCGTTGCTATCGGGCCTCGTGCAGGGCGTGCTTTCCGGCTGCCTGACGCTGTTTCTGAAGTCCGTGGTCGAAGGCTTGGCGCGGCGGTTCGGCGGCCTCACACGCCTTTGGGCGCCGCCGCTGATCGCCTGCCTGGGCTCGGCGACCATTCTCGTGCTCATCCATGCCCTTAGCGGTACACCGGAGATTCTGAAGACCATTGCCGTACCGCTGCTGGTTTCTTCCAGCTATGCGGCCATCTACAATTATTCGATATCGGGCGGGAGGCGGCGAAGCCATGACGGGTGAGGGACCATGACAGGCGAAGGGATGGGCGACAGGCGGCCGTTGGCGAGCCGCAATACACGATGGGCGCAGGCGCTGGCGCGGCGCATGACGGCGCTTTCGGTCGCGCCGAACCAGATCTCGCAAGCCAGCATGGCCATGGCGGCGCTGGCGGGAGGATCTTTCTGGCTCTCCGGCGTTGCCGGCAGTACTGGGATGCGCGTGCTGCTGCTGCTCCTGGCGGCGCTATTCTGCCAACTGCGTCTGCTTTGCAATCTGCTTGACGGCATGGTCGCAGTCGAGGGCGGGAAGGGCGAGGCCGACGGCCCGTTCTGGAACGAATTCCCCGATCGCATCGCCGATATCCTGATCTTCGCCGGCATCGGCTACGGCATCGCATCGCCGGGGCTCGGCTGGGCCGCTGCCGCTTTTGCCGTGCTGACGGCTTATGTCCGAGAACTTGGCCGCGCCACCGGCAATCCGAGCGATTTCGGCGGGCCGATGGCCAAGCAACACCGTATGGCGGTGGCCACGGGCGCTGCGCTACTCTCCGTGATCGAGGCTCTCTGGAGCGGTGGCAGTTGGGTTTTGACGATCGCGCTCTGGTTGGTCGCCATTGGGTCGGCGGTGACCGTTCTGCGGCGAGCCGGCAACCTGATCGGGCATCTGAAGGCCAAAGGCTGATTCGCCATTTGTCGCTACCCCTTGCATGGGGTGGCAATCCTTTCTATATCCGTCCACAATTGAGGCTGGCCGAAAAGAGCGGTCATTACAGTGCCGCGCGTCTTTCAAGACGCGCAAAGGACGCTGGAACGCTTTGAGATGCTGCATAATTCCTTAAATCGAGATCGACTTGAGGAATTATGCAGTGGCCCCTTATGATGGAAATTCGCCGTTTTTGCATGGCATCCGGCGGTGAGAAGCATGATCCTGGAAGCGATATCGTTTTTGGATCAGATCATGCGAAATCAACTAACGAGAGCGTGACGACTTTTCTAAAAAGTCATTCCGTTCGGCAGCATCGAAGATCGTTCAAGACTGGCGGCAATGACCGTGAATACACTGGATTTTGACAAGAAGCCGGAAGATACCCGCGTCGTCGTCGCCATGTCGGGCGGTGTCGACAGCTCAGTCGTCGCCGGCATTCTGAAGCGGCAGGGTTATGACGTGCTCGGCATTACGCTGCAGCTCTATGACCATGGCGCTGCCGTGCACCGCGCCGGCTCCTGTTGCGCCGGTCAGGATATCGACGATGCGCGCCGCGTCTGCGAGACGCTCGGCATACCGCACTATGTGCTCGACTATGAAAAGCGTTTCCGCGAAACGGTGATCAATCCCTTCGCCGAGAGCTATGTCGCCGGCGAAACGCCGATCCCCTGCGTTGCCTGCAACCAGACCGTCAAGTTCGCCGATCTCTTGTTGACCGCCAAGGAGCTCGGCGCCGATGCGCTGGCAACCGGCCACTACATCCGCTCGCGGCCGAACCCGACTGCCGACAATCCCGGCCGCCGCGCACTCTATCGTCCGGCCGATGCCGATCGCGACCAGAGCTATTTCCTCTTTGCGACGACGCAGGAGCAGATCGACTATCTGCGCTTTCCGCTCGGCGGCATGCCGAAGGCAGAGACCCGCGCCCTTGCCGAGGAGATGGGCCTTGTGGTCGCCAAGAAGGCCGATAGCCAGGACATCTGTTTCGTGCCGCAGGGCAAGTATTCCGACGTCATCGCCAAGCTGAAGCCGAATGCTGCGCTGGCCGGCGAGATCGTCCATCTCGATGGCCGTGTGCTCGGCCAGCATGAAGGTATCCTGCACTACACGATCGGCCAGCGCCGTGGCATCGGTGTTGCGACTGGCGAGCCGCTTTATGTCGTCTATCTCGACGCCCGCTCGCGCCGCGTCATCGTCGGCCCGAAGGAGGCGCTGGAAACGCATCGCGTCTATCTGCGCGACGTAAACTGGCTCGGCGACGAGCCGCTGCTGCAGGCTGCTTCCGGCGAGGGCTTTGCCTGTTTCGCCAAGGTCCGCTCCACCCGTGCACCGGCCCCGGCTGTGCTGCATGCCGATGCCAGCGGCATCTATGTCGATCTCACGGTCGGTGAGGCGGGTGTTGCTCCAGGCCAGGCCTGTGCCCTCTATTCGGCGCCGGGCGACGATGCCCGCGTCTATGGCGGCGGCTTCATCGAGCGCTCGGAAAGAGAGCCGCTTGCGGAAGCCTCCCTGAAGGCTCTACTGGCCAGCCCGGTGGCTGCCTGAGGGACAGAACACGCCGGCTTGGAGAAAGCACTGATTTTTCCAAATGATCCGCTTGACACCAAGCCGAACCGCACCTTATAAGCCGCTCACCAACGAGCTGGCGCTTCCGGGCAGCGGTTCGTTTGACCTTTGCGTGTGATGCTAGCCATCAAACGCGGCGTGGCGGAGTAGCTCAGTAGGTCAGAGCAGAGGAATCATAATCCTTGTGTCGGGGGTTCAAATCCCTCCTCCGCTACCACCTTTATCACCGACAGTTCTGGATTGATCAAACTGGCCAATCTGCCCTTGTAGCCGGACGCGACTTTCCGGAATTTTGACACGGACTTCCGGAATTTTGGAATCTCGGAAACGAGAGCCAAAACAGTCTCGGTCCGACTAGTTCGCCACAGATGGTGGCGGGTTCGCCTCTATGGTCTCAAAGATTTTAGCGCAAGCTGCCTGAGGGTCGTCGAAGCGGTCAGCGACCTTTTGGTGAAGCGCCGATCTGACACGAGCGACATCAGCGGCATTGGAGCCGTTGATGACCATCGCAGCAAACATCACCGTGATTGCTGGGATTTGGCCGTCGCAGTTCGCGACGGTCCATTCAACGATTAAAGCATCTTCCAGCTTTTTGTCGTTGTCAGCTGCAAGAACAGGGTTTCCCAGCACGCTGAAGGATGCAGCTATAGCCACTCCGAGCGATTTTAGGCTCCGTCTTCTCAACCCGTCTCTCCCACATTCGAAATAATCAGCTCTCTTGCCTCTGTAGCGCGTCCACGAGTGATTGAATACGTCAAATCCACAGGTTGAATTTGGCATCCAGCGAAGAGCGCCCGGATCTCGGGAACGTCGTTGATCGAGAGGATGAACCGCCCTTTCAGCTTAGCCAGGCGCTCGGCCATCTGGGCGAACATCTCGCGGCCGAAGAGACCCTTTCCATAGTCGTTCTCGTTACCGAAGTAGGGCGGGTCGAGATAGAAGAGCGTCCCTGGTCGATCGTAGCGATCGATAAAGGCCGACCAGTCCAAGTTCTCGATGACGACGCCGGCAAGGCGCTCGTGAACGTCTTCGAGCTGGCTGGCGAGTTTGAAGAGATTGAAGCGAGCGCCGCCCTTGTCCTGGACCCCGAAATTCTGCCCCGCCGCCTTGCCACCGAAGGCGAGCTTTTGGAGGTAGATAAAGCGCGCAGCGCGTTCCAAGTCGGTGAGCGTAGAAGGGTCTGTCCGTTTCAGGCGATCGAACTCGCTCCGGCTGGTGATCTGGAATTTCAGTACGTCCATGAACTGCGGATAGTGCCGCTGAAGGATACGGAAGATGTTCACGACTTCGCCGTTGCGGTCGTTGATCACCTCGGCGGGCGGGACACGCCGACGCCGGAAAAAGACACCGCCCATGCCCACGAATGGCTCGGCATAGAGCTTATGAGGAATGTTGCCGATCAGCTCGACGAGGCGAGGGGCAAGAGTGCGTTTTCCGCCGATCCATGCGGCGGGTGGTCGGGTATTTTGAACGTCCTTAAAGTCGTCTTCAAAGGGCATTTGAAAAGCTCTCGAGAATCAGTCATCGAAACCCCGCCCTGCAGGGTACGGGTGCGACGGTTATCTCTTTGTGCTGTCGGACGGGTCAGTCGCCAAACTATAGCCCGTCGCTGGAGCGTTGCGTACGCTCCGCCGCCCGGTCGGCCTCCTGCTAGGAGGAGGCCGCGCCGTTCGATGGCCAGGCGAAGGCATCGATCTCCGCCATAGTCTTGATGGTGCCAGTGTCGATCTGGCTGCAGACCTCACCTTCGGCTGCAAAGCAGGCTTGAACATGCGCACCGACCGCATTGGCGATGGCTGTCATTTGGGTGGCTGTGAGTTCGATGAAACCCGCCGCCGTCTTGAACCTGACCGTTATTTCGGGGTTCGCCTGCACATAGCTATGTGCCCCCGTAATCAGAGATTGGCTCTCCCGATCGGTCATGACCGGCATGCTGTTGAGGATGATGCCACCGGTCTCAATGACAAAGCGCCGTGCTGCCGCGTAGGTCAGCAAGTCCGCCGTCGTGATTGGTGCAGGCTTGGGGGCGCTGAACTTCTTTCCGGTGTAAGACCATCCTACGGCGACATTGTCACCGCAAGCGAAGCATGTGGCGGCAAAATCAGGGTGGAAAAGGTCGCCAATGCTCTGGTCATCGGCGATCGTTATGATCTCAACGACGTTTTGGCCGTCGACGCGCGCGAATTTGCTCAAAGCGAATACTCCTGAATGATCATGTAGCCCGGCGAACCCTCGCCGCCGCGCGTAGGTCCGCCGACGCCGATGTTGACGCACACGCCGCCACCGCCAGCCCCAAATCCGGACCCGGAGAAGCCGTTGGAGTTCACCCCGGTGCCAGGCCCACCGGAGCCAAATGGGCCGCTGGCCCCGACCCCTCCGATCCCAATCGCGGTCGTTACTGCGAATGCGGCAGTGCCGCCGCCACCCTGAAATCCAATGACGTTGGCTCCTAATGGCACTCCCGAAAAAGCACCGTTACCATTGATCGTCGGAGGCACCTGGTTAATGAGCACCAAGCCTCCAACGCCGCCCGGCGCGGTGAGCAGAGAACCAAGAGAAGTGGTGCCACCATTGTTACCCCCACCAGCGAGGGTGCTCGCACCGCCGGCACCGATCGTAACATACTGGGATGCGCCGATCTGCGCAGCCGTGAACAGCCCCTCCGCATAGCAGCCTGCGCCGCCCGGCGCGCCAAGAGTAACTTGGCCAGAGGCAGGGATGTTTGCGCCCGCGCCGGCAGCGCCGCCGCCGACGGCCCGGGCAAGAGAGAACGCCATGCCAGGTGTTGGCTTGTAGAGGTTCGAGGCTGTGAAAGTCTGGATCGCAAGCAAGCGCCCATAGCTGACGTCGAACTGGAAGTTCGTGCCGTCATAGGTCAGAAACGCGATCTGACCGGCTTGAAGCTCACGCGGCTGAAGCGGCGTACCGTCCTTGTGAACGATCGACTTCGCGCCGAGGCCGTTGACGTTGACGGTCGCCGCACCTGTATTGGTGTTGGCAACCTTCACCGTCACGGAGAGGCCCGCGTAGTAGGCATTCGGCGCAGGCGTGAGATTGACCCAAAGGCCATTTACCACGCCGATGTCTGGCGCGTAGTTCCAGTTTCCGGACTGAACAGCAGCAGCAACGCGGGCAACGGAAACAGGCTTGGTGAAGTCGGTACCGGCGATGACGGTAGCGGCGTCGGCGAGCTGGACAATACCTCGATTGGTTTCCTTCGCTGGCCGTGTGCTTAGAAGCAAGAATGCTGTCCCAGCGCACACCAGTGTAACGTTGCCCGCGAGGTCATTGGCGACAACGGGGAGGCCGTCGCCATTGAGAATAGGAACTGCGCCTAGACCGTTTAGATTTAAGGTTGACGCCCCGGTGTTCGACGTGCCGAACCAAAGGCTAACGATCATCCCCCAGGTATACGCCGCAGGCGCGGGCACCAGGCTGGCGGTATAGGCATTTGCCGGTCCATCGGTATTGGCCACTGTCCAGGAGCCTGACTGAACAGCCGCAGCGATGCGCGCGACTGACGCCGGCTTGCTCGTGCTCGCGCCAGCGGCAGTCTCTGCTGCGGTGGCGAGCTGCGCGACGCCGCGCTTGCTCTCGGATGCCACGGCCTTATTGACGATAAAGAATGCGCTCGAGACGTAAAGTAGCGTGACACCATTGACCAAATCATTGGCAACTAGGTCTGAGCCGTCCGCGTTGTAAATTCCCTTCGCACCCAGGCCGTTGAGATTGAGTGTTGATGGTCCCGAGTTCGGAGTGTTGAACCAAACACTGATCATCAGGCCTGAAGTATAAGACGACGGGGCAGGTGTGATGTTTGCCGTGAAGGCGTTGGCCGCTCCCCCGGCATTACTGGCATACGTCCAGCTACCGCCCTGAATGGCCGCAGCCGTGCGAGCGACGGAAGCCGGCTTGTAGGTATCCGCGCCCGCAGCAGTTTCCGCAGCGCTTGCAAGTTGGACATTGCCGCGTGCGTTCTCAGATCCGATGCGATTGTTCGCTAGTATCCAGGAGCCGCCATCATAGATGAGGATCACTTTTCCAAACAGATCGCCCGCCACCAAGGGAGAGCTGTCGCTATAGTAGATCCCTTTCGCCCCCAGGCCATTGAGGTTCAATGTGGCAGGGCCGGTGTTCGAGGTTGAGACGAAGAGTACAATCGTCATGCCGGCAATCAGAGCTGACGGCGCTGGCGTCAAGGAAGCCGTAAGAGCGTTCGGCGTGCCCCCCGCCATTGTGAAATTCCAGCCGCCGCCCTGCACCATCGTTGCCATTCTCGCGACCGAGGCGGGCTTGCTCGTGTTCGTGCCAGCGGTCGTTTCAGCGGCGGATGCTAGCTGGACCACACCACGGTTTGTTTCTGTGGCAGCGAGAAGGGTGCTGAGAACAAAGGCCGTGCCGTCGTAGACCAGGCTTACCGAGCCATTGAGATCGCCCGCGACAAGGGCGCTGCCATCCGCCGCGACAATGTTCTTGGCACCGAGGCCGTTGAGGTTGAGAGTTGCCGCACCTGTGTTGGGCGTTGCAACCTTTAGCCTGATCACCATCCCGACCGTGTAGGCGGCGGGTGCAGGCGTGAGGTTGCCCGTGATGATATTGGCGCTTCCGCCGCCAACGACGTAGTTCAACCGGCCGGATTGGATGGCCTTGGCGAGCTGGCTGCGATCCGCTGCATTCGGCACAAGGCCACTGGTCTCGATGATCGCGAGGATTTCCTCCTGGGTGGCATTTAGAAAGTCGGCCGTGACGACTGTGCCAGGTGTCCCGGTTGCCAGATCCTCATCACGGAAGCCGCGCTTGCCACCGCCGAGATCGATAAAGTCAGCACCATTGATGCGGTCCATTTTAGGCTCCGTATTTGAAGACGATGTCGGTGTGCGCGGGTCTGATCCGGCGCAACTCGCACTCGATGTCGGAAATCTTGAAGTCGCCGAGGCGGTTGCCGGCGACGCTCACACCGGCACGGAACTTGACGACGGTGACGAGGCCGGGGAGGTTGACCCGGTAGACGAACTGCGCGCCATCGGGACGCAGGCGCTGTCCAGCGCGAAGGCCGCCCGCCTTGGATGGCCAGAACTCTTCGATCGTGATGGAGACACCGAGCTTCTCGGCAACCGAGATCATGTAGGGGATCGACTGCCCGCCCGTCGCGGTCCAACGCTGATGCGCCAGGCGCTGGCGTTCGCCGATCGACAAGGCATTCAAGTCCCGGCCGCAAGGATCGGGGCCAAGGACGCGCTCAAAGTCGGCCAGCAGGTTGACGGCCGAACGGGGATCGGTCTCGGCCATCAAGGCTTCCGCGTCGGCTTCGGCGTCCGCGATACGTTCGGCGACAGATGACAGAATGCTGTCGAGAATGCCGTCGCGATAGCCAAGCGCCCAGCCGGGCGCGAGCTTGCCGATAATGCTGGTGAGGATTGATGAGACCGAGCGCGCCATCAGTTCGCCTCGGCCCAGGTGATCGTGCCGGCGACCGGGTACTCCGTCCGCTCCAGTGTGAAACGGGCAGCGGGCGACAGGAGGTCATGGGCATATTCGCCGCTGGCGGAAGATATCGCTTCGGATATCCGTGACGGCTCGATCGTCGCGCCGATCGGGCTGTCATTCTTGTCGTCGTCCTCGTCGCCGATGGTGGCGACGAAACGCTGCCAGGCATCGGTGACGGCGGCGCGGGTTGCGACCGTGTCCGGACGTAGGCGAACCGTGAGCGTCAGTGTTCGCAGGGCGCCAGGCACGACGATCGCTCTTGCCGTGACGGGCCGGACACCGGTCTGGCTGTTCGGCGCTCCGAGGTAGGCTTGCATCGCGCTAACCTCCTCTGAGGAAGGCGCGCGTGGCGTACCGTCGTCGTTCTTCATGACGACAACGACGCCGACCGATCCCGCGCCGATCCACTTGGACACGACGCCGACCGCCTTGACCGGAAACTGATCTCTGATCCAACTCACATAATCAAAGGACGCTCCACCATGCGGCGGCTGGCGAATGCGCTGCACGGTTGCCGTCTGCAGCTCCTGAGGTGTTTCCTCTTCAGCGCCGCCGACGAATGCTGCGGAAACGACGATCTTCGAAATTGCCGGTTGAGCGGTGACGGTGGCGAGCTGCACGCCGACTTCAAGGTTGCCGGATGCGCCGCCGATCGCCGCCTTCGCCGCGACCTCGACAGCACCGCCTGGCGCGATCGTCACCGCCGACGAGGTGAGGTACTGGACACCGTTGGAAGCAGCCAGCACAAGGTCGGCCGGGAGCGGCGTGCCAGCAACGCCGGTAATCAGAACACGCCCTAACGCCTTGGTCGCGCCTCGCTGGGGAACGTTCCAGATGTTGGCGTGGCGCAGCACGAATTCATCTTCGGCCGTGTCGACGAAGTACTGGCGTCCCCACCAGGCGATATGATCGTGGATCTCGCGCAGCTCCAGCGACACGGCGCGGCCGACCTGCGAGAAGACGCCCTTCTCCGATCGGACGGCGCGCGAGACGGCGCGCGGATCAAGCCATGGACGAATGCGAAGAAGACCGGCTTCTATCGAGCCGGCGATCTTTGCGGTGATGACAGAGGCTTTCGGGATCGGCCACGGCATATCAGCCTCCCACGCGACGGCTTAGGGAAACGCTGGCGTCCTGGACCTGGGCGGTGTAGCCGAGAACCGGCGTGTCGCCCCTTCGAACCCACTCGACATTGATGGCAGCCGGCTCGCCCGTTTCGGCTTCAGCCCATGCCAGGCATTCTTCCAGCCAGAAGCCGCAAAGCTGCCGCGTCGTGTCGGTCGCCTTGGCACGATCGAGCAGCCACAGACGGCTTCCGGACTTCTTGCCGGAGGGGTCGAGCGCATCGCCAGGCGTACCGCGACGCTCGGAAAAGCTGGCGGGAGCAAGGAACTGCGAGCGGCCTTCAGGCAACGGATCATCAGGGGCCGCGCGGCGATCGAGACCGATCGACAGCAGCATGGCCGGGACCGGCGTGAAGTCGAGCAGCAGATCGCAATCGTCGTCGAGAGCGAGATCGCAGCGGCGCTTGTCGGGATCGTATTGAAGTGCCAGGTCACAAAACATGGCGCGAAACTAACGCGCGCGCGAACCCCGCATCATGCCGACCTAGGTGGGCATGTCAGGCTGGAGGGCCGGTCAGAGCGGAACCCGGCGTGACGTCTTTATGCTCGTGATCGTCGCCGATGTTCTTGCCGTTGTGGGTGACTTTGCCGCCCTGAATATCGACGCCGGCAGCAGAGATGTTGAAGGTGACGCCTTCGACCTTGACGCTCAAAGCAGTGCCGGCTGCGACCTCGATCGTGCCGTCAGGCCTCAGCATGATCCTGTCACCGCCCGAATTATAAAGGCCAACTTGCTTGGCCGGCAGCTTGCCCATGCGCTGCGACGGATTACCTAGAGGAAGAGCGACTAGGTCGCCCTGGTCGCCGCCCAAGGCTATCAGCAGGAACTCCGCGCCGTCCTCGTCGACATGGCCGGCAAAGCCGTAGGGCTGTGCGATCTCGATATTCTCGCGCCAGACGCCGGGAGCGACTTCGAAGCTGGCCGTCTGCATCTGGCCGGTGTCGTTGACGTTCTTCGCGGTTGCGCGGCGAGCCATGCCGCGAATGGTGTCGGCGGTTTCTTTGCTGGTCATAGCGCCTGTGCCGAACCGTCGAGCGATCCGCCCTTCTGTTTCGCCTTCTTGCCCTTGCCGTTCTTACGGCGGTTTCCGACTGCCTTCTTGTCGAAGGCTTCGGGGCTAACGATGCTCAGCTCGGTAACGGCACCGCTCTCGTCATGGCGGTTTGCCACGCGCGAGATCAGCATGTCGCGGCTGATGTTCTGGTAGGCATCGTCGACGCCCGCAATCTCATTGACCCGCCACAGCCGCCCATTGGCGCTGAAGCCTTTCACCTTGTAGGTGAGCTGTTCGCCATCGGTTCGGGAATTGCGCATGCGCCAATCGGCTTCATCCTGGCACGCCTGGTCATCGGCCTTGCTGCGGGCGAGATGGACGATCGGGCGATGGCGCGTGATCTCATCATCAACCGCAACGCCGGCAGCAACCGTGCCTTTGCGCTCCTGGGCGGTTGCAGAGCCGTCGCCTGGCTTGCGATCGTCCGGAGACAGCGGCTCGGCCGTGACATCAAGGTTGGCGTCGCCGCGTTGCTTCTGGCCGGCGCGCTCGCCCTGGCCGCGAACATGCGTCTTCGAATGACGGCCTTTATGGCTGTAACGCCGGGATGAGCTTTGAACATTGCCGGGCAAGGTGAGATCGGCGGGAGCGCGCTTGGCCCCGGTTCTCGTGATCACGATGCCGCCAACGCCATCGGAGAGCACGAGGGCATGACGCGAGCGGGCACCCTTCTCCGAAGCGGAGAAGGCGCTCTCCGACAGGTCGAGCGAATAGCGGGAGAACGGTTCGCCGGTATCGACCTCGGTTCGAACCAACAGGCCGTAGGGCTGCGCGATCCGCTTGATCGCTTCCTCAAGCTTGACGTTGTTGAACTCGGCAGGTCCATCGGTCAGGGCGGCGCTGTCGACGAGGTCGCCTGTCTTGTCGCGGCCACCGATCTCGACGGCGGCATGGCCTTCGTCGATGTCGACGCTCACGTCTTCAATGTGGCCCTTGAGGACGACTTCACCATCCACCAGGATCTCCACGGCCGGACCCGGCTCCAGCGCGATGAGCGTGCCGGTGCTGGCATAGGCGAACGTATTGCCCGAGCGCAGCGGATCATAAAGCGTGAACCGGAAGGAGCCGGAAAAATCCTTCAGGTCGCGCACGACTTCGGCGCTGGTCCACTGGTCGTAGGGTTGGCCCTTGATGACGAGAACGATGCGCGACTGGATGGCGATCATGGAAGGGGTCAAAATCTGGTTCATCGAAGCACCTCGACATCACCCGGCTGAAGAGCGGCCGGGTGGCGCGGATTGTTTCGAGTGACGATGTCTTCATACGCGGCTTCGATCGCAGAGGGGTTATCGCCAAAGACATGCTGGGCGAGCTGCCAGCTATCCAGAGGCCGCTCCGGACGAAAGATCAGCACGGCGGGTAAGCGGCCGATCGTCTCGTTGATGTCTTCGATCAGTGCGGCCTGCAGGTCACGAGCCGCGCGGCGAAGCTGTGAGACGGCGGGAAGGAATGAAGACGAGGCCACGCCTTCGAGCATATCCGTCAGGCCGTCGATCGCGCTGGTGGCACGGGCGCGAAACGCCTGCGCCTGTTGGCTCGACTGATAGTCGGCATAGATCGACTGTGCGGCGGTCTGTCCGAGGAAATGCGCGGCCGACGACAGGATCAGCACGGCATCCGTATCGGACGGAGCTGCGCTGCTCTGGGCCATAAAGCCTTCGGCGATGCTTACCCCGATCGACATCAGGCTGAGCGCCGTTGGTGGCGTTTCGATCGTCGCCTCGGCGGCTGGCGAGACGGCTGGCGCCGGGACGGCCGTGCCGACGATCGCAGCGGCCGAGACGATCAGCGCGTCGAAGCTCGCGGGGGCGGCGGGTTGTACTGCCGCGAGAGCTGCTTTGATCCGTGGCAGGGTGCGAGCCGCGCCGGCCGGAGCGGTCATGCCGCTGGCGATCTGCGTTGCAATCCTCGTGCTGCGGGAGATCGCTTTCGCGCGACTGGCCGAAATGTTCGAGCCGGTCGAGATGATGGAGTTAGAAGCGGCCGCGATGATCGCCGATATGGATGATGTGAGACGGCCAGCGCCGCCGAGGGACATGCCGAGGCTGAAGGCTGGCAGGCGTTTGAAGGCCGCAGAGAAGCGAACCACGCGCAGCTCGATGGCCGAGAATGAGATTTGCGCCGGCTGTTCCATGATGACGGTCATCGGGCCACGCCACGGATGGATCAGCGTGGCAGGACCAGGCGTCTCGAATGCGGCCTCCAGCGCTTTCGCCTGGGCAACATAGTCGTCGCCGACGATCATCCCTTCGATCGACACCACGGCGGGCGTCAAACCGAAATCGTCATAGGCCGGAACGTCGACGCCGGGGAAGAGATACTCGACGACGCGCCGGCCGACTTCGGTGCTCGCGTCGGGAACGTGGAAAGGGATGCCGCGAAAGCTGCCAGGCAGAAGGCCAGGCAGCACCCAATCGAGACTATCGAACATGGTCAAACTCTCCCGATCGCTCGGCCGGTATTGGTGTTCATCGGCACGGCGACGGGAGCCGGCGTCGACTGGCTGACGACGCGACCAGGACCATCAACGGCCACCTTGACTTCGCTCTTCACGACGACTTCCTGTTTCGTCGGAGCCTGCGCGGGTGCCATTGCCTGTTTGCCTGGCATGCGCGGCGGTCCATTGAGGAAGTCTTCAAGCGATCCGGCGCGACCATCATCGTTCGCGGGCTGTCGGCCAGGAGGCGTTACCTTGCCGACGTCCTTGATCTTCTCGACTGCATCTCGGACGGTATTGTCATTGGCCGGCTTATCCGCACCTTGACTCCCTCCGAACAGTTTGCCGCCCAGAGATCCCATATCGGCACCAGCCTTCTCCGTGCCGCGACCTGTGATGGCGTTTCCGATCCTCGTCGGAAGATCCCTTGCCCAATCAACCAGACCGTTCAGGGCTTTCTGAATGCCGTCGACCAGAGCCTTACCCGCGTCGATGCCGATCTGTGCTAGCTCACCAGGCAGTGCGCGAACTGCGGCAATGAAGTCTGTCACCTTCTGCGAAACCGTTGTCCAGGCGTCAGCCAGGCCGGTCGGTACGAGCTTCGACCAGTCGACCTTGCCCGAGGCGAGATCGGCCGTGAACTGCGTGATCGAAAGCAGGGCTTCGGAAAGCAGCCTGATGGAAAGGGTTGCGGCCTCCAGCGTACCGCCCGCCAAATCGCCGATAACCTTGAAGACATTCGCGACGGACGAGGTGTCTATGCCGGCAAGCCTCGCCAGCGCCGAGACGAGCTGGCCGAGAGCTTCGCCTGTCTGGACGAGATTGGTCAGCGTGCCGCCGATGTTCTTGCCGATGTTTTCGAGGTAGGGCGCAAAGCCGCTGCCAAAATCCTTCATGGCCTGCCAGCCGGCCGCGATGCCATTCAACGCGGCGTCGAGGGCGCGGAAGCCCGCAAGCTTCGCGTCGTCGATCGTCCAGGCCGAGAAATCGACATCGAGATTAAGCCCCTCTGAAAACCCTTTGAAGAGGGCTTTAAGGTTCTCAAGTCCCGCCTGGATGTCCTTGCCCGCCTGCTCAAGACCGGCGCGGATGCGCGGCCCGAACCGGACGGCAGCTTCACCACCGAAGGATGCGATCTCGCCAAACGCTCCGCGAATGCTGGCGATGACACGCGGCGCGGCATCAGCGATGCTGTTCCAGGCGCGCGCAAAGCCGTCGCGGATCATCGGGCCATAACGGTCGATCAGTTGGCGGCCGGTATCAACGAGGCGACGGCCGACATCCTTGATGGCATCGACCATCTGGAAGAAGCGCTGCTTCAGGCTCTGCCAGATCGCGGTCAGGCGCGGGGAGATCGTGCCCCAATTCTTGTAGATCCAGACGCCGGCCGCAGCGATCCCGGCAAGCGCCGCGCCGATCGGCGACAGGAGGGCGGCGACAGCGGATAGGCCAGCGCCGATGATGGGCAGAGCGATACCGAGCGCGCCGAGAGCAGCGGCTGCAATGACGCCGATACCGGCAAAGGCGAGACCCTGCTTGACCCACCCGCCCGTCGCTGTGTCCAGTTCACGCATCCATTTGAGGGCAGCCATGAGGCCCTGATTGATTGATGGCAACCAGGTGCCGAATGCCAGGCCGACTTCGCGGGTGGCCTGTGTGCCGATTTCCTTGAAGATGGTGAGCTGCTGATTGAGCGCCTGCATCTGGGTGTCAAAGTCGGTGTCGATCATGCCACCGGTCGCCTTGGCAACCTCTTCCTTGATCCGCTTGTACTCGTCGATGTTGCCGAGCATCGGGATCAGGAAGTCCATGACCTGCATGTCGGAGAACAGGCCGCCAAGCTTGCCAGCGCCGTGAAGCTTCACCAGCTGCTCGCGGACGTAGCCGAGCGCATCGGCACCTTCGAGGCCGTTCGACTTGGCCTTCTGCATGAGGCCATCGATCTCCTTGCCGGATGCGCCGGTCAGCTTGCTGATCTTCTGGACGACGGCTTCGATCGGGTTGATGCCCTTGGTGGCGGCATCCTTCATGACCGCCTCGATGTCGACGCCGGCTTCCTGGAAGTTCTTGATGGTGACCGGAGCGAGGATCTTCGACAGGAAGTTTTTCAGGTTGTTCGCGGCCTCGGCCGGATCGGACGTGCCTTTGCGGGCGATCTGCAGGGCAGCGCCGAGGAAGTTGATCGCCTCGCGGCCGGTCACGCCGAGCTTCGCCATCTGACCGGTCAGCGTCGGGAAGTAGCGCGCCATGTCGCGAAGTTCGAATGCACCTTCCTTGCCGGAAACAACCAGCGCCGCCATGCTGTCATCGAGCTGGTTGGCGGGTACCTTCAGCGTTTGCATCATAGAAGTGGCGACGCTCGCCATGTCGGAGAACTGCGCGTGAGCTGCGGTTGCGGCGCGGCCGATGCTGCCGATCGACTGATCCACCAGTTTCTCATCGAGGCCGGCCGCAATCATCTGGCCAGCGCCATCGGCGATCGTGTCGGAGTACTGACCGATCTTGAGCGCCAGATCCTCGTATTTGCCTTTGGCCTCATCGACGAACTTGTATGCCGCCGCGCCTGAATAGTTGGCGGTCGCGGCGATATCGACAAGTTTTTGCTGAAACGCCGCCGCCTCCTGGATGGGAGCCATGAACGAGATCGTGGCAATCGCGGTACCGATAAGCCCGATCTTCTTGGCGAACTCGGTGATTTTCTGGAGCTGGTTGCGCAAGCCGCGCAAAGGTCCGGAGAGCTGATCTTTCAGACGGACGAGGACGTCCAGGGCCATCGAACGTGAGGACATTCAGCTCTCCGATTTTGGGGCGACGCTTGCCCGCCATCCCATCAGGCAGTTCCACCAGAAGATTATGCGGTCGACATCGAAGCTCTCGATCTCGGCCGCAGAGAAGCCGGTGCCATCAGCGATGGCACCAAGCATTAGCGCCCAGTCTTCGGGCCATTCGTCAAAAAATGGCTGAGCACCCGGCCGGCGTCATTGATGTCGGCAGCATCCATCTTGTCGTAGAGCGCGTTCATGACCGCCTGGTTGAGCCGGGCCGAACGTGCCAAGGCGACGATGTTCATCATGCCATCGGACGCCGCCCCGATCGCGCGCTGGTCCGCGCCGGCCAGGCGATGGAACGTCAGCTCGTTGAACTCGCGTTCTCTGACCTGTCCGTTCTTCATGGTGGTCAGCTTTTTTGGATAAAAGAGACGCAGTGTCACCGAGCCATCGTCGTTCTTCACGGCATGATCCGGAAGCTTGTCGAGCGGGTCGGCGTCCTCGTTGACGACATCGGGGTTGGACGAAGGCAGCGCGATCGGACGATCTTCGTTGACGATCGTGGTTCCGGTCCGGGTGTCCTCGTCTTCATTGAGGTCGATCGTCACGGTTTTGGTCGGCGTCTTCATCCTAGGATTTCCTCTGCTTCAGAACCTTCCCACTGCAGCTTGATCTTGCCGCCCTCACCACCGGCGATCGTGGGGATGTCGCCGGAGTAAAATGCGTCATCGATGACGAAGGTCTGGCCGGTATCGCAGCGAACCTGCAGTTCGCCTTCGCCTCTGGTGAACAGCGCGCGCCAGCTCTGGCCCGCGACCAGGCTCGTGGTGCCGGTCACCAACGATCCCTGGACTTCCTGGGCGAAGCCAGTCTTTCGACCGACGACGACGGGATTGTTCTTGATGCCGCCAGGGCGGATTTCCGCGCCCTTTTCGATAGGGATGTTCACCCCTTTGTAGACGATGTCTACGATACCCAAAGTCTGCATGGGTTTGTTCCTTTCCGGTTAGACCTGGAATTCAAGAGAGGAGGCAAAGACCATCAAGTTGCCGACGATCTTGACTTGCTGACGCGCATTCATTCGGTTGCGATCGTCAGGAGAAATCGCGAACACGCTCTGCTTGACCGTCTTTTGCATGTCCTCGATCCAGACCCTCTTGGCGTAGAGTTTGCAGCGAGCCGCCCAGGATCCTTTCATCCGGCCAGGCGTCACGACGGCGGTATCGACCGCACCATCGTCGTCGTAGCTGGTGGCAAAGGCGGCGGCGCTGTCATCCTCGGCGAGCTTGGAACGCGGATACATCAGGCTGATGTAGGCTGACCAATCGTAGCGGATGCGGCTCATCGTGGCCGGGACCATGATGTCCAACCAGGCGCGATCGGGAATGCCGAGCGACGACGTCTTGTAGGTCGTCACCATGCGCGAGATCGTCGTGGTGCCATCGGACAGATGGTCGAACGTCGAGATCCCGTTGGCCAGAAGCAGGTTCTGTTCGGTCTCTTCGAACTGGTCGATTTCGTCCGGAGCCTCGACACCAGGCAGCACGAGCGAGCGGAGCTGGCGGGCCGGATCGTTCGTCAGGTGGAAGGCGGCGAGACCACATGCGGCGGCTGCATAATTCCACGAACTGGTCGGCGAATTCTTCAGACCCATGGCGGTCACGAATGGCGAGTTCGTCAGATTGCCGAACGTGGTGAGCTGGCCGAACGTGCCGTTCTTGGCGACGAAGGCATGCACGTCGAGCTTCGCGGTCGCGACATAGCGATCCGCCACCCACTGCGCCATCGCGGCCATGTTGGTCGGATCGCTCCACGGTGTCAGCACCTTGGTGAACCAGGTGTTGGCGATCGTGTCGAGCGCCGCCTGGACGAGCGGGTTGCCTGCACCGCCCGCCATGGGGTCGATGGCAACCGTGAGGCTCGGCGGCAAGGCTTGCGCCTTCACGTCAACCTTCAGGACGATGTCATTTCCGACTTCGCCGCCGCTCTTGGCCGTGCAGGTGACGACGCCGAGCGCCGCTGCAGCGGTGACCACATTGGCGAGATCCGCATTGATGGCAGCCGCAAGCGCGGTGGCCATGGCAGCGGCCGTGTCGGTGGCGCGCACGGTGATGCGAACCTGTCGACCGGCGATCTTGAAGCGCAGGACCGTGGCAACCGGCACGGTACCGGTGAAGGTCAACTTGCCGGCCGCCTTGGTCGCGCCGGCTGCATCGGCAAGCGCGGTCACATAGAATGGCGTCGTCTTGTTGGCCTTGCGGAACGCGGCGACCATCTCAGCACCGATCGAGCCCTGGCCGAAATAGGCAATACCTTCTTCGCCGCGCGTGATCTGGACGATCTGGCCAGGTGCCAGCGTGCCGGCAGCAAGCTTGTGGCCGATCAGCACGACCTTTTCCGGATAAGGCAAAACGCCGATGTTCTGATAGTTCGCCTTGATTTCGATCAGGGTGGCGGGTTCAAGCCAGTCCAGCGGGATCTCGTTGAAGTCCATTACTTAGCTCCTTTGCCTTTGCCGGTGGCCGGCTCTTCGGTCTGCAGCTCCTCGGCCGGCTGCTCGGCGGCGGGCGGTTCCGCGTCGACCAGGTCGCCATCGCGAACGCGACGGCGCACGAACAAGTTGTTCGGTGCGTCCATTCCCTCGGCCGGCCAGGGCTGTCCGTCCGGTTGAAACATCGTCCGGCCTTTGCCGGGTTTGAGAAACGGCATGGTCTACTCCTCGGCCGTGTTGATGATTTGCGGGATTTCCGGACTGCCTTCGACGCCATCGGCGACAGCCCAGGTGATGTTGAGGCCCTTGAAGTCGGCAATCGTCTTCAGCTTGTAGGGCGCGGGCGAGGTCATGAAGTCGATCTCGAAATCCACCTGGGCGAGAACGACGCCTTCGTCCATGATGCCCTCGGCGGTGATGGCGTTGGCGGCGGTCACGCTCGACAGGCCAATGCCATCGAAGGGAATGCCATGCAGCAGGACCGCCGCGACATCGACCATGGCGTCCAGGCCGAGGCCCTTCGCGTCACCTTTGAAGCGGGTTTCAAGGCCGCTTGAAGCCTTGAAAATGAGGAAGAGCCGCCAGAGCATCTTGCCCTTCAACTGCCGCCCGCTGTTGCTGTCCGGCTTCATGCCCATCCAGGCAAGCCCGATAAAGGGAGATGCGCGGCTGACGCGGTCGAACTCGCGGAGCGTCATGTTCGGAGGAACGCGCTCGATGAGAAATGTCTTCTCGGGAAAGGCGATGCGAAGCCGCTCGACGATCGCTGGCTCCATCATGCGGACGGGCTGATATTGAAGGTCCATCGCGCTCACCAGAAGTTATCGCGGGTGACGAGGCGGGTGCGATCGGAGATGCGCGGGCCGGAGCCGACGTTATCGCGGCCGGTCGGCTCGGCCAGTGGCAGATCGAGGTGGATCGTCTCGTTGGCAACGCCCTTCAGCCAGGCAACAACGTCGTCGCGTGACTTCGTCATTTCCGTGGTCGGGCTGGTGTGTTCGCCATCGGCCAGGTCGTAGCGGGCGAGGATGCAGGCGGCGCGAATGATCTCGGCGGGCGGCTGTGCGATCGGCGCGAAATACCGCCCGCGAATGTAGCCGTCGATCAATGACGTGGCGTCGACCAGGGCTTCATTCACCTTGACCTCGTCAACCGTCTCGGCGGTACGATCTTCCGGCCTGGACAGGCGGATGATCTGCGTTTCGCCGAAGCGTTTGATCATGTCTGCGACGGTTGCGTACAACGTCTTGTCTCCTGGGTAGGGTGACGGCGGGGCCGGATTGCCCCGCCGTCTTGGCCTGCTCTCGGGGGGTTATTTCTTGGGCGAGGACTTGCCAGCGCCGTCGCCCTGGGACACGGTTGCGGCTTCCAGCTGCTTCTGGAGATCGGCAATCGTGGTGTTTGCTGCGTCGAGCTTCCTGCCGAGATCGTCGATGGTGTTGTCGGACGCTGCCTTGATGGTCGCCAGCTTCTCGGCGACCGCGTCGGAAACAGCCTTATTGAAGCCAGCCTGCAACTCCGAGCTTTTCAGAGTGACACGACGTTCGACCTCGGTTGCGATCGTTGCCTCGGATGCCGCGACGCCAGGGCCGGAAACCGGCTGCACGATGAATGCGCGGTCTGCCCTGAAAGCTTCCAGCTGCTCTGCCGTCCATTCGTCTTCGTCATAGATGGCTGAGGCGGGATGCTGCACGCCGTTGCGACGGATGCCTGGCTGCGTGCAGATGATCTGAATTTTCGACATGCGGGGTTCCTTCTTCGGGTTTCGGGAAAGCGGCGATCACGCCGATTTCCGGAAGCCCGCCAGCAACGGGAGAAGAGTTGCTGGCGGTCACGCTTCGGCGGTCGCCGCAACCGCCTGGGCGATCAGGCGAGATGCGGAATGACGACGACCTTTGCGGTCTTCGCCCAGACGTTGGTTTCGCCGCCGTTGATGAGAGCGGCTTCCACCATGTTGCGCGCCTGGTCTTCGAGCGTCGGTGGGACGAGCAGGGTTGCCGGACGGATAGGCATGATTTCGCCACTGCGCTTGCGGATCGACTGCATGGCTGTGCGGGCGGCCAGATAGTTGACCTTGCTAAGGTCGGCCTTCGATTTGTAAGCGAGCTGCCACAGGCCGAAGCCGGCATTGCCGCGCGTGTCCGCACCCCAGACATACTCGTTGCGCCAGAAGACGTTCGGGTCGGTCTCAGAAAACATCTGCGTCAGCTGGATCGGCTTGCGCGTCTGCCAGATCATCGGCTTGACGACTTTAGTATCGTCAATGAGATACCAGGCAGGCCCGGCGCCAGGCGTGTAGTTCGATACCGAGATCAAATTGCCCTGCTCGTTGTAGCCGGGGTGGTCGGTGTCGAAATAATACTGGCCATCGTAGCAGGCCGTGCTTTCGCCCTTCTTGAACAGCGGCCAGACGAGGGTGTCGGGAAACGACGCGCCATCCTGTCCGTACTGAGCCGCGAGCGTCGAGAAGATGCCAATTTGATCGTCCTGGATCTTCTCTCGCTTGATGGCGAGCGTCTTCTCGAAGGTTCGGTTCCGGATTGAGTAGAGGTCGGCACCGACATCGAGGGCAACGCGATCGCCGATCCATTCGCGGAAGCCGGGCAGGTCGTCGAGGCGCGGATACTCGTTTGCCGCCGTCGTCGAAGGAACCGTCATGGCGACCGAATTGTAGAAGGTTTCGGTTGCGCCGAGCGACTGGTTGAAGATGGTCGACAGCGACGTGTAGATGCCGCGCAGGTTGGTAAGGTTGATATCCATTGCGTCCTCTAGAGCGTCTTGAGCCAGACGCCATCGGCGTCGATTGCGTGGAGAGTGCCGGCCTGGAGCAAGGCACCGGCCGTCAGCGTGAAGGTGTCGTCGGCCGACGCGTAGACGGGCTTGCCGATGTCGGCGGCCGTGGCACCAGAGAGCGGGATCTGCGTGACGCCCTTCTTCGCGTTGACCAGCCAATCGCCTGTCGCGCCGTTCCGGTTGTCGATGCTCTCCTCTGCGAAGCCGATCAGCGCGACGGCGCTGGCGTGGCCGGCCGGGACAGCTGCGAGGGCAGCAGTCACGCCCACCATGGCACCGCCGAAGATCCTCACGCCCGACAATGCCGGATAGCCGTAGCGGTCACCTGGTCGCCATTTGCGGCGAATGTCTGTGCTTGCGGTCATGTCAGAGATCCTTTCCGAACAGCGCCTTGTGCTGCTTCTTGAAGGCCTCCGGATCGACGCCCATCATGGCAGCGACGTTCAGCTCTTCCGAAGTTGCGGTTTCGCCAGCCCGAGGCAGATCGCGTTCACCAATGCCACCGGCATTGATCGACGGCATCAGCTTGATCTCCGCCTCGACCTCGGCAGGGTTCTTCAGGTGGCGGGCAATCATGTGATCCTTCAGCGCCGGAATGATCTTGCCGCCCTCGATGGCAGCACCGATCACGGTTTCGGCCTTTTCCTTCGCGGTCTGCGTCGCGACGGAGGTGAGTTGCGTCGTCAACTGCGAAACCTGCGACTGGAGCGCAACGAGCTGGCCCGTAAGGCCGGCGCTGTCAGCGCTACCCTTCGACTGGATCGCAGTCACGAGAGCATCGGGAGCGGTGTCGGCGGGAACGCCGGCAGCCTCGGCCACGCGGGCCATCAGAGCGGCCTGGGCCGTCTGCGCAGCATGAGCCGCCTTGACGGCTGCCATGATGGCGGCCTCGTCGGCGGTCTCCGGAAGGCCGAGCGCCTTCCGCAGTTCTTCAAGCATGGTGTTGTCCTCTTGTGAGTGAAGGGATTTCAGGGAGGTGAGGTTCGGGTCGTTGGTGAGCGCGACGCGCAGCATCTTCGCGACCTTGTAGGGCTTGGTCTGGCCGTGCAGGAAAACCGGGGAGAGGTAGCCGTAAGACTTGCCGGCAACGAGCGCCTGGCCAGCGTCGGTCCATTCGACCCGACCATAGAGACCATCCTCGCGCTTCTGCAGCTCAACGATCCAGCCGCGCGCTGGCGACGGATGACCCTGCTTGCCAGCGAGATCAATGGAGTGGTTTTCGTCGACGGGGAGGCGCTGGCCTTCCTTGTTGAACAGCGCGATCAACGCGTCCATGTCTGGCTTGGCGTAAGGCCCACGGCCGTCAGCGCCGGTAAACTCGGCGGCCGGCAGGATGTGCAGCCATTCCGGCACGTCTGCGCCGGTCTGCATCAGGGCAACAATGAGAGAGTTGATCGCTGTTTTCATGGCACGAGAAATGCCACGCGCGGCGACGCGATATCATGCCGACCAAAGACGGCAGCAAAGCTGGAGCGGTATCAAAAAGGGAGTTTAGCGCGGGCCGGCGTAGCGATCGACGAACTCGAAGACGATCTCCGCAATGGCGGTCTGGTCGTCACTGGATATACCGAGGAACGGGCGAGCGGGCAAGGTCACCTTTTTCGCGGCGACCATTTCGCCACCAATCCGGAAGAACAAGTGCGAGGCCGACTTAGGAACGATCACCGCCCCGAACTGATGAGGGGCGGCGTAGATGACGTTGGTGCCGACCAGGACGTGATCGTTACCAGGCCGGGAATTGATGCTGTCGCGAAGCCGGCCGCTCTCGGTCAGGATACGGGAATTGCGCTTGTCCTTGGCGTATTCCGTATTGAGGATGTGCCAGGGCTGGCCGTCCGGATCCTTTTGGCTGACGAAGCGCATGTGGGTCGATGCGACCAGTTCGGTACCGATCGCCGCCATGACTGGCCGCGTATTGGTCATCAGACGCGAGAGCGTATCGAAGGCGCGGCGCACCCCTGCATCGTTGATGGTGACGGAGATCGATGCGCCGGTCATTTGGACGGCTCCGATCGGAGCGACTGGATTTGCACCTGATGACGGTTGCCAGTCTCGATGACATCAATGTCGGCAATCCAGTGCCGGCCGTCGATATCGCCCACCAGGGAAACCGCACCAGTCTTTCTGTCACGCTTGATGCGACCGTTTTTCAGGAGGCGTTTAGGCACCAGGGCGTATGCATCGGGCGAGACATCATTGTCGGCGTTGGCGCGGATCGTCGCGGCTGGTAAGCGCAGCTCCGTACCGGCTGGCACCTTGAGGGTGGTCGCGGATTTGCCGCTGGTCACGCCGACAGGTGTCCAGCTGCCATCCGGCCACTTGCCCTTCAAGGACGAAGTGACGAAGGCGGCAATGTTGGCCTCATCCGCCGTGACGGCTTTCGGCCCTGGCGAAGTCTGCGACAGCCAGGCCATGCCAGGGTTGTAGGCAAAGGACGGGTCGACGCCGCGTGGCTGATCCGTGCCGAGCTGGTCGAGATCCGGAGCGCGATCGGGACCGGCCTTGCCCATGCGACGAAGCCCGCCGCGTGAAACCGGAGTGACGAAGCAGCCGCAGCCATAGCCGTTCGGCGGATAGGCAACCGTCCAGAAGGGATCATTCGCGGGATACACCTCGCCGTCCCAGGCCTTGTGCTGAAGGCGGGGGTGGATCGCGCCGGAATGGTGGTACTGCCAATAGGGAAACGTCGCGAGCGTATCCGGCTCGGTCATCTGCGCATAGCGACCCGCCGCATAGGCAGTGCGCAGGTTCGTCTCAAAGATCGTCCTGGTGCGCCAGCCTCGATCGCCGTTGTAAGACCAGCCATGACGCTTGACGATGTCGTCGAAGCCGGCGCGGAACTCCTCGAGCGTGGTTCCCTTTTCGAGAGCCTTCAGGATCTCGGACTTGAAGTCGTCGACCAGCGCCTTTTTATTGGCACCGGCCACCATGAACATCTTGCTATGGGCCGCATCCCAGACATCACGGAAGCCATCCGTGGTCGTTGCGACTTTCTGCTTCAGGAAGTCGATCGCCTCATCAAAGGGCAGCGAGACGGCGCTGAGGGTCGATGCCATCAGGGCAACGCCCACCACCATCGATTTCGAAGCACTTTCAAAGGCCGCTGACGCGCTTTTGAACATCTTTGCGATCATCGGGCGGTCAAGCATGCCTTTGCGCGTCTGTGGGCCGCTATTCATGAACGTCCCGCGATGTCGTCGAGCAATGACGCTTGGCCGGCCAGGTGCGCGAGAGCCATGCCTCTGGCCATCGCTTCGGTCAGTTCGTCGGCCGACAGATCGAGGTCGGCAAGACGCTCGGCCGCGTCGCGCAG
Source organism: Rhizobium sp. ASV8 (assembly GCF_016429255.1). Taxonomy (GTDB): domain Bacteria; phylum Pseudomonadota; class Alphaproteobacteria; order Rhizobiales; family Rhizobiaceae; genus Rhizobium. The sequence continues at coordinate 34,989 of NZ_JAELUG010000042.1, forward strand.
ATCGGTGGCGGACATGAGCACGGCTTTGACCTCGTCGACCATGCCGCTCATCGCGCCGGCTGCATCTTGTTCCAGGCGCTCAGTCAGCCGATCGACAATCTCGTCCGGCGTCTGGCGAGCGTGGGTGCCGTCAAAGAGCCGGTCGAACATCGCCTGCAGGGCCTTCCTGTTTTGGCGTGCGCTCTTCGGTTCTGGCTGACTGCCGAATAGCGGACTGGCGATGCGACCGCCAACCAACTCGGCATCAGGTTTTGGCGCGGGGATGCCGAGGCGGTCGCGCAAGAAGCTCGCCTCGGCGGTCAGGCCATGCTTGGCGAGTTTGTCAAAGGCACCGGCAAAGACGTCCAGCGGCACTTCGTCAGGCCGGCCGATGTGGATCGTCGGATACTTGTCTTGTGGCCCGAAGTTGAAGGCAATGAGGTTGGGGACAAGCTGCATGTTGAGGGTGTCGGAACCGTCGAGTGCGTCGGATCGCTCGATGTCTTCCTGCACCAGGCGGTGCTCCTGGGATACGGCATGGCCACCGGCGACGGCGTCCGTCGTGGTCGTCTGGCCGAGGACGAGCTTTGACACCTGCCGATCCAGCCAGTCGGCGCGACGCTCGTACATGTCGGTTGAGGCGCCCTTGGACGCGACCTCGTGAAACTCGATCATCATCTCGCGCGGCACGATCGCGGCGCAGTCGCCGGCAATGCTGCTGACCGCGCGCCACAAGACATCCTTTTCCGCTTCGGTCGCGCCACGGCCGTATTTGCCAATGCGGATCGGCTGGCCATAGTTCTGGCAGAAGACCGCCCAATCCTTGACCGTGAAGCTCTTGAACATCCAGCACCACACCGCGACGCGGGCGATGTTGGAGCGGACGGTCAGGCCGGACTTGGCCTTGGAACGGTGGATGATGAACTTGTGGGGAACAAGCGGAAGGTTTCCCGCATTGTCGCGCAGCAGCAAGGTTTCGCCATCCGCGCGATCAAAGGTAAACCAGCGCTGTGTTCGCCAGGTCAACGCGGCTGGGCATGTATGGCCGTTGTGATACCTCCAATCGATCTCCAACACCGATACGCCCTTGCCGATCGCATCGAGCATGTCGAACAGGCTGGATCGCAGAATGCCTTGCTCGATCCAGTCGCGTACGAATTGGGCATGCTTCTTATGCTCCGGACTGTCGGACGCCTCTTTGACCGAAATCGGCAACTGCGCAACCGAGCGCTTTCGCGTGGCGAGCTGCGCGAGATAGTGCGGATCCCGCTCTTCAATATCTTCCGCCAGTTCGAAGAAGGCTTCCGGTTCTCCCTGGTCGGCGGCACGCAAGATGCTGGCAAGACGGATCGGCGTCATGCCATCTGCAGGATGTCCGGAGAACGGCTGGCGCACGCCGCCCACGGTCGGGCCACCCTGTTCTTCGGTCAGGTCTTTACCGGTGATGACACGGCCGAGCCAGTCGATGACGGACGCGATGGTACCCATTAGAGCGAACCTCTCAAATAAATGTCAGTGGTGTAGCGGCGATCGTCGTCATCGAGCGGCGGGCCACCGTTATGGCCACGTTGGTCATCAGCGGGCTTGCGGTCGGTTTCGTAGTCGTAGGCGATCGCCTCAAGAGTGGATGCGAACCAGGCGAGCGCGCCGGCCGGCGCGGTGTCACCGTGGCGGTCGTATCCGTCAGCGCCCTTGCTGGAATGTTCGTCCGGCACCTTGATGATGCCGTTGACGTAGGCGAGCGCCTGGTGATCGGCCAGGATGTCGGCGTCGTTGGGAAACAAGAGCGACTTGTCGCTGAAGGCTTCAATGTAGGCTGGCATGTTCGCCGCATACCATTTGGCCGAGAGCATCACTTCCTGGATGCATTCGCCCCACCGCTGGCGGGCCTTTTCCGCAAGGTACTGGCCATTGCCGCGCGCATCGAGCGCGCCGCCGATCATGCGAGGCAAGGCATCGCCAATATAGAAGAGGATGTCGCGCTGCTGGTCGAACGGGATGTTCTTCAGCTCGACGACCAGGCGCGCGCGGCGAATGAGATCATTGCCGATTTCGAAGACGACGACGGCGGTCTTATCGCCGGAGCGGGCGAAGTCTTCGCCAAAACTATGCTCCCGATCGGGATTAAGCGCCTTTAAAAGAGGCTTCAAAATGCCTTCACAGAATTCCGAAGCCTGCTCGGCACGCTCGAAATCGTCCAGGTTCTTGAATTCGTCGGGGCGGTCCCAGCGCACCACGGCGGGCAGGTCGGCGCTCATGCAGCGCTCGATCAGCACGCGGGTCAGCGCGGCGCCCTCGGCCTCGGCCGGGATGGCGTCCAGCTCCTGTTTCATCTTGGCGGTACGCGTGCCGTAGGCCGAGCGGATCTTCTTTTCCCACTCGTGTTCTTTTTCCTGCGACCATTCCTCGCCCTTGATCAGGCAGACGCGTTTGAACAGGCCGTTCCTGACCGCGTCGCCAAATGAATAGGTGTGGATGTTAAAGCCGTTCTTTCCGGCAAGGGCTTCCTTGATCAGCTCGTTGAACGGATTGTTGATGCCGTTGTGAGACGATATGACGCGAACCTTGCCGCCCCAGATTAGCAAGGCAGCGACCGCGTCGATGACCGCGCGAACATCGCGATGGAAGGCAGCCTCGTCGATGCAGACGACGCCTTGCAGACCACGAATGTTTTCCGGGCGCGATGACAGCGCTTCGATACGAAAGCCCGAGGCGAACCGGATGATGAAACTGGCAATGGCTGCGGTCGTGCCGTCCGCGCGCTGGTCAAAGAAGATCCCGTCCTCAATCGTCAGCAACTCTTTCGCAACGGTCTTCGCGAAGTGGGCAGCATAGCCGATGAACTCTCGACCCTTCGGCTTGCTGTCGGGAATATAGAAGCAGTTCTGGCCACCGGCCGAACGTTGCGCTGCGGCGATCAGCGTATGGTCGAGAGCTTCAACGAACGTTATGCCGGTCCGGCGTCCCTTGGCGCATCCCTTGAGATCGCTATCGTCGGCAATCCATTCCTTCTGGTGTTCCATCAGGATGCCATCCGCAAGCGGATCGAGGTCGTCCGGAATGTCGCCACCTCGCGGCAGCTCGGCGATGAGGTCGACGGGATCGCGGGCGAGGACAGGCGGGTCTTTCCATTCGCCCTTGGGCAGTTCAACCATTGCTGCCTGCGTCCTTCTTCTTCGGACGAACGCCAAGGAACTCGCGACGGGCGCGGGCGATAGCTTCCTTCGAAATGCCGGGTTCGTTCGACAGAACGTCGAGCGCTTTCTCGGCCTTGTCCTTCATGTCGGCCTCGATCTTGCGGGCCTTCTCTTCGGCTTCGATCTTTAAGCGACGATTGGCGCTGGTCGTCTGTGCGGCAGCAAGGTTCTTCAGCGCGCTTGAAAATTCGTTGGCGGCTTTCGAGGTGAGCTTGCCACCGGTCGCCATCATGGCCGCTTCCAATACGAGTGACTTGAGCGCTTCGGCGGCTACAATGGTCAGGTCATCAGAGCCAGCCGCATCGAACCGATCGGCAAGAGTGGTGGCGATCTGGCGGGCCTGCTCGACCGTTTTCGAAAGTGCGGCCAGGCGCACGGAGTAGCGGCTGAAGCTGCGAAAATGAGGGATGTCGAAATCAAGACCTTGCTCGCCCTGCAGCGCGATCAACTTGGCCTTGAACTCGCTATAGACATCGACCTGGGTGCGATCCATGTCAGCCAGCGCTTTCGCAGCCCAGCTCACGATTGGCTGACACTCTTCCGGTAGCCTGTCGATCGACGACAACCAGCCACGCCCTTTCGCCGTCATGGGTCAGCCTCTTGCAGTAGGGGACAGCACACCGGGGATGCTGATCATGTTTTGGAGGTGAAGCTCCCCGCGCTTGGCAAGACGAGCGATCTTGACGGTGTCGGCCTGGACGATGGTGACCGCGCCCATGTCCTTCAGGAAACCGTATTGCGCTTCCACCCACTCGCGTGGCTTATCGATCAACAGTTGCGTCAGAAGATAAATCTGCATTCTGGCGGAGGAAATCGCGTTGTTGTCCTCCTTGGCCAGCTCCTTAAGGATTGCCAGCCGAGCTTCTTCTTCCATCAGTGTGGCCATGCTCATTTGTCAGCGTGCTCCAAAAGATAGTCTTGCAGTCTCAGGTTGGTTGCGGCGATCGGCTTGAGCCGCTCGTCCATGGTGTCGAGACGGCCGGCCATTCTCTCAAGCGTGATTTCCAGACGATGGGTGGTCTCGGCATCCGGCATATGGGTGAGGTCGTTCTCGACCTTCTGGACGCGGCGATCGAGATCGATCAGCTTTTCGCCGTGCCCTTCGAGCGCCTTGGAATTCGCTGCCTCGCCACTGCCGAAGAAGGTTTTGAGGTGCCCGAGAATGGCGACCACCGACAGGACGGCGGTGGACCAAATGACGAAGGTTTGGATGTCCATCAGCGGCACCTCTGTTCCTGTTCGAAGTCGGCCTGGCATTCGGCGCACCGGGTTGCCGATGGATATGCGCGACGACGCGCCAGCGAGATCGTGCAGCCGCAGTCGCGGCACTCACGTGTTCCAGTGCGGGCGAGTTGTGCCCGCACTTCGCCAACACTGGCGTTACGCTCCTGTTCGGCCCGAAGCTCGGCCAGCTCGAAATCCTGCTCTGACATCAGCCGGCCGGTGCACTGGTCGCAGTTGCGTTGCCATCGATGGATGACGGCTTGGTGCCGTACCAGTTGGTCATGTCGTGAAGCTTCGCAACGATGATCCGGTTGATGGCATCGTCTCCCGCCTTCGACGCGGCTTCAGGGCTGTTCCCCTTCGTGTAGAAGAGGGCGTCCGCCAGGATCTCGGCGCTGGGTGAAAGCGACGGGGAGACCCCGGCTTTGGCAAAGGCCCAACGCAGACCATTTTCCACGGTGAAGTGCAGAACGTGGCGCAACTCGGCTTCGATCTGCAGACGTTTTGTCTGGTCGGTGACGTTAAGCAGCCGGATGATCTGGGTAATGATCCATGTCGCCAGGACGCTGAAGAGAGCCTCGGCTAATGGGAGGCCGTACGAGATGATGACAGAGGTCAGCGATGGGCTTTCGGCGGGTGCTGTTGCATCGGCTGCGAATGCGAACAGCGTGCCGACACTGACGAAGAGGACTGCCGCGCTGGCAAAGAGGAAAAACCGCAGCGGGAAATGCTGCTCGACTGCAGAAAAGAACTTGTTCATCTGGGTTCCTAGGGGGTTGTGAGAAGGTCAGTTGGAACCGCCTGCCTTGGCGCGGGCGGCGTTGATCTTGTTCAGCGCATCGAGCACCTTCTGCGGCGCGGTTTGCAGCGTGACGGATGAAGGCTCGCGGCAGAATTCCTCGGCGGCTGTGTAAGCGTCCGCTTCTGCATCGATGACAGACTGCGGGATCTTGAAAATCGCCTTCAGGAAGGCGAAGCCGAGGTGAGCCGTTTCGACCTTCGGGCAGAGATCCGCGAGACCGCTCTGGATCTTGCCGTTCGCCTGATCGACTTTGCCGGGAAGCTTTTCGAGGGTGCCGCAGCTCGTGACGGCAACGGCGGCAAGGGAGAGTGCGGCGACCGCCGCAAAGGATGCGATGCGCAATGGAGCCTCCTAGGCTTCGTTCTTGGAGAGGTCGCCGCTGGCGGTCAGCAATACCGGGCCACCGGCAGGGGCTTCGCCGGTCGTCGGCCAGCGGATCGCGCCGAGCCGTTCCTTGGCGACGCGGGTGATCGAGACGCTGTTGCTCTGGTTGCCGCCGAGGACGTGATAGGCCGTCGCATCTTCGCCAACGTAGAGGCCGACATGACCGCCGCCAGTACGCCGAAACGTCAGGATCGCTCCACGAGAGGGGACCGACAGGCGCCGGCCGAAGGTCGACCAGTTGAGTGCGCCGAGCGGGTTCGAAGGGATGTTTTCAGAAGGGAGCGCCGCGCCAATGCAGTGCGCAATGAACAGGCCGCACCAGGGGATATCGTCGTTGGTGTAGAAGCCCTTGATCCAGCCTCCGAGCTTCTGCGCCCAGGAGATAATGGTGGGGTTTGATTTCGGGCCGGGGATTTCCTTCAGGCCCATGAGGCGTCGAGCTTCGCGCATCCACGCCGGCTCCGTCACTTCCGGGACGGGAGGCACGACCGAGTTGCCAGCGGGTGGCACATTGCGAAGCGCGGCGACCGTTTCCGGCGTTGCCGTTCCCGTCACGACTATCTTGCTTGCCTGCTGAAACGCGGTCAGCGCAACGCTAATTGCGCGAGCCGTCGATACGCCATTGAGGGGCTTGTAGAAGTGCCAGGCCACCAGGCGCGCAACAAGCCAATCGTCAAAAGTTTGCATGAAAAAGCCCCATCAAAGCCTATTTTTGATGGGGCCATCATGCCTGCGCTGGTCGGCGGGTATCATGCCGACAAAGGTCGGCGCCTTGGTCAAAACATTTCGATTTGGCGGGGGTCTTTCTTGCGCCGGGTCTCCAGCGGCTTGTAGTGGCGTGCCCGCTTCAGGAGGCGTTCAACACCGCGTTCTGTCAGGCCGAGCCGCCTGGCAATGTCTCTGTTGCTCATTTCTTCGCGGACGTATCGGCGTACGCGAAACTCACGAGCCAGAGGCACTCCTATATAGCTGCCCGGATAGGATTTGGCTAGCCGGATCGCCGCTTCACTGCCGATCGTCGTCGGGAGGTCGCTGCGAGACGGATCAGCGGGAACATAAAGGCGCACACCGGCGTGGGCTTCTACCAACGAAAAGAAGCCGTCCTCACCGAGCAGCGCGATCAGATCGTTCGCGAGATCTTCAGCCATCGGAGATCCTGTTCGAAAGCACGAGCTGCTGTTGTGTCAACGCTCTGAGGCGCACTTCCAACTCGATACGTTTATGGGAAAAGCGCGGTAGCTTGGCGATACGCTTCGCCAGCTCGTCGCGCCTGGCCTGCAGAGCGTCCACTTCCCGCTGCTCGGGCCAGCCAAAGAGCGGCATGACAGCGGTGGAAGGAACACTCTTATGCATCACGACCCGACCTTTCCGGCACGGATGCGCTCGCCGAGAGCGTTCATCACGATCTGCCATTCACTCGGTTTCAGATTGTCGAGGATCAGCGCATTGGCGTGCAGGAGCTTGGCGACTTCCTCGTCAAAGCCTTTGCGCACCATAATGCCCGCGCCTGGATGCAGTATCTGCCATTGCGCCCAGGCGATCTTCGCGCCGTCGTGACGGAGCCATTCGTAACCGTTGGTGTTGCCGAAACCCACGCCGCCTTCGCGTTTGAGCCAGCCTTTGAGACCGTCGATCGCCTTGGCAGCGTCGTCGCCGTAGACTAGGAAGCGGGTATGGTCGATACCGGTCTGGCGTTTCACGAAAGCCAGCATGGCCTTGTCGTCGCGGTCACGGACGATACCGAGGTTCCAGGCGGCAATCCAAAGCGCCTGGAGCTTCTTGGCAAACTTCCCCGTAAGCTTCTGGCGACCGTTGGCGCGGCGTGCGGCCGGCTGGAAACCGAGGCGGCGCAGTTCCGTCACGACAGCCTCTTGTTCGGGTGGTTGCATCAGTGTGAGGCGTTCCTTGCCGGTGATGCGTGCATAGAGCGCGCGCCGATCGGCATCATCGGAAATGCCGAGCTGCTTGAAGCCGGCGTGAATGGCTGCGATTGCGGAACTCATGAGGCCTCTCCATTGCCGAATTTTTTTACGTAGGCGATGCGGCCCTTGAGGCCGCTGTTGGCCGCATCGAGCAGGTGCTCGATAAACGGCTCGCCTACTGGCAAAAGGCATCGAGCCACATTGACGAACAGCCTTGCAAAGCCGAGCCGGGATAGTGGGAACCTGGAGCGCACCATCAAACCAACTCCCCCAAGACTTCCTCGCCGAGGCCGCGACCATGGGCAACAGCACGCGCGGCATCGATGTCGCTGGCGATGACGACCCCACCATACCAACGGTCGCTGTCCTCATCGCGGAACTTCGTTGCGAACAGAACATGCCTAGCCTTCAGCAGCGCTACTTCCTCGCGACTGAAGAAGAAGGCGTCGTCAAACAGGATGTTATCGACCATTGGAAATTGGGATGAGATGACCGGCGCGGCGGAAATGTGTTCCTTGCGAACCGCGTCCTGGTGGCTGAAGCGCCAGCGCGGTGTTTCAGCTGGCGTGCTCATTCCGCACCGCCCTTCACGTGCTCAATCGCTTTGTGGGGGTCGGTTTCACGCCAATCCGGCCATTGCCGCGTTCCGTTGACCGTATGCTTTGACCGAATGAGACTGATGATTTCATTCGGGCTGCGATCGAGGCGGACAAGCCCGTTCAGCCCCAAGAGGATGATATCGACCCACTCGGCCGGGTCAGTGGGATCACGTTCGATTTCGACCAGTTCCTTCCGGATATGGTCGATCGTTCCTTGCGTGCGCGGGCCTGGTCCAAAAGTGGCAAGGTTCCAGGCGGCGAAGTCCGCAATCCAAGCTGCGTCGAGGGCGGGCTCGACGGAACATGCAACCGCAGCAAGTTGGTCCAACCCAAACGAATTCATGGCCGCGATTGCGGCTTGGGCCTGACACAGGAGCATCCGTAGCTCCGCATACTCCTCAGCCTCGTCGCAACCCGCGAATGCGCGCGGTTCGCTACCATCAGTCATGTCCAGTGTGTATTCGCTCGGAACTCCGCCGCGAAACTTCGTGGTTACGATCTTCCAGCCTAGATTGGCTCCATTGATCGCGGCTGCTACCCGGCCGACAAGCTCGTTGCGGGTATGCTCGGCAGGCGGCAGAAAATGCGCGACATCTTCGTATGCAACGTATTCGCCGTCTTTCGTCTCAACCATCTCCCCGCGTTGCTGTTGCTGTCCGGCTCGATGGATTTGGTGCAGGTCGAAGCGAGTGATCATGCCGCATCTCCCGCCGATATGCTTGGAGCTGCAATTTCGAGCGGTGCGATCTCAAAGTCTTCGCCAGCGGATTTGATCGTGACGCCGGTCACCAGGCGAGCCTTGTCAGGCTCTGCGAGCATGGCCTCCTTGTTGACCTCTTCCTTGGTGCGAATAAACTTCTTGAAGCCGAGTTTCTTGCATGCCGCAATGATGGCTTCCACGCCCCGCATCGAGACGCTGGCAGGGCGCATTCGCCACTTCACCTGTCCGGTGCCAAAGTCGTGAAATTTGACCTTGCCGTCGTTGGTGAGAGAGTTGCGGTTCGCCTCGCACCACGTCTGGACGCCGCGCTCGTGTTCGGCGAGTTCGGTGATCAGGTCAGCCGTATTCTGTTCCAGCAGCTCACCCGCAATGCGAATGCTTTCCTCCGCGGTCGCCTGCTGCTGAGCGATCAACCGTCGCAACGTTCCGATACGACCGACAGCCCAAACCGCGTCGTGACGTGATTGAGGAACCCGAGCGATTGCCTTCGATTTCGATTTTGCCTTTGCGGCCATGATTTCAACCTTTGCTCTGTGAGAAGGATTTGCTTGCCGAGCTGGCGATCCGAAGTCGGCGGGCGGCAAGCATGAGGGCGCGATAGGCGAGCTGTTCGCCTTTCTCAGTTCGTGCATTGTCGACGCGATTGCAGGCGGCAACGACGCCGTCGATCGCGTCGGCAAGAGTGGGGAGGCCTAGTTCCGGTGTTGGCTTCAGGCGCTGTTGCTTGACCAGCGCGAAAGTCATCACGGTGGTTTCGTTGGCAGCGTCTGCGAGGTGGATTGTGAGGACGCCGCTTTTCATGGCGTGCCTCCTGGCTGATGGTCTTGAGCAGCAAGCGCGCGTGCGACCAGGGAAACGATGTTTCCGCCCTCGATGTCGCCGCTAACCGGCAGATCGCCGGTTAGCCGCTTTTCCATCTGCTCAACATCGGCAATGATGTAGTCGAGGAGAGCGCAGATATCGCCAGTCACCCTGGGCTGGATGCTCCCGCCCGCGACCGCGTTGCCGAGCAGTGCATCACGGAGAGTTGCGAGCTTCTGAGAGGAAGGGATCATCTCTTCCTCCCGAAATCAGGCCGAATGACCTTGGCGTCTTCGACCAGCAGATTGCCGAGTGCCTGGGAAGCTAGGTCGTTGACGACAGCGCGGCCGGTTTCGCAGGCTTCGCCAAGGCGGAAGACGGAAAGCTCTTGCTCCTGGTTGTGAGCGAGGCGGGCGAGCACCGATAGGAATGTGGCGAGGTTGTCGAGCTGAGCCGGCCCGAGACTAGCGCTGGAGTTGGATTTCTCCCTGATATCGTCCGCGATCGCGAACAGCTCTGTAGCCAAGGACATCATGCCATGTCCTCCACGTCGCGCATCTTCCAGGCTGACTGGATATGGCGCAACTCAACGACGTTGGAGCCTTCGCCGATCGCTGCCATGGTCGCCATACGCATGGTCTTGTCGATCTGGCGAAACGCACCGCCCTTGATGCCGACGCCTGTCAGAAACTTGACGCAGCCGGGATCTTCGACACCCCAGGAAGCAATGAACGCTGCTACATCTTCTTCATAGGGTTGCACACGATGCAGACGCTTGCCGATGCGGCTTTTCAGCTGGGCATAGGAACGATCGGTGCGATGCTTCGTAAAGCGGCTGTAGACTTCCGAATTGCCAACAACGGCAACGCCGCATTCGTAGATGTCGACGAAGTAGCGCAGCTGGTTCAGTGCCCCGTCGTCAAGGTGCTGGCCCTCGTCAACAATGAGCAGTGTTCCGCCGCTCGATCTGCGCACCTTGTTGCCTATGGCGCGCGCTAGGCGGGCCGGATTGTGTTCACGGACTTCCAATTGCTCGGCAAGCTCGACAAGCAATCCGTGCACGGTCTTGGTGCTTTCGGTGACGGTGGCATGGAAGACGTGAGGCCGGGTTCTGGCGTACTGGCGGCAGGTTGCAGTCTTGCCCATGCCCGCCCCGAGAGTGATCATCACGAAGTCGGGATTGATCTGCGCCCAGGCGAGGGTTTCGAAGATCTCTAGTGATCCGCGCAACGGCATGTAGGCGGGCGATGCCGGGATGGTGGCAGCGATACCGGCCGTTTCCTGAAGCGCGTCGAGCCACTGCTCAACCTTCTCGTTCAGGGTGTCCAGACGGCCTTCGTACTTGCCCGAATAGTACTGGCTGAAGGTGCCGTCCGGCATGCCGATGCGTCGTGCGACCTCGGCCTTGGTCCATCCGTAGGTTTTGCCAACGGATATGATGCGATCCACCAGCTGACGCCACAACTCGACGTCGGCCTGCGATTTATTCCCGCCAGCCTCGGGAGCGCGCAACGGGCGTTCCCATGTTTTCGGCTGGCTTGTGCTTGTATGCATGTTCATTTACAATGGCTCCGTGTGACGCCCTTAGGGGCTGATTATTGGGCGGGTTTCCCGCCCTTCTTTTTTCCGGAACCGTACGCACTACTTTTCGGCTCTGCTGGAACGCCGGACGCAGTACTCACCGGCGCATTTCCCGAAGGAAATTCAATGACCCCGTTCGCCTGGACGATGCCCAGGGCGCGGGAGAATAGGGTTTCAAAATGCTGTTCGCTGATCGCGTCGGCTGTCGCTGGCGTGGGTGCCAGGGCAAGGTTGCCGCTGGTGACCAGGCGCGTGACCGTGGGCCTGATCTTCTCTGGCTCGGCAGCTTTAGGCTTGTCGCCCCGATAGTAGATTTCGCCGAGTTGCTGCGCGGTCAGTGTGGCGTGCGCATCGGCGACCTGCTGGACGGCCTTGATATGGTTCTTGACCGCGCGAGCATGCATGCGGGCATCGTCGACATTGTCGAAGCCGGTATTCTCGATGCACTTCGCCTCGCAGATCAGGCGGTTTTTCAGGTCGTAGACCTTCACTGGCGCATGCAGCGCGTCCGGATCGAAGCGGATCACGACCTTGGTGCCCGCGTGCTGGTTAAGGGCAACATTCCAATAGCGGTTGCCCTGGTAATGGATTTCGCCACTGCCCTTCTTCGTCGTGATGGCCTCGGATGCGAGCAGCCAGAGTGACGATTGCGCGGCAGTCGGAACGCGGACGATGGTGGAAGGCGCGTTCATGCTGGCTTCGAAGGTTTGCTGGAAGCTGCGGCCTCGGCAATTCTCGGCGCGACGGCCTTCCTGATTGTTGTGTTCCTCGATCTGCTCGGCGACGTGGCGGCGGAAATCCTCGTAGGGGATTGCGCGCGTCATGTAGTTTTCGGGCTTGGCATCCGGCTTGTTGCCGGTGTAGGCGCCGCTGCAGAATGGATGCTTGGAGATCAGTTCCGCGAGATCGCGCCAGGCGCGTTCGATCGGCTTCGACTGACCAGCATATGGGCGGGTGAAGTGGACTTGGATGCCGAGCGTGGTCAAAAGGCCGCGAGGGTCTTCGGGCTTCACCTTGAAACGGAAGCGCCGCACCGCGTCACCGCTGATCCACTTCGACGCGAAGGCTTTGCCGTTGTCGATATACATGGTTTCGGGAATGCCGTGGCGTTCGACCATGCCGCCGATGACCAGGCGCACCGCTTCCCACGTCTCGGCCTCGGCCAACCGGTGCGAAAGGATCAAGCCTGAGAAGAGATCCTGAATGCCGATGAGATAGAAGCGCACCGGCTTTTTCGACCAGGGCACATCAACGAACACGTCGATCTTGTGACCGTCCATATTGACGGCTTCCATTGCATGGAAGTGGGCGCGGCTGCGGCGTTGTGCCGGGATGAGGCTGCGGGCTTTATCCTTGCCCTCACGCTTCAGGAGAAGCGCGGCCTTGCCGACATGGGCTTCCATGCGGCGACGCAAGGTGCGCTCTGACGGGATTGGTGCCCACCCCTTCTTCTTAGCGGCGCTGACAACACGGCGGTAGCACACAGAGAAGGCGGGCTTCTCGGGCCGAAGGTAATCCGACATGAGCGCTTCCCAGGCTTTGGGATGGCATTCCAGCAGATCGGGAGCCGTGCCGTCATTTCCCGCGAAATCGGGTGCAAGCGCCGCCAGATGGTCCTCGGGGTCGAGACCTTCCGTCATCTTGCGCCACTCGTAATATGCCGACTTCTGGACGCCTGCATCGAAGGTGGCCATGGCGACGGCGGCTTCGCGACGGATGGACCGATCGCGCACCAGCTCCTCGACGCGGCGAAGCACCTTCAAACGTGCCTCACAGATGGCTTTATGGTCCTTCGAGAGCTTGTTGAAGCGCGCCCAAAGTGCATTCTTCCGGACCTTCACCGCCTTGGTGTCGGCTTCGGACGTGTCTGTCGAAATGAAGTTGAGGCGATCCCTGGCTTCCTTCGGCAAGAGGGAAACGTGGTACTTGAAACCGCCGCCGCCTTCGCGGCCCTCGGCCTTGCAAAAAAGGGCAGGATTTGAGCGCCACCCCTCGGCTTTCGCCTTCTTTGCGAAGCCGCTGAGAGAGGGCGGCAAGCCAGGGAGAGAGAGTGCCAGGAGTTCGTTGAAGGAAAGGAACTCGTTCATGCCGAGGCTCCCTTCCTTGCGGCCATGTAGGCGCGGATGTCGGCTTCATGTTCCCGGCAGAAATGCAAAGTCGCCAGCACCGCATAGATGCGGGCCATCAACATGTCGGCTTCCTCTTTCCTCATTTTCCCCTCGCGAACCAACTTGGCGTAGTTCTGCTGACGCTGCGCGATTTCACGCTCGACTTCGGCAATCTGCCCGATGATGGAAATCTTCCCGGCCATCAGAGCCCCCGCTTGACCAGGGCGACGGGCCGGGAACTCTGGCGGCGGATTTCCGCCTCGATGCGCTTGCGCTCCTGGCGAAGCCGCTCGATTTCAGCTAGGCGCGCTTCGTCGCCGATCAGGACGGTGACGCCCTGGACGGATGCAACCTCATCCCAGAGCCAGAGAGCGCCGGTCGCATGTACAAAGGCGGTGAAGCGGATCAGGGTTACGTCGTGACCGGTCTTGCTCTCGGCCGTGTAGGCATCGAGCGCGGCTTTGCTGATCGCTGATAGGCCGAGATATTGAGCCATGCGGGCCGCGATCGTCGGGCGATCATACTGGCATTCGCGGATAGCTCGGGCCATG
>NZ_JAELUG010000411.1 GCF_016429255.1 Rhizobium sp. ASV8
GGTAAAATATTAGATATTTTTATAATAAAAAAGTAAAAGCTTGCTGACTAACACAGAAACATAAGAGGAAACATACGTCGTGAAGCTGCTTCACGGCGTGTGGCGTCCGCCCAGATGACTGTGTCTAAGACACTGTCATTGGCAGTGCTTTGCTATTACTGCAGTGCAACAGAGGTACTTTCGAGAAAAAACTGTCTTTCATGCAAGTTCATATGCGGTTTAAGTTGTCAGCTTTCGGCTTGGGAAAAGCCGAATTTTCATTGACGACAAAGGTAAGGCAGTGACGAACAGCAAATACAGCATTTATTATACATTTTTTCCGGAGACAAAAATGCCAAACCGGCTTTTTGGGGACTCAGTCATCTATTCGATGTTTTTCGCGCGAAACTCTGCATCCAATCATGAGGGAGGCCTTTCGAGCTGTACTGTCTCGGGTAAGGGCGTAAAGACGGAAATCTTCATGCGGAATACCAC
>NZ_JAELUG010000412.1 GCF_016429255.1 Rhizobium sp. ASV8
GCTCGGAGATGTGTATAAGAGACAGGCTGTGCTCCTTGCCTTTATCACTGCCATGTACAGCCCTGAGATGAAGCCCGTTCTCAGAGCTGTCCATTTGCTCTGGGTCAACCTCATCATGGACACCTTTGCTGCCCTTGCCCTGGCCACTGACCCTCCAACGGAAAAGATCCTTGACCGTCTTCCCCAGAGTAAAAAGGCATCTCTCATCACAGTCAACATGTGGAAGATGATTATAGGACAAGCCATTTATCAGCTGGCCGTTACCCTCGTCCTCTATTTTGCTGGTCCCGAAATTCTGGGCTTTGATCGCAACAACGCGGACAAGATGCTTGAGCTTGACACCATCATCTTCAACGCCTTTGTTTGGATGCAAATCTTCAACGAATTCAACAACCGTCGTCTGGATAACAAGTTCAACATTTTCGAGGGCCTCCACCGCAACCAGTTCTTCATCTTCATCAACTGTCTCATGG
>NZ_JAELUG010000413.1 GCF_016429255.1 Rhizobium sp. ASV8
ATAAGAGACAGCGCGTACACCGTCCAAGCCCTCCAGCGCAGTATCTCATGGCTAATGGGCTGGCCTGCAGGTTTGAAACTGAACGGTGACTTGGCTGCCTTTCTGGGAGACCTGTTTCTCTGGGTCATTGATTACTGGGCCAGTTGCATCGACGCACTTACTCCGGCTTTGCCGAAAGTTGTGTGGTTTATTGGGTTTTCGTCCTTTGCCGGAGCCAGCATGCCTTTAGCCATGTTTTCAGACCTACTCTCCGCACTAACCATTCATATTTACTCTTTCTATCTTGCGTCTGCGCGCATATATCACTGGCAGTTAACTATCCTCCAGTCACTATTCCACCTCTTTCGTGGCAAGAAGCACAACGTCCTTCGAAACCGTATTGACTCTTGCGACTACGACCTAGATCAGCTCCTTGTGGGGACAATTCTGTTTACGCTGCTTTTCTTCCTCTTGCCGACTGTTATGGTGCTGTC
>NZ_JAELUG010000414.1 GCF_016429255.1 Rhizobium sp. ASV8
GTAGGTCCGGTTTGGGGCTTTCTTCCGTAGGGATAGGAAGCTGACTTCGAAATGCTGGTAAAATGCGACGCGACTATCTCTGGAAGACTGGGATAAGTCTTTCGTTTTTTTGTGACTGCTCCATGGACAGTGCTGATCACAGGACCGGGATTTGTATGTCTTGGACGGTTACGGTTTGTCGGCGGAAGGCGTCCTACTCGCTTTGTAGATGGCTTGCATGCAGCTACACCCTGACTTGACACTCTTCTGCTTATAATTTGTGGGGGCGGGCTTTCGTTTACGACGCTATCGAGTTTTTGTGATCCATCGCATCGCTGAACAGGGTTTATGCTAATAAGATGCAATTGGACTGCGACGCTCACAAGGTGGATCGTCACAAAAGCGATGCTGAACGGAAAAAGATCTATATCCATGAATGATTTTCACGGTTTGGGAGAGAAGTCTTTCACATTTAGACCGTGCTTTTTATAGG
>NZ_JAELUG010000415.1 GCF_016429255.1 Rhizobium sp. ASV8
GGTACAAACTGCGTCAGGTTCGCGCCGAGCTCGTGCTCTGGTATCACGGCGTTGACGACGCGGCCAATGCTCACGTCGCACTCGTAGAACCACGCTGTGTTATTGGAGGATGCTTCAAACACCTCGACAAATGCCCAAGTTGCGTTGGCGCCGGTGTCCGGATCGTGCATGTACGTCGTCTGCGTGTCACCGTTGGCCACTGGTAGTTCTACCACGGCGTCTCCTTCGGGATATCGAACGGTTATGTTGAAAACTGTTCCGTTGGCTCCCTTCACAACCGGAAAGCTGCTGCAGCTTGCAGTTGTGGCCACTGTACGGTTCGTGGCCACTTGGCCTTGGTACTTAGCACTACTTACCGTGCCTTCGTAAAAGACGTATAGAAAGGATAGATTGTCCTCGTCGCGATATACAAGCGGGTTGTCCGGGTTAAAGATGGTTCCCGGCACGGGTATTTTTTGAACCACGTCATCG
>NZ_JAELUG010000416.1 GCF_016429255.1 Rhizobium sp. ASV8
CTCGTATCCCCGTCCTCCTCAGTTTCTCTCTGGGCTGTCTGCTCGAAGGGCCCATCGAGGTCTTTGCAGCCCCTGTGCAGGAAATATTCGCCTATTGTCTGCCAGTAAATGAGGAGTACTTTCAATCTCTCGACGTTTACCGACGCGGTGCCGCAGCTGATAACAAAGTAATCAGAGAAGTGAAGGGTCCTGTCTGGGGAGGCCATCTTAATGTTCCAAAGCCTGTCTGAGAAATCCGAACGCTGATGTAATAAGATATACCTGAGATTCGTCTATTTATCCATGGTATCACGCGGAGCGTATGAGAGCCTTGTTTCTCTTGCGTTTGTAGACTTGGGGATGGGAAAAGTCTAGCAGGCTGTCGTACCTACCCAGTGCACGTAGTCACAGTATCATGCTTTTATAAGGCGTTACCAAAAAGCCTCGGTCTGAACTATACCTAATAAAAGCTATTATATCCCTTTTTTGTAT
>NZ_JAELUG010000417.1 GCF_016429255.1 Rhizobium sp. ASV8
GTATAAGAGTGGCCAGGGTTAAAACGACGTAGGTAAGCGCCTTCGCCAAATTCGTAAACAGTTTTTTCCTTCTCCGCTTCCTCTGTAAGGAGCCTTTTCCAGCGTGGATAGATGACTTCGAATAACTCTAAAATCTTGCGGCATCCATCATCCAGCGTCGCAGCACTTCCCTCCAAGCATACGTCCACTTCCGCTTCGATGCGAAGGGCGGCTTCAAACTCCAAAAGATGCAGCCTGGACGCAAATATTGTTGCACTTCGACATACAATATACTCGGGAAAATTCTGCCTTGCAATTTTGGCAAGTATTATGGTCGTCAACGACTTCTCCGTCCACTCGACCGACCTGTAGAAGACAAGATGCACTCGCTCAAACAGCTTGAACACAAGTGGCGAGAGCCTGACACAGGGCCCAAGTATACCTTTTATTTTGCCAAGAAAAAGACTCTTCTGGTGAGAGTCTTCTCTGGCG
>NZ_JAELUG010000418.1 GCF_016429255.1 Rhizobium sp. ASV8
TCTCTATCTCGGTCATCACGTCGAGAACGAGGTTCGTATCTGTCGACTGGGCCAGGTGAGCGAGACCGCCTTCGGTCACGGCGATCATTGCCTAGAATCATGTCAATATCGGTTTATCAAGCATCCGGAGCGTAGACCGTACCTGGTGATCTTCCCCGATAAAATGTGTCGGGTCGATTATCTCTGTCTCTAGAGCCATCCCGAGTGCGTGAGCGCTCCAGAGTCGCTGGCGAGTCGCGATATGAGGAATACGAGTCCATCGCGACCGATGTCGTCGGGAGTATCAGACAGAGTGTCACTGTTGAAGGCTGTCTTGGAACGGTGCAGCTCAGCCGTTGGCTGCGGCACGAGGGAGGTGGCTTGTTTGGTTGACAGCGAGTCCTGTAGGCAGAGGAGTTTCAAATGTTAGAAATGACGACATCATGGAGGCGGTTCCAGAAAAGTGATTGAGAAGAAAAATGTAGAAATTTC
>NZ_JAELUG010000419.1 GCF_016429255.1 Rhizobium sp. ASV8
CCCTGTGGGCTTTGAGATTGACGGCCCGGTTGGAAGCGATGATAGATTGCTTGGACTTGGGCTATCTGTGGAAAAGCTGCTGGGTCAGCTCCCTCCACCTACGTTACCTCCCACAGCGTTCCAAAGCGCTTCTACTAGCTAGTGTGAGAACTGTGCTAAATATATAACTTACTGCGTTTAAAGTGAAAATATATGGATTTGCAACGTCATTCTTATAGACCGCAAGGCTACTGTTGTGTTGCACTTTACGGTCTACCCCTTTGACATTATCCGCAAGTTACAGAGAACATCTTGGAAGATGTGATCAGTCCGTTGCGTAGCCAGCCTCTGACACGATTTTATATAAATCTATATAATGCGGGCTTCTTCTAAAACGGCTTGGGTAGAAATTGCGGTAAATGACAGTGGCGTTTATTTTAACGCACTGTGTCACAAGCCTAAGGTGACAACGCCTAATTATCTTACACAAAG
>NZ_JAELUG010000043.1 GCF_016429255.1 Rhizobium sp. ASV8
GATGTCTGGGCGCGGGGTGCCGCAAGCATTGCCGCTCATAATTTTCTGATTGGTCCCAACGCGAATTGAGGTTCCCATGCGCATTGCCGTCGGAGGCATTCATATTGAGTGCAGCACCTATAACCCCGTTCTGAACGAGGAAAAGGACTTTCGCGTTCTGCGCGGCGAAGAGCTGGCGGCTGCGCCCTATTTTGCCTTTCTCAAGGACTATGAAGGCGAGTTTCTGCCGACCATTCACGCCAGAGCCATCGCTGGCGGCCCGGTCGCCCGTCACACCTATGAAGCGTTCAAGGCGGAGTTCCTGGAACGGTTGAAGCCATTGCTGCCGCTCGATGGGCTCTATCTGGCCATGCACGGCGCCATGTATGTCGAAGGCATGGAAGATGCGGAGGGTGATTGGATCAGCGCCGCGCGCGCCCTCGTCGGCAACGATTGCATGGTCTCGGCCAGCTACGACCTCCACGGCAACGTCACGCAGCGCATTATCGACGCGCTCGACATGTATTCCACCTATCGCACCGCACCGCATATCGATGTCGAGGAAACGATGCGCCGCGCCGTCAAGATGCTGACGGAAAGCCTGAAGACCGGCGTCAAGCCGATCCTGCTCTGGGCTCCGATCCCAGTCGTACTGCCGGGCGAACGTACCAGCACGGTCGATGAACCGGCAAAGAGCCTCTACGATCTGCTGCCGAAAATTGACGCCGTCGATGGCGTCTGGGACGCCTCTCTGATGGTCGGCTACGTATGGGCCGACGAACCGCGCTGCACGGCCGCCGCCATCATGACCGGCACGGATCGCACCGTACTCGAACGCGAGGCAAAGCGCCTGGCGCAAGCCTATTGGGATGCGCGTGAGGATTTCGTTTTCGGTTGCGAGATCGGCTCGACCGAAGAATGCGTCGAAAAGGCAATCGCGAGCACGACTGCACCCGTGGTTCTGGCTGAATCCGGCGACAACCCGACCGGCGGCGGCGTGGGCGATCGTGCCGATTTGCTTGCCGAACTCATTGCTAGAGGTGCTAGAGGCGTCATCTTTGCCGGCATTGCCGACAAAGCCGCCACGCAGGCCTGCTATACCGCCGGCATTGGCGCCACCCTCGATCTCTCTGTCGGCGCATCGCTGGACACCAAGGGAAGCAAGCCGGTCAGGGGCAGCTTTACCGTCAAATTCCTGTTGGAGACGGCAGAGGCAAGCGAGGCGCAAGCTGTCGTTTCCATCGGCGGCATAGACCTCGTCCTATCCGCCAAGCGCCGCCCCTATCATAACATCGCCGATTTCACGCGCCTCGGTCTCGACCCACATAAGGCAAAGATCATCGTCGTCAAGTCGGGCTATCTCTCGCCCGAACTGGCGCCAATCGCCAATCCGAACCTCATGGCGCTGTCGCCTGGGGTCGTCGATCAGTTTGTCGAGCGGTTGCCGCGGCTGCGCAAGACGACGCCAACCTACCCCTTCGATAAGGATTTCGATTTCACGCCGGAGACGGCGCTTTCGGCACGCACCATCGGTCGCTGAACCTTCCCCTCGGCAAACGCCGGGGGATATTCGCTCTCCCTATCTTTCCCAAGGCGGCTGCACATCGCAGGCCGCCTTGAAGCATTGCGCACAAGCATTGTGCATTATCGAAACTGCACAAAAAAGTGCTTGACGGCGAGATTGAGTTGAATTTCAATCGAACCAATTCAAAATTGGTTCATCCCTCATCATGGCAAGCAACAGCCTTCCGGAGAATTCGGTTCATGCCCTGGAAAAGCTCCGGGGCCTCCTGAATTCGGACGGGTTGCCCCCCGACGGTAAGCTTCCGACCGAGCGGGCGCTTTCGGAGGCTTTCGACGTCAGCCGCCGCGCCATCCGCCGGGCGCTGGAGGTGTTGGAGGCAGAGGGCCGCGTCTGGCGGCGCCAGGGCTCGGGAACCTATGCGGGCAAGCGCCCCGACGGTTGGAGCGAGCATGTCAGCTCGCTCGTCGCCGGCACGGATCTCATGGAAGTCATGGAAGTGCGCCTGCGTATCGAGCCGCAACTCGCCCAGCTGGCGGCCATGCGAGCCAAGCGCGCCGACATCGATCGCATGTATGAGCTGACGAAGAAAATCACCGCCAGCGACGATGCCGACAGCCGCGAACTGTGGGACGGCGCCTTGCATCGGCTGATCGCGGAAAGTGCCGGCAACCAGTTCTTTCTGACCATATTCGACGTCATCAACCATGTCCGGCAGGACGAAGCCTGGCAAACCATTCGCGAATTGGCCCGCAGCATCAACAAGACGCGCCCGGTCTCCTACGCGCAGCATATCGCGATCATCGATGCGATTGCCGCGCGCAATCCGATGAAAGCTGGCGAGGCCATGCGCGAACACCTGCTCATGCTTCAGGAAAGCCTGACGCGGATCACCTCGCTCGATGCGCAGCACGCAAAGGAGCCGCCAGCCGGCGAGGCAAGCTGAACCAAAATCTGAAGCCAGGCCAAGACCGGAGAGGAAACCGGCCGCGGCCTGCACAACAAAAACTATAATCAGGAGAACGAAATGAAGATCACCAGATTCCTGGCATCGCTTGCTGCCGGCGCCCTCATCGCGCTGCCGGCCTACGCTGTCGAGCTCAAGATCGGCCTGCAGGACGACGCCGATGTGCTTGATCCCGCACAGTCGCGCTCATTCGTCGGCCGCATCGTTTATACTGCCCTTTGCGACAAACTTGTCGATGTCACCCCGGACCTGCAGTTCGTGCCGCAGCTTGCCACATCCTGGAAATGGTCCGCCGATGGCAAGCAGCTGATCATGGAGCTGCGCCAGGGCGTCAAATTCCAGGACGAAACGCCGTTCAACGCCCAGGCGGTGGTCGACAACATCCAGCGCTATCAGACGATGCCGGAATCGCGCCGCAAGAGCGAGCTCTCTTCCGTCACCAGGGTCGAGGCATCGGGCGAATACGAAGTCACCTTCACCCTCAAGGCGCCTGATGTCACCTTGCTTGCGCAGCTTTCCGACCGCTCCGGGATGATGGTTTCGCCTGCGGCCGCGAAGGCCGCCGGCGCGAAGTTCGGCGACCATCCGGTCTGCTCCGGTCCATTCAAGTTCGTCGAGCGCGTGCAGCAGGACCGGATCGTGCTCGAGAAGTTCCAGGACTACTGGAACAAGGACAACATCTTTATCGACAAGGTGACCTACCTGCCGATCCCGGACACGACGGTTCGCCTCGCAAACCTGCGTTCCGGCGATCTCGACATGATTGACCGTCTCGCCGCGTCGGACGCTGCCACGGTGAAGGGCGACGCCAATCTCGTTTATGCCGATGCGATCGGAACGGGCTGGCTCGGCATCTATGCCAATGTCGGCAACGGACAGCGCGCCGACAATCCGATGGGCAAGGACAAGCGTCTGCGCCAGGCTTTCTCGCTGGCGATCGATCGTGAAGCGGCCATGCAGATCGTCTTTGACGGCACGGGACTGGCCGGAAACCAGCCCTTCGCGCCGAACAGCCCCTGGTACGACAAGAATATCCCGGTGCCAGCCCGTGACGTCGACAAGGCAAAAGCCTTGGTCAAGGCGGCCGGCTTCGATCGCGTTCCCGTTGAAATGACGGTTTCCAATAATCCCGTCACCATGCAGATGATGCAAATTATCCAGTCGATGGCCGCAGAGGCGGGTTTCGACGTCACGCTGAAGACGACCGAATTCGCCACGCTGCTCGATGCACAGACGGCGGGCAACTATCAGATGAGCCGTTCCGACTGGTCCGGCCGCTCCGATCCGGACGGCAATATCCAGCAGTTCGTCACGACCGGCGCCGGCCTGAACGATTCCAAGTACAGCAATCCGGAGGTCGACAAACTCTTGCTCGACGCGCGCCAGTCTCAGGACAACGCGGTGCGCAAACAGAAGTACGATGCGGCCGCGGCGATCCTCAACGAGGATCTGCCGATCATATTCATCGGACATCAAGCCTGGATCTGGGGTTACAACAAAAAGGTGTCCGGCTTCGTGCCCTCGCCCGATGGCATGATCCGCCTTGTCGGCGTGAAAAAGAGCAATTGAGCCACCAATGCCATGCGAGTTTGCTCGCATGGCGCTTCCGCCATCGATAGTGCGGCGAGGATACACCCATGTATAGCTATATCGGAAAGAGGCTGCTCGTCGCGATACCGACGCTGCTGATCATTTCGATCTTCGTTTTCTCGCTGCAGAAACTCCTGCCCGGCGATCCCGTGCTCGCCATGGCCGGGGAGGAGCGCGACCCCCAGGTTCTCGAACTGCTTCGCGAAAAATATCGCCTGAACGACCCTGTCATCTATCAATACGGCTATTGGCTGCAAGGCGTCGTGAAGGGCGATCTCGGCGTCTCGTTGCGCACCAATCAACCGGTGTTGACGCTGGTCGCCGAAAAGCTGCCAGTCACCATCCAACTCGCCGTCATGTCGATGATCTTTGCCTTCGTCATCGGCATCCCGATGGGCATATTGGCGGCGGTGAAGAAGAATACCTTCATCGACTTTCTCGCCAATATCGTTGCCCTTTGCGGCTTATCCGTACCGAACTTCTGGCTCGGCATCATGCTGATCCTGCTGGTTTCGGTAAAACTCCACTGGCTGCCGGCCTCGGGATACCAGCCATTCCTGGAGGATCCCTGGCGCTCGATCCAGACCATGCTGATGCCAGCCTTCGTGCTGGGTAACGCGCTGGCCGCCACATTGATGCGCCACACCCGCTCCTCCATGCTGAGCGTGCTCAGCGCAGACTATATCCGCACTGCGCGCGCCAAGGGCCTGCCTGAAACGGCCGTTATCCTGCAGCACAGTTTCCGCAACGCCATCCTCCCCGTCGTCACCGTCAGCGCCCTGCTCTTCGGCGAACTTCTGGCCGGCGCCGTTCTGACGGAGCAGATATTTACGATCCCCGGCTTCGGCAAGCTGATCGTCGATGCGGTCTTCAACCGCGATTACGCCGTCGTCCAGGGCGTCGTGCTGTGCACGGCCATCGGCTTCATCGCGATGAACCTGATTGCCGACATTCTCTACGTCCTCCTCAACCCGCGCATGAGGGCCGCCCTATGAGCACGATCGTTCAGGCAAGCGCCAAGGGCGTTTCTGCCAAGCGCGCACCCAACAGGGCGTGGCGGAAGCTGAAAGCCAATAAGGGCGCCTTGGTCGGACTTGGGATCATCTTCTTTTTCACGGCACTTGCCGCTCTTGCCCCGCTCCTGCCGATCGCAGATCCGATCGCCACAAGCTGGTCGGTGATCCGCAAGGCGCCGTCGGCAGCCCACCTGCTCGGCACCGACGACCTCGGCAGGGACATCCTGTCCCGCATGATCTGGGGTGCGCGAGCATCGCTGATGGCGGGTGTGTTTTCCGTGGTCATCGCCGTCCTGATCGGCGTGCCGTTCGGCCTGCTCTCCGGTTATTTCGGCGGCTGGATCGACCAGATCATCTCGCGCATCACCGAAGCCTTTCTGGCGATGCCCTTCCTCATTACCGCCATTGCGCTTGCCGCCTTTCTCGGGCCGAGCCTCACCAATGCGATGATCGCGATCGGGCTTTCAGCGACGCCGGTCTTCGTCCGGCTTACGCGCGGACAGGTGCTAGCGGTCAAGACAGAGGAATATGTCGAAGGCGCCCGCTCGATCGGTCTGCGCCACATCAGCATCATCACCCGTTATATCCTGCCGAACGTCTTTGCCCCCATCCTCGTGCAGGGGACGCTGACGATCGCGACGGCTATCATTGCCGAGGCAAGTCTGTCCTTCCTCGGGCTCGGCCAGCAACCGCCCGCTGCAAGCTGGGGCTCGATGCTCAACGTCGCCAAGAACTATCTGGAACAGGCGCCCTGGATGGCCATGTGGCCGGGTGCCGCCATCTCCCTCGTCGTGATCGGCTTCAATCTCCTCGGCGACGGCCTGCGCGATGCGCTCGACCCACGCGAAGCATGAATAAACTAAAAGGATGCCCCCAATGACTGCGTTCACCACACGTCCCGAAATCCTCGGCACCTTCGGCGTCGTCACCTCGACGCACTGGATTGCGTCTGCCGTGGGCATGAGCATTCTCGAAAAAGGCGGCAACGCCTTCGACGCCGCGGTTGCCACCGGCTTCGTACTCCAGATTGTCGAACCGCATCTTTGCGGGCCGGGCGGCGACATGCCCGCCATTTTCTATTCCAAGAAGAAGGACAAGGTCGAGGTTATCTGTGCACAGGGACCGGCACCCGCCGGAGCGACGATCGAGCATTATACGAGCGAGGGACTGTCGATGATCCCTGGCGACGGCCTGCTCGCCACCGTTATTCCGGGCGCCTTCGACGGCTGGATGCTGATGCTGCGCGATTATGGCAGGCTGACGGTTCGCGACGTGCTTGAACCGGCAATCCATTATGCCGAAAACGGCCACCCCGTTCTTCCACGCGTATCGGCGACCATCGAGGGCCTGGCGGATTTCTATCGCGAGGAATGGCCGACCTCCTACGAGACCTGGCTGCCCGGAGGCTCGGCCCCTCAGCCATGGTCCAATTTCAAGAACCCGGTTCTCGCCGAAACCTGGAAGCGCATCATCGCCGAAGCGGAAAGCAAAAGCGGTCGCGAGGCGCAGGTTGAGGCTGCTCGAGATGCCTACTATCGCGGCTTTGTCGCCGAGGCGATTGATCGTTACGTCAGCAAGACCGAGGTCATGGATGCGAGCGGCAAGCGCCACAAGGGTGTGTTGACCGCGGAGGACATGGCCAACTGGTCCGCCACCGTCGAGGAGCCACTGACATACGACTATCACGGCTGGAACGTCGCGAAGATCGGCCCCTGGGGTCAGGGACCGGTGTTCCTGCAAACCCTGTCTCTGCTGAAGGGCTTCGATATCGCCGGCATGGACCCGGCCGGCGCCGATTTCGTGCATACCGTCACCGAAGCCATGAAACTCGCGTTCGCGGATCGCGAAGTCTATTACGGCGATCCGAACTTTTCGGCCGTCCCGGTTGAGACGCTTCTTTCCGATGCCTATGCCGAGAAGCGCCGCAGGTTGATCGCACCCGAGGCATCGCTCGCCTTGCGACCGGGCAAGTTGGCCGGATTCGAGAACCAGTACGACCTTACCATGCAGATACTCGAAGCGCCCGAAGCCAAGAGCGGGCCGGTCTATGAGCCGACGATGTCGCATCTCACCGAAAAGCGCGGCGACACCGTTCATGTCGACGTGATCGATCGTGAGGGCAATATGGTATCGGTGACGCCTTCCGGTGGTTGGCTGCAATCCTCGCCGATCATCCCCGGCCTCGGCTTCTGCCTGAATTCTCGCGCACAGATGTTCTGGCTGAAACCGGGCCTGCCCACCTCGCTTGCGCCAGGCAAGCGGCCGCGCACGACGCTGACGCCGACACTGGCGCTGCATGAGGGCCGGCCGACACTCGCCTTCGGCACCCCCGGCGGCGATCAGCAGGAGCAATGGCAGCTTTCCTTCTTCCTGCGCTATGTCCATCACGGGCTGAATCTGCAGGAAGCGATCGACAAGCCGCTGTTCCACAGCACGCATTTCCCGAGCTCCTTCTATCCGCGCACCCGCGAGCCGGGCGGGCTGACCGCAGAAGCGAATTTCAGCGCTGATGTTCTCGATTCGCTGCGCAGAATGGGCCACCAGCTGACGGTCGCTCCGGAGTGGACGGTCGGTCGTCTCACCGCAGCAAGGCGCGATGCGGACGGCCTCCTGCGTGCGGCCGCAACACCGCGCCTGATGCAGGCCTACGCGATCGGACGATAGCTGCCGCTCTCGGCTGCGCCATGTGCAAGAACAGGAAAAGGGGATTTCATGACGACCACGAAGGCGCAACAAGCCGATCCGGCAACACGACCCGTTCTGTCCGTATCCAATCTGGCGACATCGTTTCTCGTTGATGGCGAATGGCGCCAGGTGGTCAAGAATATCTCCTTTGACATCATGCCCGGCGAAACCGTCGCCATCGTCGGAGAAAGCGGCTCCGGCAAGAGTGTGACCTCGCTCTCGATCATGCGGCTGCTTGCCAAATCCAGCAGCCGCATCGAAGGCGCCGTGCGGTTGAACGACCGGGATATCCTCCCCCTTTCGGAAGGCGAGATGCGCGACGTCAGAGGCAAGGACATCGCGATGATCTTCCAGGAGCCGATGACCTCTCTCAATCCGATCTTCACCATCGGCCGGCAGATTTCCGAGGCACTCACCTGCCACGGCGACATCTCCAAGGCGGAAGCAAGAGCCGAGACGATCCGGCTGCTGGAAAAGGTGCGCATCCCCAACGCATCCTCGCGCTTCGACGAATATCCGCATCAGTTTTCCGGTGGCATGCGCCAGCGCGTGATGATCGCCATGGCGCTTGCCTCACGTCCGAAGCTTTTGATCGCCGATGAGCCGACGACCGCTCTCGACGTAACCATACAGGGGCAGATCCTCGACCTCATCAAGGTGCTGCAGGAGGAGGAAGGCATGTCCGTCCTCTTCATCACCCACGACATGGGCGTCGTCGCCGAGATTTCCGATCGCACCATCGTCATGTATCGCGGCGAGGCGGTCGAGACCGGCAAGACCGACGATATTTTCCATCGCGGCCAGCATCCATATACGCGGGCATTGCTGTCTGCCGTGCCCCGACTTGGCTCGATGACAGATCAGCCGCGACCGTTGCGTTTCCCGATCGTCGATATCGGTACCGGCGAGCGTAAAGAACCAACTGCGCTCGCCGACGCGATCGACTATGCCAAACCACCGGTGCTCGAGGTTAAAAACCTCGTCACCCGGTTTGATCTCCGCGGCGGTTTGCTCGCCCGACCCACAGGCGCCATTCACGCCGTCGAAAACGTCTCCTTCAATCTTGCCCAGGGGGAGACCCTGTCTCTGGTCGGGGAGTCCGGCTGCGGCAAATCGACGACCGGTCGTTCCATCATGCGCCTCGTCAATCCGAAATCGGGCGATGTCCGTCTCGACGGCTATGATGTGATGAAGCTCAACGCGCAAGACCTGCGTCGAATGCGACGCAGCATCCAGATGATCTTTCAGGATCCGTTCGCAAGCCTCAATCCACGGATGACGATTGGAGCAGCGGTTGCCGAGCCTTTTATCGAGCACCGTCTCGGCTCGCGTTCACAGGCGCGCGAGAAGGCTGCCGACCTCCTGGAGCGGGTGGGCCTGAACGCGGACATGATGAGCCGCTACCCTCATGAATTCTCGGGTGGTCAGCGTCAGCGCATCTGCATTGCGCGCGCGCTCGCCCTGGACCCGAAGGTCATCGTCGCCGACGAAAGCGTCTCGGCGCTTGACGTATCCATCAAGGCGCAGGTCTGCAACCTTCTGATGGATCTGCAGCAGAGCCTCAATCTGTCCTTTCTCTTCATCTCGCACGACATGGCCGTCGTCGAGCGCGTCAGCCATCGCGTGGCGGTGATGTACCTTGGCGAAATCGTCGAAATCGGCCCCCGCGCCTCGGTGTTCGAGAACCCGCAACACAGCTATACGAAAAAGTTGATGGCAGCGGTTCCTGTTCCGGATCCTGCACGGCGCGGCATCAAACGCAATCTTTCCGTCGATGAACTGAAGAGCCCGGTTCGGCCTGTTGGCTACAAGCCGCCGGTTCGGCAATACCGTGAAGTATCGAGCGGTCATCTGGTTCGGATCGATGACGCCGCCTGAAACGGTTTCCGGCCTTGACGACTTCGAATTCCAGGCAAATATCAGCATCCTGTTTTCCAGATGATTGGAGTGAAGGTAATGACTGACAGCGTGCTCGATATTCCGGTGAAAAGGATCGATGGCAGCGATACGACGCTTGCCGATTATCGCGGCAAGGTCATCATGGTGGTCAACGTCGCCTCCAAATGCGGACTGACGGTTCAGTATGAGGCGTTGGAAAAGCTATACGAAGACAAGCGCGACGAGGGCCTTGTCATCGCCGGCTTCCCCGCCAACGATTTCAAAGGACAGGAGCCCGGCACGAACGAAGACATTCTGAGCTTCTGCACGCTGACCTACGACGTGCAATTCCCGATGTTTTCCAAGATCGCCGTAACTGGCGAAGACCGGCATCCTCTTTACAACGGCCTTATCGCATCAGGCGTCGAAGCGACTGGCGACGGACCAATGCGCGAACGTCTTGCAAAGCACGGTCTGGAAACCGGGCAGGACGGCGGCGTTGTCTGGAATTTCGAGAAGTTCCTGATCGGCCGCAACGGCAAGGTGGTGGCACGCTTCGCACCGGACGTAACGCCGAACGACCCTCGCCTTCTGTCCGTTTTGGAGAAGGAACTGGCACGGGCAAACTAAAGCCCCTGGATACCTTCTAAACGCCAGAAACGGCTAATTGCGTCAATAGGTTGCATTTCCTGCCGGTTAGCGCAAAGCACGTTCAGCCGGATGGCTTAATTGCGCGCCCGGCGGCCCGGGAGTATGGTTTCCAATCCGAATTCATCATGACGGAATGCTGCATCAATTCTGATGGGAGGATGTCATGCGCGAACCTGATATGCAGAAACTCGATAGCCTCGTCGGACGCCTCGTCGGCGATCTCGGTGCGGCGGTCTCCGGCGTATTGGTAACACTCGGAGACCATCTGGGCCTGTTCCGCGCCATGGCGGACGGGACGCCGATGACCTCGACGGAATTGGCCAACAAGGTCGGCGTGAAGGAGCGTTACGTGCGCGAATGGCTGTCGGCGCAGGCCGCGGCCGACTATGTCAGCTACGACGACGGGACCGAACGCTTCTATCTATCGCCGGAGCAGGCGATGGTGTTTGCTGAGGAGAATAGCCCTGCTTTTTTCACCGGCGCGTTCGATGTCGTACAATCCATGTGGCTCGACGAGCCCAAAATTGCCAATGCCTTCAAGACCGGCAGCGGCCTCGGCTGGCATGAGCACAACGCCTGCCTGTTTCGTGGAACGGAGCGTTTCTTCCGGCCGGGCTACAACAGCCATCTCGTTTCGGAATGGATCCCCGCACTGAACGGCATGGAGGAAAAGCTACAGGCCGGTGCCATGGTTGCCGATGTCGGTTGCGGCCACGGCGCTTCGACCATCCTGATGGCTGAGGCCTATCCGAACTCGACCTTCTTCGGCTTTGACTATCATCTGCCTTCGATCGAGCGAGCGAAAGCAGCTGCGAAGGAAGCGGGCGTTGGCGACCGCATCACGTTCGAACAGGCAAGCGCCAAGGATTTCCCGGCGGTCGACTACGATCTCGTCGCGATGTTCGATTGCCTGCACGATATGGGCGATCCCGTCGGCGCCGGCAAACATGTCAAGGAGTGCCTTGCGGATGACGGCATCTGGATGATCGTGGAACCCTTTGCGCATGATTGCCTGAAGGACAATCTCAATCCGGTCGGACGCGTGTTCTACGGTGCATCCACAATGATTTGCACGCCGGCGTCGCTATCCCAGGAAGTTGGGCTCGGTTTAGGCGCGCAGGCGGGTGAACTGAAGCTGCGCAAAGTTGCCATGGATGCCGGCTATACTCATTTCCGCAAGGCCACCGAAACACCATTCAACATGGTCTTCGAGGTCAAGGTATGAGGTGTCTGCCGCGCGCGTCTGCGTGCGCGCGGCATGCATGATGCGCTACAGACGCTGTCCGTCTTCACCGAACAACGAGGCAAGCGCGGGCTGGAAGTAGACCGGCTGCTCTTTGTCGAGCGCGATCTCCTCGTCGGCATCGATACGCACCGACAAGGTCTCACTGCCGACCTGGCCCCAGATCAGGTTATCCGAGCCCATCGGTTCGACGATGCTGAAAGTCGCCGGCAGGCTCGATGAACGATCGCTGGCCGGCTGGAACTGCATCTGTTCCGGCCGCACGCCAAGTGTCGCCTTTCGACCTTCGCCGGGCGTGCCGGAAAACTCATAACCGTTGAGATCGATCCTGCGGCCATCGGAGAGCGCAAAGGCGGCCGCACCGTTGTTGCTGGTCACCTGTCCCGAGAGAAAGTTCATGGAAGGCGACCCGACGAAGCCTGCAACGAAGCGATTGACGGGGCGACGATAGATTTCCTTTGGCGAGGCAAATTGCTGGATGACGCCGCCGCTCATGACGGCGATGCGGTCCGCGAGCGTCAATGCCTCGATCTGGTCGTGCGTGACATAGATCATCGTTGATCCCAGGCCGCTGTGAAGCCGCTTCAGCTCGACGCGCAGCTCGGTTCTGAGCTTGGCGTCGAGGTTGGAGAGCGGTTCGTCGAACAGGAAGACGTCGACATCGCGCACCAGCGCGCGACCGATCGCGACGCGCTGACGCTGGCCGCCGGAGAGTTCACCCGGCCGCCGCTTGCGCAAAGGATCGATCTGCAGGATCTGTACGGCGCGGTTGACGCGCTCGGCAATCTCCTCCTTCGGCATGCCGGCGATGCGCAGCCCGAACGAGAGATTTCCCTCGACCGTCATCGTCGGATAGAGCGCGTAAGATTGAAACACCATGCCGATGCCACGGTCCTTCGGCTCCTCCCAGGTGACGTTCTTGTCGCCGATCCAGATCTGCCCGTCACTGATATCGGTGAGGCCGGCGATGGCGTTGAGCAAGGTCGACTTGCCACAGCCGGACGGACCGAGCAGCACGACGAATTCGCCCGAATTCACTTCGAGGTTGAGCGACTTCAGAACGTTGACGTTGCCGAAATTGATTGCAAGTTCGCGAATGGAAACATTGGCCATGAACTATCCCTTGACTGCGCCCGCGGTAATACCGCGCACGAACCAGCGACCCGAACCGAAATAGACGATCAGCGGAATAAGAGCGGTCAAGATCGTTGCCGCCATGTTGACGTTGTAGAGCTTCTCGCCCTGCGTGGAGTTGACGATGTTGTTGAGCTGCACGGTCATGGGGAAGTTTTCGCGGCCGGCGAAGACGACGCCGAACAGGAAGTCGTTCCAGATACCGGTCACCTGCAGGATCGATGCGACGACCAAAATCGGGATCGACATCGGTATCATCAGGCGGAAGAAGATCTGCCATAGCCCCGCGCCGTCGATGCGTGCTGCCTTGAACAGCTCCATCGGCAGGCTGGAATAGTAGTTGCGGAACAAAAGCGTCAGCACCGGCAGGCCGAAGACCGTATGGGTGATGATGATGCAGGGCAGCGTCGAATAGATCCCGATATCACGGTAGATCAAGACCAGAGGATAGATGAACACCTGGTAGGGGATGAAGGCGCCAAGCAGCAGGACGGCGAAGAGCACATTTGCTCCCTTCACCCGCCAGAAGGAAAGTGCATAGCCGGTCAGCGACGAGATGAAGATCGACAGGATCATGCTCGGGATCAGGATCTTTACCGAATTCCAGAAGCCGACGCTGATGCCGCCGCATTCGAGACCGGTGCAGGCCGTGCTCCACGCCTGTATCCACGCATCGGGCGACCAGGCCTGCGGAAAGGCGAAGATATTGCCCTGCCGGATTTCCGGCATGGATTTGAAGGACGTGACGAGCATCACGTAAAGCGGCAGCAGGAAGAACAGTGCCGCAATGGCAAGAAAGAGGTAAAGGCCTATGCGTCCGGGGGTCAAATGCTGGGGCTTGCGCCCGGTCGGACCCTGCATGGCACCAGCGACGGAAGATGGCGTGGTCATCAGTTCCCCCTCGGCTTTTCGCGGAAATATTCATAGTAGAGCCATGGCGTCACCAGGATGACCACCGTCACGAACATCACCGTCGACGCCGATGTCGCAAGGCCGATGTTGCCGCGGCCGAACAGGTAATCCATGATGAATTTTCCGGGCACTTCGGTCGAAATTCCCGGCCCACCGCCGGTCGTTGCCAGCACAAGCTCGTAGACCCTGACCACGGCGATCGCGAGAAGCACGCTTGCAGTGATGATGGTTGGCCTCAGGATCGGAACGACGATGTGGAGATAGACGCGCCAAGTCGGAATGCCGTCGATGCGCGTGGCCTTCCAAAGTTCGCGGTCGATGCCGCGTAACCCCGCCAGCATGATCGCCATGACAAGACCCGAAGACTGCCATATGCCGGCAAGCACGATGACATAGAGCGCGAGATCGCTCTGGACAATCCAGTCGAAACGGAACCAGGTGAAGCCGATGCTGTCGGCGACCTTCTGCAGACCGAGCGTCGGATTCATGATCCACTGCCAGACAAGGCCGGTCACGATGAAGGACATGGCGAAAGGATAGAGAAAGATCGTACGGAAGGTGTTCTCGAAGCGCACCTTCTGGTCGAGGGCCACGGCAAGAAGAAAGCCGAGGATCAGACAGCCGGCGATGAAGAGCACGCCGAAAATCACGACATTCTGCAGCGATATCAGCCAGCGCGCAGTGTCGAACAGCCGTTCGTATTGCTTGGTGCCGACGAAGATATTGACCGGCAGAACTTTGCTATCCGTGAATGATATCCAGATGTTCCAGATAACGGTGACGACATAGGCCAGAACGACGATGACGAAGGCCGGCAACAGCGCCAGATAGGGGGAAAAATGCATCCGTCTGCGGGTAGCGCCCACGGGCACTGCAGTCGGGCCGGCAGTGGCGGCGCTCGTTTCGGGTGTGCTCATAGGCGCGCTCCTCCTCAGCATTCATGAGAACCGGCGGCAGGCGAACCTGCCGCCGCATGGATGTCGGTTGAAGCTTACTTCGCCTGATCGATAACCTTGGCGAATTGATCGGCGAACTGATCGGCCGTCATGGTCGGTGTCGTCCAGTATTGGGCGATGAGGTCACCTTCCGTCTGAACGATATCCTGCGGCGTCAACACGTCCGAGGTCAGGATCTGGCGGCTTGGATCCTTGAGTGCGGTCAAGCCCTTCTGCGCGCAGGCATCGAGCTTCGATGTGTCGACGTCGAGACGAACCGGCACGGAGCCCTTCTTGGAGTTGAACGCAACCTGGCCCTCTTTCGACATGATGACGGTTGCAAGCAGGGTCTGCGCATCGGTGGCGGTCTTGTCCTTCAGGACCGGGAAGACGAAGATATCGCCGCCCATCATGAAGTTGGATTCGCCCGGTCCGAGGATGCAGCCGAAATCCTTGTCGGCAACGAGGCCGGCATGGATAAACTCGCCCTTGGCCCAGTCACCCATGAACTGAATGCCGGCCTTGCCGTCGATCAGCATGCCGGTCGCGACGTTCCAATCGCGGTTGGGGCTGCCGGCATCCTGATAGTTGCGCAGCTTGGCGAAGACTTCCGCCACATGCTTGAACTTGTCGGACTTGACGGCGCTGGTATCGAGATCCTTCCAGACCTTGCCGTAGAGATCCTTGCCACCTTCGCCGAGCAGGATGGCGTTGAACATCAGCTGCAGCTGCCAGGGCTGACCGCCGACGGCCACCGGGACCAGGCCGGCAGCCTTGATCTTGTCGAGTGCCGCAAACATTTCGTCCCAGGTTTTCGGCTCTTCCGTCACGCCGGCCTTGGCGAAAACGGGCTTGGAATAAAACAGCCAGTTCTGGCCGTGGTCGTTGATCGGCGCGCCGTAAATATGGCCGTTATACTGGATGGCCTGATAGAAGGAGGGGGTCAGGACGGATTTCCAATCCTGCTCCTTGGCCAGATCGTCGAGCGGCCGCAGCAGGCCTTGCTGAGCCAGATCGTTCATCTGCGTACCGGTATTGAACTGCATCGCAGTTGGCGGATTGCCGCCGATGATACGGTTTATACCGATCGGACGGGCGGTCGAGCCAGACCCGGCAATTGCGGTATCCACCCATTCGCCGCCGGCGGCGTTGAAGGCCTTGGCGAGTTCCTTGACCGCCGCGGCTTCGCCGCCGGACGTCCACCAATGCAGGACTTCGGCCTTCTTGCCCTCGGCCAAAGCACCGGTCACGCTTGCTGCGACCAACGCTGTGGCGCCGACCAGTGCCATCATCAATTTACGCATTCGTTCCTCCTCCTTTGAGGGCGTTCTCCAAACGCCTTTGTTCAGCCGCCGCCGTCTCCAGACATCGGATGCCGAATTTCACGATCCTCCAAAGCGATGCAACAGAGCCTCCGTTCCCTGCAGCAAGCGAGCAATGGTTCCTCAGCCACTGCCCCTTCGTCAAGCCCGCAGTCTCAAAGGACTGCATTTTCCCAACCTATAGCGCAGCCTATGAGAAACGTCCCTCATTAATTGTGCGCTGTATCGGGTCCGGGCGGCCGCAACTACTATGGATTGCAACCACGCCGCGAGATTGAGCCGAGCGCTCGAAGGCGGTCATCACCTCGAGCGCATGAAATGCAAGCTCGGACGATACCCTATGCGGTCGACCGGAGCGAAGGGAATCCACCATCTCGGCCGCGCCCAATCCGCGCAGCCCAAGATGACCGGGGACGCCTTCGGTGTACGGATGATCGACGGGAATGTCGCGCCATGCTTCGTCGCCATCGTGGAAGATTTCGACCTTGCCGCTGAAATTGTTCGGATCGGGCGTCACCATCGAACCCTCCGAGCCGTAGAGCTCGATCTGATTGTGCTTATGCCTGATGACGTCGAAGCTGGTGGCGATGGTAACGGTCGCACCGCTATGAAACTCCATCACGCCGGTCAGGTGGGTCGGCACCAGAACCTTGATCGTCTCGCCGCGACGCGGATCGGTTTTCACCGTGCGTTCGATGCGGGTTATCTTTGCGGTGCCGAACACTTCGCGCACGGGGCCGAGCAGCGCGATGAGGTTCGTGACGTAATAAGGGCCGACATCAAGCATCGGTCCGCCGCCTCGACCATAAAAGAAGGCCGGATTGGGATGCCAGTGCTCATGGCCGGGAAGCAGCAGCATCGCAGTCGCAGAAATCGTCTTGCCTATGCGGCCTTCGTCGAGCAGCCGGCGCGTCAGCTGGTGGCCACCGCCGAGAAAGGTATCAGGAGCGCAGCCAAGCCGCAGATCGCCAGCACGTGCAATCGCCATCAGCTCTTCCGCCTCGGCCATCGACACGCCAAGCGGCTTTTCCGAATAGACATGCTTGCCTGCCTGCAGCGCCTTCTTGCTGATGGCGTAGTGCGAGACCGGCGTCGTCAGGTTGATAATCAAACCGATCTCCGGATCGGAGAGCATCGCATCCAGCCCAACGGCCTCGATGCCGAACTGCTCCGCGAGCTTGCGGGCGGATTCATGATAGAGATCGTAGACCGACTTCACGCGGATGAAATCGAACATATGCAGGGTCGCGACGTAGGTGGCGCTGATATTTCCGGCGCCGACGATGCCGACTTTCATGGGCTCTTTGTTCATGGGAATTGCCTCTTAGGAAATGGTGATCTCAAGCTCGGCGGCGACGGCGCGCAGATAGGCCATGCCACGCCACATCTCATCATCGAATTCCGGCGTCGCCTCGCGGAAATGGGTCCAATGGGATGCTCCGGGCGCATCCTCCAGTTCGAGCGTGATCGGCCCCGAATAGCCAATGGCTAGAAGTGCGGCGAAGATCGCCTTCCAATCGATCTTGCCCCGTCCAGGCCGCCAATGGGCGTTCGTATGGCCTTCATTGTCGGAGAAATGCGTATTGAAGATGCGGCTGCCGAGCGCCAGCACGACATAATGCGGCATGTCGCCGGCTGGGAAGAGGTGGCTCGGATCGAAATTCAGACCCAAGTTCGGAGCGCCCGTGCGCTCGATCAGGCGCAACATAGCCTGGCCGGAGCTGACCCAGCGATAGGGGTGCGGCTCGATCGCAACCTTCAGACCGGCAGCCGCAGCGATCTCGCACGCCTGAGCGAAACCCTCCACCACCACATCATACTCGCCCGTCCAATCCCATTGCGGCTCCACGGCCGCACCCCATTCCTGCGAGATCGGGCGCTGCAGGATCGGCTTGATCTCGGACTGAAACGGATAGGGCGTCATGCTGGTGACGATGGGCGTGCCGATTTCGGCTGCGACATCCATTCCACGCCTGTAGCCATCGAGATCGACGGTCGATACGGTGGCATTCGCGGCACGGCTGAACGGCAGATTGAAGAAGAAGTTGGTGAGCTCCAAGCCCTCCCCCTCCGCGATCTCCTTTAGCTCGCGAATGGTTTGCGGTGTGTAGTAGCTCAGCATGTCCACCGACCACGCGGTGAGCTCGAAACCCTTGCAACCGGTGCGCGCGAGGCGCCGCAACGGCTCCTGGTACGGCGGGTTCCAGTTAAAGGTCCAAATTGGCGATCCGAAAAAAAGCGAGCGACTACTCACGTCATCCTCCCTGGG
Source organism: Rhizobium sp. ASV8 (assembly GCF_016429255.1). Lineage (GTDB taxonomy): Bacteria > Pseudomonadota > Alphaproteobacteria > Rhizobiales > Rhizobiaceae > Rhizobium. The sequence continues at coordinate 18,104 of NZ_JAELUG010000043.1, forward strand.
AATGCGGAGGCTGCCCTGCGGCCTAGCTTCCGCACATGTTCCAATAGTCTCGTCGACAAGCCTCCCAGCTCGAAATCGACGATCCGTAACGTTACGATTCATCGAAAGCGAACTGCTGTCAATCACCAATTTTATGGCAAATGAGGCAGGACAAACGTGGATTTCGAAAATTCGTAACGTTACGAATTATTTCGCCGTGCGTGTTCATGTGGCAAGCCACGGAAACATTCAGCCGGGAAGGATCTGGCTCTGATGATCTACGAAGGCGGCGCGGACCACCTCACGCAAGCCGGCGGGATCTTCGCCGGCAATTGCACGATGCAGAAAGGCGGCCAATCGCTCGCCGATCGCATGATTGGAGTAGTAGAAGCTGCTCAGCGGCGGATTGAAGAAATCGGGTAGCGCCGTACCACCATAGGTAATCAGCGCAAAATCCTTACCGGCCTGTCGCCCGGCGTCGCGCAGGCCCGCAAGGAAGCCAAGAGCCGCTTCTTCGCTTGCCACGAATGCCGCAGTTGCCTCCGGATGGGTCGCGATCACATGCTTTGCCATCTCGCGCCCATTGTCAGGCGTTGTCGCGGTGCAGTGGATGAGATCATCAGGGGCAATAAGATGACGGTCGGCAAAGGCTTTGTGCCAACCCCGCATGAACTGCAGGCTGTAGGTGAAGTGGCTGCTTGGCGCGATCAGCAGCGGCCGGCGATGGCCGGCATCCAAAAGCAAGCCAGCCGCCTCTGCGCCGATCACCTCATGGTCGAGATCGACGCTCGGATGCGCGCTCAAGAGCTCCGTGCGACCGAAGGTGACGAAGGGCATGCCAACCTCGAGAAGGTATTTGACGCGATCGTCCTGCGGGGTCGTATGCGTGATGATAATGCCGTCGACCGAGCCTTCCTCGACGATATCGCGCACCCCCGCCAAGGCATCGTCCGCCTGTGATTGCGGCACGACGGTGGTGCGATAACCCCTGGCTTTCATGTAGCGCGAGGCGCCTTCGATCAGCGAGGCGACGACGATATTCATCTCGCCTTCGCGACCGAACGGCAGCACGATGCCAATGGCGTGGGTTTTGCCGGTGCGAAGATTGATGCCGCCGAGATTGGGGCGATAGCCGAGCTCGCCGGCAACGCGCTTGACCAGCTCGATCGTTTCCCGATTGACTTCGGGCCCTTCCTTGAGGGCTCGACTGACTGTCGTGACGGAAAGACCCAAGGCGTTTGCAACCGTGCGCAAGGTGACGCGCTGGCCTGCCTTGCGCCGCACATTTCGCCCCGCTGCCAATCCATGCATTTTCGACAAATCATTCCGCTCCACCACGTCGGCGCGAGAATGCCCGCAGCCACGCGGCGATGCAAGCTCGGGCTAAGATGCAAACGACGGGGGCTAGATGCCATTGGAGCAGCCTGTCCAATAGCGCCGGCGCCACATAAAAATGCAACCTTGAGCGCCCCATTCAGGCAGCATTCAGAAAAGCACTTTTAAAGTGCGCCTCGTTACTAATTCCACTATTGGGGGAAATCATGGATAAGTATGCCAAGACCGTATTGACCGTCATTGCGGTCGCGCTCGTGCTGATCGTAGCGCAGAATACAATCACGCCGGCGAAAGCCAGGAGTGAGGGCTGTGGCGTGTATATAACCGATCCCTGCTACGTAAAGCTGGTAAACTGACGAGCAATTCAGCGAACTTTCGAACCCGTCGGTCCAGGCAATGCTGGCATGTCCGGACATTCAGCCGGACATGCCCCTTCCCCAAACCAACCGATTACGACCCAGCGAGCTTGCGCGCAGCCTGAATGGCCGTGCGTGCACCTGCCCTTAACTGCGCCGTTTCCGTGCCGGCGATAACCAGATCGAGACCGAGCTTGAGATATTCGCCCGCGCGGGCGCCATCGCTACCGAAGGCGCAGATCATCTTGCCGTGGGCGCGGCAGCGTGCAAGCGCGGTCGCAAGCGCTTGATCGATCGCGGCGCTGTCAGGCGCGAGCCTGGCGCCGTTCGAAAGCGCGATGGAAAGATCGGACGGGCCGACGAAGATGCCGTCGATACCGTCAACGGCAAGGATCTCGTCGATCGCGTCCAGAGCGGTTCGCGTTTCCACCATGGCGATGGTGACGGTCAGGCTGTTGGCGGTCTGCAGATAATCTTCCGCAGGGAGACCAAAGTGATTGAGCGCAAGCGACGGACCCCAGCTGCGCTCGCCGAGCGGCGGATACTTGGTCGCCTTTACCAGGGCGCGCGCGTCATCGGCGGAATTGATCATCGGGGCGATGATGGCGGAGGCTCCGGCATCAAGAAGCCTGGAGGCAGCGGCAAAATCGCCGACGGGAATGCGCGCGATCGCCGGCTTGCCGGCTAGGCGCACATAGGCAATGCCGTTGGCGGCCGACGTCATGTCCCACATGCCATGCTGCATATCCAGCACGACGGTATCGAAGTCTTCCTGCGCCAGATGATTGACGAGCATTGGGTCGGGTACACCAACCCAGCCGGAGATCATGCCGCCATTCTCGCGGCGCTTCAGGCGTCCGGCAAAACCGCTAATATCAGTCGTCATTGTCTTTCCTCACCTATCAACACAGGCTCAATCTTTGAAGACAGCCCTGCCGTCAAATCACGGCGAGCCGTTGCGAGCGACAATACCCAATTCTCGTTGTCGAACCACTCGAAAGTGAGTGACCAGCATGCGCGAGCCGAGAAAACAGGCTTCGCCGAGTAAAGCCGGGAGGGAAGCCGGAAATCCAACGGGAATTTGCCAGATAAACATGACAAACATGCAGATTTCGTCGCAGCCAGATCCATAAGGCATCGTATCAAAGACGAAACCGAACCATTAGCCTCATAAAGACGGGCCGGCCGCCTGAGCATAAACGATCAAGATCGATCAGCGACCAATGGGTGTCAGCAGCGATATCTGCCGACACCCTGGGGCCTCAAATGATCCCGCCACCACCAGCAGCAGAAGCTGGGCGTTCGGCGGCGACCTTATTGCGATAGCCACTCGCCCTATAAGCAGCGACCGGATCGATTGCGCCGCCAGCGCGGCGCCGGGCTTCTGCAAGGATCGGCTCGACATCGGCGCGGTAGGCGCGTTTCAGCGTCTCCGATGCCATAAGCGCGTCATTAGCGTCCTGATAGTCAGCCAGTGCATTGCGATCGACGATCAGCGCCTGCGCATAGGCACGGCGGATCTCGTTGGCGCTGGAGATCAGGCTTTCGATCGGGTCCGTGACGTTGTGCGACTGGTCGATCATGTGAGCCGGGTTGAAATCGTTGACGCCGCGCCGCTCGGCATCGACCAGCTCGTTGAAGACCAGGAAGAGGCGATAGGGCTCGATCGCACCGGCATCGAGATCGTCGTCGCCATACTTCGAGTCGTTGAAATGGAAGCCGCCGAGCTTGCCGAACTGGATGAGGCGCGCCACGATCATCTCGATATTGGTATTCGGCGCATGGTGGCCGAGATCGACCAGGCAATGCGCCTTCGGGCCGAGCGTCTGTGCGATCAGGTAATTGGTGCCCCAGTCCTGAACGACCGTCGAATAGAAGGCCGGCTCATACATCTTGTGCTCGGAAAACAGCCGCCAATCGTCAGGCAGCGCCTTGTAGATGTCGGCCATGGCGGCGAGGTAGCGCTCGAACGCCTTGGTGAAATTGGTCTGGCCGGGGAAGTTCGAACCATCTCCCACCCACACGGTCAGCGCTTTCGAGCCGAGCGCCTTGCCGATCTCGATGCATTCGATGTTGTGCTCGACGGCCTGGGCCCGGGTTGCCGCGTCGACGTGACTGAGCGAGCCGAATTTGTAGGAGTGCGCCTGACCGGGCGCATCGGAGAACGTGTTGGAGTTCATGGCGTCGAAGCCGAGGCCCAGCGCCTCGCCCTTCGCCTTGAGTTCGCGCGGATCCGCCTTGTCCCAGGGAATATGCAGCGAGACCTTCGGCGTCGCACGGGTCAGTTGCTGAATGACCGCACAATCGTCGAGTTTGTCGAAGATGCCGCGCGGCTCGCCGGTGCCCGGGAAGCGGGCAAAGCGCGTGCCGCCGGTGCCGACACCCCAGGAGGGGACTGCAACGAAGAATTCGGAAACCTTGCGGGTAACAGCTTCGATATCGACACCGCGTCGTGCAAGCGTCGCGCCCAGCGCCTCGTAATCGGATTTCAGCGCAGCGGCGCGCTTGTCGTTTTCTGCAGCAACCAGATCGGGCGCAATTCTAAACTCGGCCATTCTTTCCTCCCAGATACGTCATTCGAAATCTTATAGTGCGATCGCCTGCAAGCCGTCACCCGCCCTCGCCCTTCGAGGGCCTTGCGGGCCACCTCAGGGTGAGGGCTGACCTCCCAGTCGGTGGGGCAATTGCCACCCCACCCTCATGGTGAGGTGCGCTGCCGCAAGAGCAAAGCGAGTGCGGGAGGGCCTCGAACCACGAGGGTGCCCCCGAGGCTGGCATTCCCCATCCGTTACCGCGTGAAGCTTTGCGCGTTGCCGGCATCGACATTGATGATATTGCCGGTTGATTTGGCTGAGAGATCCGAGGCCAGGAAATAGATCGCCTCGGCAATGTCCTCGGGCAAGACATTCAGCTTGAGCATTGAACGCTTGCGGTAATGTTCTTCCAACTCGTCCACCTCGATCTTCGACGAGGCGGCTCGCTGCTCGCGCCATTCACCGTTCCAGATCTTCGAGCCGCGAAGAACGGCATCGGGATTAACGGTATTCACACGGATGCCAGCTTCTGCACCCTCCAGTGCCAAGCAGCGAGCCAGGTGGATTTCGGCTGCCTTCGCAGTGCAATAGGCGGCAGCGTTCGGTGAGGAAGCGAGACCATTCTTGGAGGCAACAAACACGACATTGCCGCCGAGATTCTGGCGGCGGAACAGCCGGAACGCTTCACGCGAAACGAGGAAGTAGCCGGTCGCAAGGATATCCATGTTGCGATTCCACATCGAAAGCTCTGTACTTTCGATCGGTGCAGACGATGCGATCCCGGCATTCGATACCAGAATATCGACACCGCCGAACTCGACGCAAGCCTCGGCAAAGGAGGAGATGACCGCATCCTCCTTCGTCACATCGAGCTTGACGCTGCGTACGGCGTCGGCGCCGAACAATTTTACAAAATCCGCCTGCGTGCTTTCGAGCGCTGCCTGGTCGATGTCAGCCAGAACCACGCAAGCCCCCTCGCCCACAAGGCGCGCCGCGGTAGCTCGACCGATGCCACCGGCGCCGCCGGTCACGAAGGCGACGCGACCTGCCAGGCTCTTCGGCTTCGGCATGCGCTGCAACTTCGCCTCTTCCAGCAGCCAATATTCGATATCGAAGGCTTCCTGTTCCGGCAGCCCCTGATATTGGGAGACCGTGGAGGCACCGCGCATGACGTTGATGGCGTTGACGTAAAACTCGCCGGCGATACGGGCGGTTGCCTTGTCGCGCGCAAAGGAGAGCAGGCCCACGCCGGGAACGAGGAAAATTACCGGATTCGGATCGCGCATGGCAGGCGAATTGTCGTGCTTGCAATCATTGTAATAGCGCGCGTAATCGGCGCGGTAATCTTCCAGCGCCTTGTCGAGACCGGCGATGACAGCATCGACATCCGGCTTGGCCGGATCTAAATCGACGATCAGCGGACGGATCTTGGTGCGCAGGAAGTGATCCGGGCAGCTAGTGCCGAGCGCACCGAGCGGACGAAGGTCTTTCGAATTGACGAATTCGAGAACGGCATCCTGATCGTCGAAATCGCCGAGCTTCCGCTCCGCCTTGCCGATACGGCCACGGATTTCGGGCATCAGCCGGGCGGCGATGGCGCGGCGCTCCGCCTGCGGCAGGCTTTGAACGGCCGCACCACCGAAGATAGTTTTACCCTCGGTCTTGACGGCGAACCATTCGATTGCCTTGTTGATGATGGCGAGCGTCAGCTCATAGCATTCCTTGGCATCATTGGCCCAGGTGAAGAGACCGTGGCTTTCGAGCACAACACCCTTGGCATTCGGATGTGCCTTGACGAAGGCTTCAAGGTCAAGCCCAAGCTGGAAGCCCGGACGGCGCCAGGGCAGCCAACCGATCTCCTCACCGAAGATTTCGCGCGTCAGCTCACGCGAATTCTTCGAGGCAGCGATGGCAATGATGGCATCGGGATGCATGTGGTCGACATGGACGAACGGTACGAAGCCGTGCAGCGGCGTATCGATCGAAGCCGCGCGCGCATTGAGGTTGAAGGTGCAATGCGGCAGGAAGCCGACCATGCGGTCTTCGTCGGCGACGCCCTTGTAGATGCTCTTCAGGCTGTCGAGCTTATCCTGATACAGCGTGGCGAAACCATCGAGCTTGATGGTGCCGACATCGCCGCCGGATCCCTTGACCCAGAGCACCTTAACTTTCCCGCCGGAGAGCGGATCGATTTCCATGACTTTGGCAGAGGTATTGCCGCCGCCATAGTTGGTGATACGCTTATCGGCACCCAGCAGATTCGACCGGTAGAGCAGTTTGCCCGGCTCATCGAGATCAGCCGCATATGCGTCATCCCAACGGTTCTTCAGAAGCTGAACGCCAGCCGCCATGTCATCCTCCCTTGAAATCAAGTCTTGCGAGCGGACCGGAACGTGATGGCGCCACTCTTTGTGAGCAGGATATCGCTCACACATAGTCACCTTGTCAATCGAAAACGATCATATTCGATAATGTTGCGATGCAATATGAAAGTTTGTGATCGTTTATGATTGACACCTTGTCATATTTACGAAATAACCGCCCTCAAGGAGGAGCCGATGCACGAACGTGAACGCCATCGCATTATTCTGAGCGCCGTACAGGAAAAGCCTGTCGTGACGATTCAGGATATTTCCGAGCTGACAGAGGCTTCGGAAGCGACGATACGCCGTGATATCGCTGCCCTGCACGTACAGGGAAAGATCCGCCGTGTCCGCGGCGGCGCCGAATCCATTCACCCTCCGCAACTTGGCAATCTGGCTGGCCGGCCCTTTCGCGTTTCAGAATCAGTCAATATCGACAAGAAACGCGCAATTGCGCGCAAGGCCGCAGAACTGTGCAATCCGGGCGACGCCATCATCATCAACGGCGGCACGACCACGTTTCAGCTCGTGCACTACATCTCAGCCTTCCGTCTGCAGGTGATGACCAATTCGTTCGCGATCGCCGAACATCTGGTCAAACATTCGAAAAACACGGTGACGGTCCCGGGCGGCGCGATCTATCGCGAGCAGAGCCTCATTCTGTCGCCCTTTGACAATGACACGACCCGCAATTTCTACGCACGACGGATGTTCCTCGGCGCGCAGGGCGTCGGTCCGCTTGGCATCATGGAGGCCGACGGACTGCTGATCCAGAGTGAGCAGAAGCTGATGCGCCAGGCCGATGAGCTGATCGTCATGGTCGATTCCAGCAAATTTCGTCAGCGCTCCAGTCTCATCCTTTGCCCGCTCGAACAGGTGACGACGATCATCACCGATGACGGCATTTCGCCGGACACGGTGCGGATGATCGAAGGTGCCGGCGTGTCGCTGATCATCGCCAATGTTTTGGCCGAGGCCGAGGAGGAGGATTCCCCGTCGGTCGCATAAGGGACGCGGCGCAGATGGGGTGAGCATAGCCTATCAACTTGGGAGGAAGAGACATGAATATAGCAAAGAAACTGGCGATCGGCGTCGCGCTCGCGGCGACACTGATGGCCGGAACAGCAAGTGCGAAAGACATCAAGATCGGTCTCGTGGTGAAGTCGCTCGGCAACGGCTTCTTTGAAGCCGCCAACAAGGGCGCGCAGGAAGCGGCCAAGGATCTCGGCGGCGTGCAGGTGATCTACACCGGCCCGACCTCGACCACGGCCGAAGGCCAGATCGAAGTGATCAATTCGCTGATCGCGCAGGGCGTGGATGCCATTGCGATTTCCGCCAATGATCCCGATGCAGTCGTCCCGGCGCTCAAGAAGGCGACGCAGCGCGGCATCAAGGTCATCTCCTGGGATTCCGGTGTTGCAAAGGCCGGTCGCATCCTGCAGCTGAACCCCTCCTCCAACGAGCTGATCGGCAAGATGTGCCTGACGCTCGCCAAGGATCATCTCGATGGCGGCAAGGGCGATTTCGCCATCCTGTCGGCCACGACGACGTCGACCAACCAGAACATCTGGATCGGCGAGATGAAGAAGCAGCTCAAGGATTTCCCGGGCCTGAACCTCGTCACGACCGTCTATGGTGACGATCTTTCGGACAAGAGCTATCGTGAAGCCCAGGGCCTCCTGACCTCCCACCCGGAAGTCAAGGTCATCGTCGCTCCGACGACCGTTGGCGTGCTGGCCGCTTCGCAGGCCGTCAAGGATGCCGGCAAGATCGGCAAGGTCTACGTGACCGGTCTCGGCCTGCCCTCCGAAATGGCCGGCGCGATCAAGTCCGGCGCGACGAAGGAATTCGCGATCTGGAACCCGATCGACCTCGGCTATTCCGCAACACAGATCGCCTATCGCCTCGTCAAGGGCGAGACCGACGGCAAGCCGGGCAGCGAGATCAATGCCGGCCGCATGGGCAAGATCAAGGTTGGCGAAAACGGCGAAGCCGCCATGGCCGATCCTTTCGTCTACAATGCTTCCAATATCGATCAGTTCTCCAAGGTTTTCTGATCGAAGACGAGCATCCGCATCTCTCCGGCGGCCTTAGCCGCCGGACCTGGTTTCATTGATCCGGTACATTGCTGATGACCACAGTCCTTCAACGATCTCAAGCGGACGCACCCGCCGCGAACCATCAGGCCATTCTGGAAATGCGCGGCATTTCCCAGATCTTCCCCGGCGTGAAAGCGCTGGATGGCGTCAGCATTTCGCTTTACCCCGGCAAGGTTACCGCCCTCATCGGCGAAAACGGTGCCGGCAAGTCGACCCTCGTCAAAATCCTGACCGGCATCTACCGGCCGAACGAGGGAGAAATTATCGTCGATGGCAAGCCGACAACTTTCGCCAACGCCCAGGCCGCCATCGATGCGGGCGTCACCGCCATCCATCAGGAGACCGTGCTCTTCGATGAGCTGACGGTCGCCGAAAACATCTTCCTCGGTCATGCACCCCGCACATCCTGGCGCACCATCGACTGGAAGAGGATGAACAGCCGGTCGAAGGAGCTTCTTCAATCGTTGGAAAGTGCGATCGATCCGACAACCCGATTGAAAGACCTCTCCATTGCGCAGCGCCATCTTGTGGCAATCGCACGCGCCTTGTCGATCGAGGCCCGCATCGTCATTATGGACGAGCCCACCGCTGCGCTTTCACGCAAGGAGATCGATGATCTCTTCCGCATCGTCGAGGGATTGAAGGCCAGGGGCAAGGCGATCCTCTTCATCAGCCACAAGTTCGACGAGCTCTACGAGATCGCCGATAACTTTGCTGTCTTCCGCGACGGTCGCGCCGTCGGCCACGGCAAGCTCAAGGAAACGCCGCAGGACGAGATCGTCCGTATGATGGTCGGCCGAGACGTCAAGGATGCCTTCCCGAAAGTCTCGGTAACCATCGGTGACACGGTGCTGGACGTCGCCAATTATTGCCACCGCACCGAATTTCGCGACATTTCCTTCAAGCTTCGTCGCGGCGAGATCTTGGGCGTCTACGGCCTGATCGGTGCAGGGCGTTCGGAGCTATGTCAGTCCCTTTTCGGCATCACCAGGCCGCTATCCGGGCGACTGACGCTCGACGGCCAGGAAATCCACATCCGTTCGCCGCAGGATGCCATCCGCGCAGGGATTGTCTATGTCCCGGAAGAGCGCGGCCGTCACGGCCTGGCGCTGCCGATGCCGATCTATCAAAACATGTCGCTGCCCTCGCTCGCTCGCACCTCGCGCAAAGGGTTCCTGAAGGCAGCCAATGAATTCGCGCTGGCGCGCAAATACGCCGAACGTCTCGATCTTCGCGCCGCCGCCCTTTCCGTTCCGGTCGGCACGCTCTCGGGCGGCAACCAGCAGAAAGTCGTCATCGGCAAATGGCTGGCCACCCAGCCGAAAATCATCATCCTCGACGAACCGACGAAGGGCATCGACATCGGCTCGAAGGCCGCCGTCCACGGCTTCATCAGCGAGTTGGCGGCCGAGGGCCTCAGCATCATCATGATCTCCTCCGAACTGCCCGAGATCATCGGCATGGCGGATCGCGTGCTGGTGATGAAAGAGGGGCTTTCGGCCGGTCTGTTTGACCGCGAGGAATTGACACCGGAAACGCTGGTGCGCGCCGCCACGGGAAATGCATAGGGAGAGCCGGATGCAACGCATCCTCAAAAGACGAGAAACACTGCTCTTCGTCATCATCCTCGTGATGATCGCGGGCTTTGCGATGCGCGCCAGCGGCTTTGCCGAGCCCGCCAATCTCGCCAATATCTTCAACGACACGTCGATCCTCATCATCCTCGCTTTGGCGCAGATGACGGTCATCCTGACGAAATCGATCGATCTTTCGGTCGCGGCCAATCTGGCCTTCACCGGCATGGCTGTCGCGATGCTGAACGCCGCCTATCCCGATATCCCACTGATCGCCCTCGTCATCACCGCCATCGTCATGGGCGCGGCGCTCGGCGCCATCAATGGTTACCTCGTCTGGGCGCTGGAGATCCCGCCGATCGTCGTCACCCTCGGTACGCTCACCATCTATCGCGGCATGGCTTTCGTGCTGTCGGGCGGTGCTTGGGTCAATGCGCATCAGTTCACGGCAAACTTCCTCAGCGTGCCGCGCACGCCGCTGCTCGGCCTGCCGGTGCTCGCCTGGACCGGCATCGCCATCGTGTTGGTGATGTATTTCGTGCTGCGCCACACGCGGTTTGGCCGCTCGACCTATGCCAGCGGCGGCAATCCGGTGGCAGCCGTCTATGCAGGTATCGATGTCGGCTGGACGCGCTTCCTCGCCTTCGTGCTTTCCGGTGCGCTTGCGGGCCTCAGCGGCTATCTCTGGGTGTCACGCTATGCGGTCGCCTATGTCGATATTGCGAACGGCTTCGAGCTGGATAGTGTTGCCGCCTGCGTCATCGGCGGCATCTCGATTGCCGGCGGTGTCGGCTCGGTGGCCGGCGCTGTGCTTGGCGCACTCTTCCTCGGCGTCATCAAGAACGCCCTTCCGGTTATCGGCATCTCACCGTTTACGCAGATGGCGATCTCAGGCACCGTCATCATCCTCGCCGTCGTCTTCAACGCCCGACGCGAACGCAATCGCGGCCGTATCATCCTTAGGGACCAGGCGGCCAAGGATACTGTCAGTCAGGGAGCAAGCGCATGAGCACGGCTTCGCAAGCACCGACGGAAAAACGCACCATTCCGGACCGTCTCGGCACGCCCTTCAAGCGCATGCTGTCAAGCTGGGAGACGCTGCTCTTTGGCGTCGCGGTCGCGATCTTCATCTTCAATTCGCTGGCTTCACCCTATTTCCTTGATCCCTTCAATCTCTCCGATGCGACCTTCAATTTCACTGAAAAGGCGATGATCGCCTTTGCCATGGCGTTGCTGGTCATTTCGGGTGAAATCGACCTTTCGGTCGCGGCCATCATCGCGCTTGCCTCGACGGCGATGGGAGCCGCCGCACAAGTGGGCATCGATACGCCTGGCCTTGTCGCCATTGGCCTTGGTGTCGGGCTGCTCTGCGGCCTGTTCAACGGTTTCCTTGTTTCGGGAATGAAGCTGCCGTCGATCGTCGTCACCATTGGGACGATGAGCCTCTTTCGCGGCATCTCCTATATCGTGCTGGGCGATCAGGCTTACGGCAACTATCCGGACAGTTTCGCTTACTTCGGCCAGGGCTATGTCTTATGGGTCTTCTCCTTCGAATTCGTCCTCTTCATCGTGCTCGCGATCGTCTTCGCGATCGTCCTGCATGCCACCAATTTCGGCCGGCAGGTCTATACGATCGGCAACAATGATTTTGCCGCGCGCTTCTCCGGCATTCCGGTCGAGCGGGTCAAATTCATCCTGTTTCTCCTGACCGGCCTGATGAGCGGCATCGCCGCCGTCTGCCTGACCTCGCGGCTCGGCTCGACACGACCGTCGATCGCGCTTGGCTGGGAGCTCGAAGTCGTGACCATGGTCGTCCTCGGCGGCGTCTCGATCCTCGGCGGTTCGGGCACGATCGGCGGCGTCGTCATCGCCGCCTTCGTCATGGGCCTCGTCACGTTTGGCCTCGGCCTGCTCAATGTTCCCGGCATCGTCATGTCGATTTTCATCGGCCTCCTCCTCATCATCACCATCGCGCTGCCGATCGTCGCCAAGCGCATCAGGACCATGAGCTCCAAATGACCGCAGCGCTCGAACGCCACGCCTTCAAAATGACGCTCAACCCCGGCATGGAAGCAGAATACAGAAAACGCCATGACGAAATCTGGCCGGAGCTTGTCCAACTGCTGCATCAATCCGGCGTCAGCGACTATTCCATCTATCTCGATCGCGAGACGAACACGCTTTTCGGCCTGCTGACGCGACCGCAGGATCACACCATGACAAGCCTGCCCGAACATCCGGTCATGAAGAAATGGTGGGCGCACATGGCCGACATCATGGCGACCAATCCCGATAATTCGCCCGTTCAAGGCGATCTGGTTTCGGTCTTTCATCTGCCATGAACGCCGCGGCCACCTACCGTCATATCGCCGTGATCGACATCGGCAAGACGAATGCCAAGATCGTGGTTCTCGACGCCCGGACCGGCGGCGAAATCGCTGTGGTGAAGACCAGTAACAGCGTGGTGCAGGCCGGGCTCTATCCGCATTACGACATCGAACGGCTGTGGTCTTTCATCATCGAAGCATTGAAGGGCTTTGCGACCGCTCCCGGTTTCGACGCGATCTCGATCACCACGCATGGCGCCTCGATGGCATTGCTCGACGCCAAGGGTCATCTTGCGCTGCCGGTTCTGGACTATGAATACACCTACCCGCAGCCCATTCAGCAAGCCTATGGGGAGTTCCGACCTGCCTTTGCCGAAACCTTCTCGCCGAGCCTGTCCGGTGGCCTGAATATCGGCGCACAGATCCACTTCCAGAAAAGCGCCTTCCCCGAAGATTTCGCCCGCGTGGCGACGATCCTCACCTATCCGCAATATTGGGCGTTTCGCCTGACGGGCATTGCCGCCAACGAGGCGACCTCGCTTGGGTGCCACAGCGATCTCTGGAATCCGACGATCGGGGACTATTCCTCTCTCGTCGCCAGACTCGGCATTCGGGCACTGATGGCGCCGGTACGTTCTGCATTCGACACTCTCGGCCCGGTGCGCCCCGCGCTCGCCGCAGAGATCGGCCTTACGACTGCGGTTCCGGTCTATTGCGGCATCCATGATTCCAACGCCTCGTTATTGCCGCATCTTGTCGAGAACGAAGCGCCTTTCGCCGTGGTATCGACGGGAACATGGGTGATCAGCTTTGCCGTGGGTGGCGACCTCGACCACCTCGACCCCGAGCGCGATGTCCTCGCCAACGTCGATGCCTACGGCCGCGCAGTGCCCTCGTCCCGGTTCATGGGTGGGCGCGAATTCGAAATCCTTGCTGCGGAGATCGGCCCGGCGCCTTCGAATGCGATTGAGACTGCGCTTCAAAGGGTCCTGGAGAAGGGCGTTATGCTGCTGCCGAACGTCGTCGAGGGCTCCGGACCATTTCCCGGCAGCAAAATGCGCTGGATCGGTGAAACCCCGGCCGACGCCGCCGAACGCCGCGCAGCCGTCAGCCTCTATCTCGCTCTGATGACCGAAGCCTGCCTCGGGTTGATTGGAGCCAAGGGGCCGATCTTCGTTGAGGGGCCGTTCGCGGTCAATCGCAGCTATCTCATCGCCTTGGCCGCATTGACGAACGCCGATGTCATCGCTCTACCCGGCTCGACCGGAACCAGCCAGGGGGCGGCCTTGCTGACCGGCGTGCGTCCATTTGCTGCCGCGGCTAGCGCGCCGGTTCGCGGCGAGCTGCCTGGATTGCGACACTATCGGCAAGTCTGGCACGATGCTCTGGCGGGTTAACTCCCGGCATCGCCAAGTTCAGCCGCCGCAATCTCCGCTATTTGGAGCGTGGGCGCGACATGCTCGTTCTCGCCGTCTTCGATCAGCCATGCCGCTGAAAGCCCGGCCCAGGCAACAATCCACCGCAACATGCGCCAGCGATCCAGTTGCGCCGCCTCGGCGACGACGCCGACCTGCCGCGACAGACGGCCGGTAGCTGCCGCAATTGCGTGATCCGGATTGCAAAAGAGATTGGCGTAGTCGAAGCCGCGCTCCCCCACCAATCCCTTCGGATCGATCGCCAGCCAGCCGCGTTCTGCAAAGTCCAGAATATTGCCGTGATGCACATCACCATGGAGAGCGACGACGTCTTGCGGCTCCGATAGAAGCACGCGGGCGGTGGCTGCCGATCGCACGAAGATACCGCCTTCGCGGTGAGCGGCGGATTCGAGCGAACGAAACCGCTCGGAGAGCGGGATCAATCTCGGCAGGCCTATTCCGCGTTGCGCATGCAACCCCGCCACGGCCTTGCAGATGATACGGCTCGCCTCATCGTCTTGCCCGTTCCTTGCCATCTCGGCGAGAGAATGATTGCCCGTTGCTCGTTCAAGCAAGATAGCGTCGTCCTTGTGCTCAAGGACTCGGGCGGCTCCAATTCCGTTCCACCAGACCATAAGCTCGGCACCCCACTTCTCCTCGGGGATAACCGCAATCTTGAGCATCGCCGGTTCTCCATCTCGACGGACGGGGAAGAGCCGGCTCGAGTGCGTCACGATCGCGGCGCCATCCGGGATTAGGCGCCAGAGGTTAAAATAGGTTCTCCATTCGGCATTCTCGTTCATACAACATCCCGCTTCTCAACATGAACCCGTAGTGCAGCAGCACGGCTCCAGACTCGCGCTCGCCACTCTCTCCCGGATTTAATCTACTTGGCATTGTCAGGGCCGCAGGCGATGTAACCTATGCGGACGCGACCGACACGAACTCAACTTCTGAACAACCCTCGCCGGGCCAAGGCATTACTTAGGCTTTGGCAGCTGAGATACAACAACCGTCCCGTGACGAAATCTCTCGAAAAATCGCCGAAATTGTCTTCGCCACGGTTATTTTCTTGCGGAATCGTCGCAACATTTCTACAGAAAATACCCTTATGAGCGCTTTCGAGGTCAAAAATGGCCGAAAGCAATCATCGGCTTCGATGCCAGTCCTGTCTTCTTCAAGAAAGCGTCCTACGGCAGTTTGCGCTTCGAGACAGGCTAGGGGGGTTACAAGGGCGCTGCCGCGCCCATCCAAGGAGAGATAATATGAGTCTGAAGACATTGACGGCCGCGACTTTCGTCGCTTCGCTGGCCTTCGCACCTCTCGCACATGCAGATATCACGATCGGCCTTATCGCGCCGCTGACCGGTCCGGTCGCCGCTTACGGCGAACAGGTCAAGAATGGTGCACAGACCGCAGTCGACGAAATCAACAAGAGCGGTGGCGTACTCGGCCAGAAGCTCGTGCTGAAATTCGGCGACGATGCCGGCGATCCGAAACAGGGCGTATCCGTTGCCAACGGCTTCGTGGGCGACAACATCCGCTTCGTCGTTGGCCCGGTCACCTCGGGCGTTGCCATCCCGGTTTCCGATGCGCTTGCTGAAAACGGCATCCTGATGGTTACGCCGACTGCAACGGCTCCGGACCTGACCAATCGCGGTCTGACCAACATCCTGCGCACCTGCGGCCGTGACGACCAGCAGGCGACCGTCGCCGCAAACTACGTCGTGAAGAACCTCAAGGACAAGAAGATCGCCATCCTTGACGACAAGGGCGCCTATGGTAAGGGCCTGTCGAAAGCCTTCAAGGACACCCTCAACAAGGGCGGCGTGACCGAAGTCGTCGACGACTCCCTGACGCCTGGTGAAAAGGACTACAGCGCGCTGACGGCGAAGCTGAAGCAGGCTGGTGTCGAAGTCATCTATTTCGGCGGCTATCATCCGGAAGCCGGTCTTCTTGCCCGCCAGCTGCATGACATCTCCGTCAAGGCACAGATCATCGGCGGCGACGGCCTCTCCAACACCGAGTACTGGGCAATCGCTAACAGCTCGGCTGCCGGCACGATCTTCACCAACGCTTCCGACGCTTTGAAGAACCCTGATTCGCAGAGCGCCGTTGCCGCCCTCAAGGCACGCAACATCCCGGCTGAAGCCTTCACGCTCAACGCCTATGCCGCCGTACAGGTGCTGAAGGCTGGCATCGAAAAGGCCGGCAAGGCTGACAGCGCCGACGCCGTCGCCACCGCGCTGAAGAAGGGCGAAGCCATCGACACCGCCATCGGCAAGGTTACCTATGGCGAAACGGGCGACCTGACCTCGCAGAGCTTCTCGCTCTATAAGTGGGAAGACGGCAAGATCGTTTCGGCCGAATAAGTCGCGACACCAATGCTTTGAATTTCAGCCGGGCCACTTGTTGGCCCGGCTTTTTGTTGGCATCAAGTCTGTTGCGCGATGACGTTTAGCAAACGCTGCGGAAGCGCTCAACGCAGGTGGACAAAACCTCCTGGCCCGGCCGCGTCCACCAGTTGTTCTGAGAGAAGATCTCGACTTCCTGCAGACCGAAGAAACCTGCCTTTTCGATCTCGGCGCGGATGCTCTTGAGGTCGATGACGCCGTCGCCCATCATGCCGCGATCAAGCAGCAGATCAGCCGTCGGCACAAGCCAGTCACAGATATGATGCGCGAGGATGCGCCCTCCGGCACCGGCGCGTGCAATCTGCTGATTGAGCTTCGGATCCCACCAGACATGGTAGACATCAATCGCAACACCGATGCCGTCGCCCAGGAGATCGCAAATATCGAGCGCCTGTTCCAGCGTGTTCACGCAGGCACGATCTGCAGCATACATCGGATGCAGCGGCTCGATCGCCAGCGGAATGCCGGCGCTGCGGGCATGCGGCAGGATCGCGGCGATGCCATCAGCCACCATCTCACGGGCATGAGCGATGTTCCTCGATTCTGCTGGAAGGCCACCAACCACAAGAACGAGGCAATCGGCATTCAGCGCCGCCGCTTCGTCGATCGCCCGCTTGTTATCGTCGATCGCGGCCGCCCTACCCTCGGCATCGACAGCCGGAAACATGCCGCCGCGGCAAAGACCGGTGACCTTGAGCTTATTATCGGCGACGATCCTGGCCGCTTCGGCAAGACCGATCTTGTGCACCTGATCGCGCCACGGCGCGATCGCGACGATGTCCTGTTTCAGACAGGCTTCGACCGCCTGGCGCATGTCATATTGCTGGCGCACAGTCGCCAGATTGATCGATAGTCCCTCGACTGCCATTGCTATGCTCCTCCCCGATCCCCGGAGCGTCGTGCTTCCTTTTGGAAGCACAAGGACGCTCCATCTCCTTGAATCTACGCATCAGGCTTTCCGAAAATCGTGTCCGACTTTCGGGCCGATGCTGCAGTCCGCTATTCGACGCCGGCGGTGGCAAGGATGGTTTTCATCCGACGCACCGCCAGATCCGGATCGCGCAGAACGCGGGCCGCATCCGCCAGCCGGAAAAGCTCCGAGAGATGCAGGATAGAGCGCGTGCTCTGCTGGCCGCCAAGCATCTGGAAATGGTCCTGGAAGCCATTGAGATAGGCGAGGAAGACGACGCCCGTCTTGTAGAAGCGTGTCGGTGCCTTGAAGATGTGACGCGATAGCGGAACGGTCGGTGCCAATATCTGATGAAACGCATCCAGATCGTTCTCGGCAAGTTTCGCCAGCGCCGCGCTCGCCGCAGGCGCGATGGCATCGAAGATACCGAGCAGCGCGTGCGAATAGCCTTGATGGTCACCGGCGATCAGTTCTGCATAATTGAAATCGTCACCCGTATACATCTTCACCGACGGATCGAGCCGACGGCGCATGACGATTTCCTTTTCAGCCGAAAGCAGCGAGATCTTGACGCCATCGACCTTGGCTGCGTTCTGATTGATGATGGCAACGGCCGTTTCCATCGCCTGCATATCATCCGTCGATCCCCAGTAACCTGCAAGGGCCGGGTCGAACATCGAACCGAGCCAGTGGATCATGACAGGCTCCTTGACCTGTCCGAGAATGCGGTCGTAGACGCGGGCATAATCGTCCGGGCCTTTGGCGGCGGCGGCAAGCGCCCGGCTTGCCATCAGGATGATGCGGCCACCCTGTCCCTCGACATAGGCAACCTGCTCCTCGTAGGCGCGAATGACATCGTCGATCGTGACCTCAGGCCCTGGCGGTAAATGGTCCGTGCCGGCGCCATAGGCGATCAGTGCGTCCGGTCGGCCACGCGCCGCCGATTGCGCATGGGCGATCAGCTCCTTGGCGCCAGCCCAGTCGAGACCCATGCCACGCTGCGCCGTATCCATGGCCTCGGCAACACCAAGACCGAGATCCCAGAGATATTCGCGAAATGCGATCGTGCGCTCCCAGTCGATATTGCGATCGAGCCAGGGATCATTGTCGGCGAAGGGATCGACCACAATGTGAGCGGCGGCATAGGCGACGCGATTGAAGCGATGACCACTCGCTGGCTTGATTGGAGCGCTCACCGGCGTGTTGGTGAGCGCGAAATCGGCAAGCGTGCCGCCGGCCATTGGCAAGCGAAGGCTTCTCGTCATAGCGCCACCCCCTCAGAGAGCAGAAAGTGCTGGAACATCGACCCAGCGGCGTTCGGCCCAGCTCTGCTGCGCCAGTTCCGCGAGCTGCACGCCCTTGGCGCCTTCGCGCAGTGTGAACTTCCAGGGCGCATCCTCGGCGACATGGCATAGGAACTGCTCCCACTGCGCCTTGAAACCGTTGTCGAAAACCTGCGTGTCCGGCACCTCGTCCCACGTGTCGAAGAAGTTGATCGGTTGCGGCTGATCGGGGTTCCAGACCGGCTTCGGCGTATTGACCCGATGCTGGGTCCAGCAACGCATCAGGCCGCAGACGGCGGAGCCATGGGTGCCGTCGACCTGGAAGGTGACGAGATCGTCGCGACGCACGCGAACCGCCCAGGAGGAATTGATATGGGCGATAACGCCGCCTTCCAACTCGAAGGTGGCATAGGCGGCATCGTCGGCATCCGCGACATAGGTCTTGCCGTTTTCATCGACGCGGCTTGGGATATGCGTGGCGCCGAGGCAGCTGACGGACCGGACCTCGCCGAACAGATTGTCGAGCACATAGCGCCAGTGCGGGAGCATATCGAGGATCATGCCGCCGCCCTCTTGTCTCCGATAGTTCCAGGAGGGGCGCTGCGCTTTCACACCCCAATCGCCTTCAAAGACCCAGTAGCCGAATTCGCCGCGCACCGAGAGGATCTTGCCGAAGAAGCCGCTGTCGCGCAGCATGGCGATCTTGCGCAGGCCCGGCAGGAACAGCTTGTCCTGCACCACGCCGTTCTTGACGCCGCGGCGTTCCGCGGACGCGGCAACCGAGAGCGCCTCTTCCAGCGTTTCGGAAATCGGCTTTTCGCAATAGACGTGCTTGCCGGCCGCAATTGCCTGCTCAAGCAGCTCTACGCGCATCTGCGTCGAACCGGCATCGAAGAAGATCGTGTTGTTCGGATCGGCAAGAGCGGCGTCGAGATCGGTCGTCGTCTTGGAAAGACCGTGCTTGCGCGCAATCGCCTCGATCTTTTCGGCGTTGCGGCCGACAAGTACCGGCTCGGGCATCAGCCGATCGCCGTTTGCCAGCTGTACCCCACCCTGCTCGCGGATCGCCAGGATCGAACGCACCAGATGCTGATTGTAACCCATGCGGCCGGTAATGCCGTGCATGATGATACCGATCGACTTCGTCGCCATTAGAGTCATTCCTCCCGTAAATAACTATATAGTTACATAACTGACATGGCAAAGCGGTGCTGTCAACGGCCAACATCTATGGCCGCAGCGCGGTTCGTCGGAGATGTGAAATTCGTATCGGGAGTGCGCCTAGGGGCGTAGATAGGCGAAGATGACGTCGACGATATGCTCACCCCAGGCGTCGATCTCCCCCTTGTCGGAGAGGTTGCGTCGGAAGATCGTCGAGAGCGTCCAGCGGTTTGTCAGAAAGAAGGAGCCGAGCGCCGCTATGCTCATATAGATCTTGACCGGATCACAGTCCGGGCGGAAGTCGCCGGCGGCAGCACCTCGATCGAGCAGGCCGGCAATTTCAGAAACCAAGGGCGAATGTAGCTCGAAAATACGCGCGGAACGCTTCAGGAAGCGGGCCTTGTGCATGTTTTCCGTGCTGAGAATGCCAAGGAATTCAGGGTGATCCAGGAAATATTGCCAGGTGAAAACCACAAGCTCCCGCATGCCATCGGCGGGCGCGCGATGGGAAAGGTCGAGCCTCGCCTCGGCCGAGCGGATGGCGATGTAGCTGCCTTCCAGAACGGCGACGTAGAGCGCGTCCTTGCCACCGAAATAGTGATAGAGCATCCGCTTGTTGATCTTGGCGCGCTCGGCAATGGCATCAACGCGCGCGCCGCCATAGCCGCGCTCAGCAAATTCTTTCGTTGCCGCCGCGAGGATCGCCTTGCTGGTGCGCTCCGCATCCCTGAGCCGTGGCCGTTCCGAGGCGTTAGAGGATGCCTGATCTGCTTTTGCAGGGTCTTCGCTCTTCGTGCGGCGCTTTACAGTTTTGGCTTCCGGCATCATGGCTCCTGGCGGCGTCTTTCAAGGCTTCGGCGGCCTCTCCTGCCGCCGATAAGTAACCGATCATCGCATAAGTTGACAGTCCCCCGCTTTTTCATAGGCTTAGTAACTAGACAGTTATATCGATTGAAACGTGGATTTATGCCTGATCTGCGATCCACCTCGACGCGGATTGCGTTGAGAAAAGAATGTGACGATCTTGCTTTCGCTGTCAGGCCGGCTCAAGAGAGCGCACAGGAACAGGCATTGGATGGCTTATGGCTGAGAAGCATATCGCAATCATCGGCGGCGGGCCCGCCGGGCTCATGGCGGCGGAAGCCCTGTCTTCGTCGGGCCATCGTGTCACCGTGTATGACAGCATGCCGACGGTTGCACGCAAGTTCCTGCTCGCCGGCAAATCCGGACTGAACATCACCCATTCGGAAGAGTTTGGCGCCTTCGCCAACCGCTTTGGCGCGGCATCGCCGCAACTGCGCGCTGCTCTGGCTGATTTCAAGCCGAGTGACGTCAGAGCCTGGGCCGAGGGATTGGGAACGGAAACATTCATAGGGTCATCCGGCCGTATATTCCCGAAGGTGATGAAGGCATCGCCGCTGCTGCGCGGATGGCTGGCCCGGCTCGAGGCGCAGGGTGTCAGCATCATGACGCGCCACCGCTGGTCCGGCTTCGACGAGGGTCGGCTAATATTCGAAACGCCGACTGGTCAAAGCTTCGTTGAATATGACGCTGCCCTGCTGGCGCTCGGTGGCGCCAGTTATCCACGATTGGGCTCGGATGCTGCATGGGTCGACTGGCTTCGCAGCCGGGGAATAGACATAGCCGGCTTTCAGCCCGCCAATTGCGGCTTTGACGTTGCCTGGAGCACACCGTTCGGAGATCGCTTTGCCGGCGCGCCACTCAAAGCCGTGACGGCGACCTCGGAGGCTGGCACCTTTCCCGGTGAATTCGTCATTTCGCAAACCGGCATAGAGGGCAGCCTCGTCTATGCGCACGCCGCCGCACTTCGCGACCGGTTGGCTCAGCAAGGCAGCGCCGCACTCCTTGTCGACCTGGCGCCGGGGCGCACGACCGAACGACTGGCCCGCGATCTGGCGCGTCAGGACCCGAAAGCCAGCCTTTCCAACCGCCTGCGCAAGGCTGCCGGAATAGAAGGCGTGAAGGCTGGCCTTGTTCGTGAGCTTGCCGAGCCGTCTGCCCTTTCGCGGCCCGAGGATCTGGCTCGCCTGATAAAGGCCTTGCCGATTCCATTGCTGAGACCAAGGCCCATAGCCGAGGCAATCTCATCAGCCGGCGGCATCCGCTGGAGCGAATTGGATGGCCACTACATGCTGCGAAAGCTACCCGGTATTTTCGTGGCCGGCGAGATGATCGATTGGGAAGCGCCGACGGGCGGCTATCTTCTTACCGCCTGCTTTGCTACCGGGCGCGCGGCGGCCAAGGGCATGGAATCTTGGCTCAAGCGTTGAGTTGTACGGGCATGAGCCGCTTTATCAGGCCATGTTGGCAATAAAGGCCCGCTGGGAATGACCATGATCAGCGGCGAAAAGCCTTCGCTCAAAGGCAGGCGGCATATCCGCAACGTCAGCGCAGCCGAGATGTATGCAGTGATTGAGACCACATTGAACAGAGCCACCACGGTTTAAACCATTGTTAAAATGGCTCGGTCAGCCAAAGACAAGGCTCTGCCAGTCTACGATCGACCACTCGCGCGCAACTCTGAAGCTCCGCGTCCTGCCTCATCGTCCTCCGAGCGAATATAGACTTGCAGCGTGTAGCCAATGTGCTCGGTCATCAGCGCCTTGGCGCGGTCGAGATCGCGGTCGAGCGCAGCCTCCATCAGCGCGGTGTGATGCTCGATCGCCATGGCATCCTGCAGGGCCGCTGCCGCCTTTTCATAGCCGATCGTCAGGCCGGCGGCGGCACGCTGCGTCGGCGCGAGACCGAGGAAGCGGTGATGGCGGCGAAGCTGGTCGCTGATGGTGGCCTGAAAACGCCGGAGCCAGTTCGATGTTGCCGCACTGACGAGCGCAGCATGAAAGGCCGTATGCTTCTCGTCCCATTCGTCGGCCATCTCATCGGAGGCATCGTCCGGCACGATCTTGCAGCGC
Source organism: Rhizobium sp. ASV8 (assembly GCF_016429255.1). Taxonomy (GTDB): domain Bacteria; phylum Pseudomonadota; class Alphaproteobacteria; order Rhizobiales; family Rhizobiaceae; genus Rhizobium. The sequence continues at coordinate 40,787 of NZ_JAELUG010000043.1, forward strand.
GACAGGCGGTAATGCGCGGTCACCACAGCAGACTCCCAATCCGGGCCACCCTTTTCGATCGACTCCAGAAGAAGTGGCATTTCGACGACCATGCGTGCCCGCATCAGGTCTTCCAGCTCTGCGCGCGAAACCGGCGCGACGGCAAAGCCGCGATTGCTGACAGCCGTCACCAGCTTCTCAGCTTCCAGCCGTGAAAGTGCCTCGCGAAGCGGCGTCCAACCAACGCCATAGCTATCCCGCAGAGCGCCAAGCCGCAAAGATGCGCCGGGCCTCAGCCTCGTATTGAGGATGTCGCGTCGCAACAGCGCATAGGCTGCCTCCGTTTTGCTTAACGCGTCCTTGTCTTGCATGGTCCTCGTCCCCGTCGTCTCCCACCCGAGATTATATATAAAATCGCCGTAGCGAGAAATTATATATTAAAAGTCTGCGCTCTGCATATCATATATCTTAAATTGACAGGAGTGCAGCAGTCGCTATGATCCTCGCCAAGAGAGCCTGAGGGAACATGGCTCCTTGACACATCCGGGAGGAAAATATGCGTAAATCTACGTCCAAATGGCTCTCCAGCCTCGTGGTCGCCGGCACATTCGTAGCTGGCATCACCACGGCGTCGGCCGAACCCATCAAGATCGCAATCGCCAACTTCGGCGAGCATCCGCAGCTCAATGCTTCTATCGCCGGCTTCAAGAAGGCCTTGGCGGAGAACGGCTTCGTCGAAGGCAAGGATGTCGTTTATTCCGAAAGCAATACGAGCTTCGACGCATCGCTCGTGCCGCAGATGATCGCCAAGCTCCAGGCTGAACATCCCAAGCTGATGTATACGGTCACGACACCGGTATCGCAGATCGCCAAGAAGGCGCTCGCCGGCTCCGGCATTCCGATTGTCTTCACCGCGGTCACCGATCCGGTCGCTGCCAAGCTCGTTCCGTCCTGGGATGCTGGCGATGTCGGCATCACCGGTTCGAGCGACCTGCAGGATATTTCCGCGATCCTGACCTTCACCAAGAAGCTGATTCCGAATGCCAAGCGCATCGGCGTGCCCTATAATCCGGGCGAAGCCAACGACGTCGCCCTGATCGACAAGGTCAAGGCAGCCGCTCCGGCCGCTGGTCTCGAAGTCGTGCCAGTCGGCGTCGACAACGTCAACGACATCCAGCAGCGTATCGCCTCGCTCGCCGGCAAGGCCGACGTAATCTACACGCCCGCCTCCAACCTGCTGCAGCCGGCCATCCCGGCCGTTGCCGCCGCCGCTCGTCAAGCGCAGATCCCGATCGTCAATTCTGATGACGCCGCGGTTCGCAATGGCGTCGTGCCGGCAAGCTTCGCCGTCAACTACATCCAGGTCGGCGAAAATGCCGGCAAGATTGCCGCGCAGATCCTGAAGGGTGCAGATCCGAAGACCATCAAGCCTTCGGTTCCCGCCTACAAGGACCACGCACCGCTGATCAACAAGGCCGTCCTGAAGGCATTCGGCGCCGAAGTGCCTGCTTCGCTTGCCGATTGCAATTGCTTCACGAAGTAATCGGCGGCATTTTCGACGGATCAATCCGATCCATGGCGGCGTCAAGGACGCCGCCATTTCATAACCCTACACTGCAGGGGAGGCACGGATGCTGGATATCAAATCCGCGCGCAAGGTTTTCTACAAAGGCCAGCCCGACGAAAAGGTCGCGCTCAATGGCTTGACGCTCTCCCTCAAAACTGGCGAATTCGGTGTCGTCATCGGCTCGAATGGCGCGGGCAAGAGCAGCATGCTGAACGCGATCTCCGGCGCTCTCAATCTCGATTCCGGTCAGGTCCTTATCAGCGGCAACGACGTCACCAACATGCCGGTGCACAAGCGCGCCGCACGCCTTGCCCGCGTGTTCCAGGATCCGATGAAGGGAACCGCCGCCAGCATGACGGTCGGCGAAAACATGCTTCTGGCGGAATTGCGCGGCAAGAGCCGGGGATTTCGCCCGGGCCTGAACGCAACCCGCCTCGCCGCTTATAAAGAACGGCTCGCCGTTCTCGGCCTTGGCCTGGAAAACCGTATCGACACCAAGGTGGAGCTGCTTTCGGGCGGTCAACGCCAGTCGCTGTCGCTCATCATGGCGGTCGGCGGTTCACCCGACGTATTGCTGCTCGACGAGCACACTGCCGCTCTCGATCCACGCACCGCCGACATAGTGATGCAGGCAACCGTGCGCACCGTCGAGGCGCTGAAGCTGACGACCTTGATGGTGACGCACAACATGCAGCACGCCGTCGATTTCGGCGACAGCATCATCATGCTCGACGCCGGGCGCGTGCATCTCGAAATTACCGGGGAAGGAAAGAGGCGCATCACCGTGCCCGAACTGATCGGTCACTTCGCCGTCAAGACCGACCGCATGCTGCTGGTGAGCTGACATCATGATGGATTTCATTCAGACAACCGCTTCGAGCTTCGTCTCGCTCATCCCGGTCACGCTGGCCCAGAGTTTTATTCTGAGCTTTGTCGTCCTCGGGATCATGATTCCCTTCCGGATGCTGAGCTTTCCGGACCTGACCAGTGAAGGCGCATTTCCGCTCGGCGGATGCGTCTGCGGCATATTGCTCGCCGCCGGCGTCGCACCGCCGCTCGCCATTGCAGTCGCCTTCGTCATCGGCCTTGCGGCCGGTTGCTGCACGGCCTTCATTCATCTGCGCTTCCGCATTCACACGCTGCTCGCCGGCATCCTGATGTCGACCATGCTTTACAGCATCAATCTCGGCATCATGGGCAAGTCGAACCTCTCCGTCTTCGGCTCGCCAACCGTCTTCGACGTCGTGCCGTTCACGGAGCCTGGTTTTCCCGCCAGCAAGATCGTCATTGCCGGCCTGCTTGCCGTCGTCGTGCTGATCGGACTTAACCTCTACTTCAAGACGGAAAAGGGTACGGCCATGCGCGCCGTTGGCTCCAATCCCGACATGGCCGAAGCGCAGGGCATCAACGTCTGGGCTGCAACCATCGGCGGCGTCGGCATCGCCAGTGCATTCTCCGCCGCCAGCGGCGCCTTGATGGTACAGTCGCAGGGCTTTGCCGACGTCAATATGGGCATCGGCATTCTGATCAACGGCCTCGCGGCCCTTATGATCGGCGAGGCATTCACCGGCAAGCAGACCGTGCTGCGCCAGCTGCTCGCGCCTTTCGTCGGAGCGATCATCTACTATCAGCTCGTGTCGCTCTGCCTTGCCGCCGGCATGCCGCCACCGAATTTGAAGCTCGCAACCGGTCTGTTCGTACTCATCATGCTGGCACTACCCAGCATCCGCCGCAGCCGCGGCGGGGCAGCCACCCGGGAAACCATTCGCGAATAAATCAAGAGGCCATAGTATCATGGACAGCCTTCCCGATCTCGCAGCCATCGAGGCTATGGACGAGACCGATCCACTGCGCGCATTCCGCAGCCGTTTTGCTCTGCCGTCGGGCGTCATCTACCTCGACGGCAACTCGCTCGGCGCTGCATCGCACGAAGTCTTTGCCGAGCTGCGTCAGGCAGCGATGGAAGAGTGGGGCAATGGCCTGATCCGCAGCTGGAACAGCGCCGGCTGGTTTCATCTGCCGCTCGAACTCGGCGACCGCATCGGCCGGCTGATCGGCGCGGCGGAAGGCCAGACGGTCGTGACCGACTCGACCTCGATCAACATCTACAAGACCCTGCATGCCGCCCTGGCGATGCGGCCGGACCGCAACGTCATCGTGGCCGAGGGCGACAGCTTTCCGACCGATCTCTACATGGCCGAAGGCGTCGCTTCGACCCGTCCCGGCGTCAAGCTCCGTCTCGAGGGCCGCGATGCGGATATGATCGAAGAGCTGATTGACGACAGCGTCGCCGTCGTCCTCGTAAATCATGTCAACTACAAGAATGGCGAACTGCGCGACATGGCAGCGCTGACCAAGCGCATCCAGACATCGGGCGCGCTGGTCATCTGGGATCTCTGCCACAGCGCCGGGGCTCTCCCGGTCGATCTCGATGGTGCGAACGCCGATTTCGCCGTCGGCTGCTCCTATAAATATCTGAACGGCGGCCCGGGTGCGCCGGCCTTCATTTATGCGGCGCATCGCCATCATCAATCGATCGTCCAGCCGCTCAGCGGCTGGTGGGGCCATGCGCGCCCGTTTGCCTTCGAGCGCGGCTTTGACGGCGATGTCGGCATCAGGCGTTTCCTCTGCGGCACGCAACCCATTCTCTCCCTGAGGGCGCTGAAGGGTGCGCTCAGCATCTGGGACGAAGTCGATATGAACGCGCTGCGCAGAAAAAGCGTGGCCCTCAGCGATCTCTTCATCCAGCTGGTCGAGGCAAAATGCAGCGGGTACGGCGTCGTGCTCGACACCACCCGTAACAGCGAGAAGCGCGGCAGCCAGGTCTCCTTCACCCACAGCAATGGCTATGAGATCATGCAGGCGCTGATCGAGCGCGGCGTCATTGGTGATTTCCGCGCGCCTTCGACACTGCGCTTCGGCTTTACGCCGCTTTATGTCAGCTATCGCGACGTATGGCTGGCGGCCTCGGTGCTCGAGGAAATTCTGAGCAGTGGATCCTGGCGCGATCAACGTTTCGCCGTTCGCTCGGCAGTGACCTGATTCCCGTCATGTTGATCGCCGAACCGTTAGAGCATGATGCCGAAAATTGCGCACGGTTTTCGGGCGACATCATGCTCTACTTCTTTGATTTTAGAGCGGATTCAGATTTTAGGTCGAGCAGACCTAAAATCATCCGGCTCTAAGGAGCCGCAGATGAGTTATTTCAAGGTCACCGATTGGGACAGTGCCTATACCAACAGCGCCTATATCGTCGATGGCGACCGATGGCCCGAGGCGTGGATCGAGCCTGCCCGGTCTTTCCGGGACAGCATGACTATGGCCGGTCGCGCAAAACTCGACCTTGCCTATGGCCCCGGTGAGCGCAATCGCTTCGACCTCTTTCTGCCCGAAGGGGAGCCGAAGGGTCTGGTCGTCTTCGTTCATGGCGGTTACTGGCTGCTGACGGACAAGAGCTACTCGTCGCATCTGGCAGCGGGCGCGATTGTGGCCGGCTATGCGGTGGCGATGCCGTCCTACACGCTTTGCCCGGAAAACAGCATCGGCGGGATAGGCCGCGAAATAGGCGCAGCAATCACGGCGGCGGCCGGGATGGTCGACGGCCCCATCATTGTGACGGGACACTCGGCCGGCGGGCAACTCGCGGCACGGATGATGACGACCACATCGCCGCTTGGCGAGCCGATCCTCAAGCGTATCCGTCATGTCCTGGCCATCTCCGGCGTGCATGATTTGCGTCCGATCATGAAGCGCAGCATGAACAAGGAGCTTCGCATCGATGATGCCGAAGCGAAGGCTGAAAGCCCGGCGTTGTTGGAGCCGGTCGGCACCATCCGCTTGACCTGCTGGGTCGGCGGAGCCGAACGCGCAGAGTTTGTCCGGCAGAATGCATTGCTCGCCAATATCTGGGTCGGGCTTGGCGCCGCGACAGCTGTGGTGGTCGAGCCGGACAAACACCATTATTCTGTACTGGACGGCCTCTTGGACGCCGACCATCCGCTGACACGGACCCTGCTCGCGGTATAAAGCATTTCCAGGAAAAGTGCGCAGCGGTTTTCCGTCCGGAATGCGTCAGAAACAATAGGATAGAGATCTCGAAACAGCGGTGAGAAAAAGCCCTCGGCACAAGCCTGCACCGAGGGCATCCCAACATCATTCGTTGACGGGCGCGTTCATGGCCCAGATGACCCCGAAGGGATCGCGCATCTGGCCCCAGCGATCTCCCCAGAACATCACCTGCGGCTCAACGACAACCTCCAATCCGGCGTCGACGGCTCGCTTCCACCATGCGTCGAAGTCTTGGACCACCAGCTGCATGACGAAAGACTGCGGCTTCTCCAACGCGTGGCCATACTCCGGATAGGCGTCGCCCAGCATGACCGAACTGCCGTTGATGTAGAGATGGATATGCATCGTCCGGCCCTTTTCATCGACCGGAAACATGAATGCCTCCTCCGCGCCGAAGGCGCGCTTATAGAATTCGGCCGCCTTGACCGCGCCATCTACCGTCAGATAGGCCACCACGCCACCGCGAACCGGCACGCGGGGTTGAGAAGATTGGTTCTGGTCTGCTGCATCAGTCATGTTCGTCTCCTTGCGAACGGATTTGATTATCGCCCCCTTGAGATGGGCTAGCCCAAGGACGTTGGCGGAAGCAACTTTCCGACAGGGCACATATTTTATTTTTCGAGACGCGCGAAGAAATCGTCAATACGGTGGCCGTGTCTGCAGGCAGATGTGGGTTGAGACCCACCTGCCATCTTCCGTAGCTGTCGAAATACCGGCGGCACTGCGACCATTCGCTCCGATATCGCCGGCTGGTCGGCTTGACAGCTTTTGTCGACCGACAATATGTCTTCAAGCAGTGGAGGACAGATGATGCCTGGCATCGCTGACATCGAGAGGAAGCGCTCAGCGGCGGGTCATCGGCTGGGCGACGCGACGTCGCGGGTAATACGCCAGCACTATCTACGGGCCGACCCACATTTCATTGCGCCAAACGCTGTTTGAAACATCAATTTCATCACGGATATATGACATGAAAAGACAGACGCTCGACACCGGCTGGACCATCTCGCGCCTCCGCGCGCCCTCCACCGCACCGACGCTGCCCAATACCGTAGCTGCGGCAGTCCCCGGCAACGTGCATCTCGATCTCATGACGGCGCAGCTGATCACCGATCCTTATCTCGACGTCAACGAGATATCGCAGGATTGGATCGGTCGCTCGGCCTGGCGTTACCGCCTCGCTTTCGACTGGGACGGCGACGACGCCGAGCGCGTCGACCTCTCATGCCTTGGCCTCGATACGGCTGCACGCCTGGAGCTGAACGGCACACTGCTCGGCGAAACCCGCAATATGCATCGCAGCTACCGCTTCGACATCGACGAACATCTCAACAGCGGCCGCAACGAGCTGATCGTCGACTTCCAATCGGCCTACGAGCACGGGGAAGAGGTGCGCAAGCAGCTCGGCAGCGCCGCCGATATCCCGCAGAATTACCCCGGTCCGAGCAATCTCATCCGCAAGATGGCTTGCAATTTCGGCTGGGACTGGGGTCCGACCGTCGTCACTTCGGGCATCTGGAAACCGATCGTGATCGAGAGCTGGTCGAAAGCGCGTCTCGGCGCAATCCGTCCCGAAATCACGCTGCAGGGCAGTCAGGGCGTTGCTCGCCTGCATGTCGAAATCGAATGGGCGGAGACCGGCACCGACAGCGTCGCCCTCGTCTTGTCGGTAGCCGGCAAGCGTTCGGAGGTCAGGGTCGCACAAGGCGAGACCCACGCTCTTGTCGAGTGCCGCATCGACAATCCGCAGGTCTGGTGGCCGCATGGGATGGGCGGGCAGCCGTTA
>NZ_JAELUG010000420.1 GCF_016429255.1 Rhizobium sp. ASV8
CACGACACGTCGTCGGCAGCGTCAGATGTGTATAAGAGACAGAGCTTTGCCAGGATGCCGCTCTTCAGTAAAAAAGACAACGACAGGCATCAGCCTCGTCCCGAAGACGATGAGGACGGCGGATCTGCTCCTCCCGATGAGCATACCCGTCTGCTCCCCAACCGCGTCGACTCCAACAGGGCGCTCACCCCTGATGACCCGGCCGTGTCGCCGTATAATCTCTGGAGCATCCGCCTCCTTCGGTTCATGACCGTCTTGCTTACCGTGGTTACGTTTGTGTGGTGGGTTGTCCTGCTGGTGTCGGCATTTGCCACGCCGCCGGGCTTCAATATCAGAGGAAGCGGCTTTACTTCGTTTGGATTTGCTGGCCTTGCGTTGGCCAATATGATATTTACCCTCATCTTCTTTGGTATTCCGTCTCGCCCTGTCCGCATCCTTTCTTTCGCCATGGCGGTAAGTTGCTACTCACC
>NZ_JAELUG010000421.1 GCF_016429255.1 Rhizobium sp. ASV8
GTCGTATGCTTCGACGATCCGCATCTATCTGATAACACAAAGAGACTCAAAAACGCAAACGATTTCTCATATTAGACTCCTTGACGACCTTATTCACCCAGAATGATGGCAAGCATGGAATTTACAGACCGAGCTCAAAAGGCCGTGGAGGAAGCCATGTCCATGGCTGACCAATACGCTCATTCACAGCTGGCTCCGGTTCACCTTGCTGTTTCCCTCTTGGAGCCTCCCATCGATCAGTCACAAGATCAGCGAAATACTATGACCGGAAAAATCGTCACCTTGTTCCGTCAAGTCATTGAACGAGCCCATGGTGACCCTCAGCTCTTCGACCGCGCCCTGAAGAAGATCCTCGTGCGCCTACCGACGCAGGAGCCTCCCCCCGAACATGTTTCCCTGTCACCGCAATTCCATGCCGTCCTCCGCAAGGCCATGGAGCTCCAAAAAGTCCAAAAGGATACCTATGTTG
>NZ_JAELUG010000422.1 GCF_016429255.1 Rhizobium sp. ASV8
TATCAGAATAGAAGCCTTTTTGACATCTGCAGAGCCCACTTCGTCGATTCGTTCCATGAGAAATTGCAGGAGCATGCCACAGAAGCTGGGCGATGTCGCTTCGCTAGCAAGGAAAAACTGAGGAATATGTAACAACGCTGTATGCTCGAAAATCATGTCGTACAAATGGGGAATCTCTTGCTGGAACACTTCGTGGAAAGTGGCAGGATCAATGCAATGGAATACGGTCGCGAATGTCTCAAGCAAATCTTTCTCTTCTTTGCTGCTAGAAATCATGTAGAAGTTTGCCATATATTCGACCGGTGAGGCGTATTGGGACTCGGTTGCGGGTTTCTCGATCTCATAGTATCGGAAAACATACGCACCCTCGCGAAATAGCTTGATGATCACATTCACCTCTTCAGCAGTGAACCCGTACGAGACTTCTTGCCAGTGGGCAGGAGCATTTTGCGGGTCAATGGGTGTGCCC
>NZ_JAELUG010000423.1 GCF_016429255.1 Rhizobium sp. ASV8
ATATGACGGAATACGAGATTTAATAGACCGTCTCGTGGGCTCGGAGATGTGTATAAGAGACAGCCATCCACCTTTCGGTCTCAATTTGGAACGGGTAGTGCCGGCCGGCGGGCTCGAGATAAGCGGTAACTCCATACCCGAAGGTACTATTGTGGGGATGAATGGTTGGGTTGTGCATCGCGACCGCAATGTCTTTGGCGAGGATGCAGACCACTGGCGCCCCGAGAGATGGATCGAAGCCACGCCAGAAAAGCGCAAGGACATGGATGCCAGTTTGATCACGGTCAGTATTGCCGTCGGTTTTTTATTCTCCAAATAAGATTTGGTAACCTTTTTTTCTTACCATTGACAGTTTGGAGCCGGGCACCGCACATGTCTTGGGAAGCACATCTCACTGTTAGAGATTTACAAACTTGTTCCAACAATGCTTCAAATTTTTGATGTGAGTATACCGCAACTGAAGTAAAC
>NZ_JAELUG010000424.1 GCF_016429255.1 Rhizobium sp. ASV8
CTGTAGCTCACTTACCCCTGATGCCGGCTTTGCAGTGGATTGGCGAGGCGAAGAAGTCTGGGTTCGCGTACATGTTTACCGGTCACGAACTAACTATGAGCGATGGTGAGGGCCGTTCTCTTGTATCGCGACGCTAGTTCATCTTTTCCTGTTCTTTCTATTCTATTGTCTCTTGATTTCTTTTGTGTAGGTTGGATTCGTTTGCAATGTAAGATAGAACTCATGAATAAATTTGAAACATGTTCGTTTGTACGGAGTACTCGTGCCAATTTTCTACGTTCAAATTGTCACTCGCCACGCTAGAAGCAGTTTCTTGTTACCTATTTTGGTGAGATTACACGAAATTACTATATCCTTTTTATAGAGCGCCTAAAACGTTCAAAAATAGATGGTTGCGGCGAATCAGATGCATTCGACGCTTGTCCATGTCTTGTGTTTGCGAACATCCAAACAATCCGTCAATATGT
>NZ_JAELUG010000425.1 GCF_016429255.1 Rhizobium sp. ASV8
GTACCAAGGTACTTGATGAAGTGCCTAAACTCAGCAGGTCGTGAAAGGCATTGCTTCTGATACGCTTTATTAACTCTGTCAACGACAAGTGGCATACACCACCCATCGTAGAGAGCATGGTGCATCGTCAAGATAAAGCTGATCGTATTTAAGGATGTATCATTAATGATAGCATAACGTATGAGGGGTGAACCGAGTTGCATAGCCTCATCTCTATCGGCTTGCAAGTAGGCTCCCACGTCTGAACCAGACTGTAATTGAAACTTTCCTTGAACAACAACTTGGACGAGACCTCGGCTTGGTACCTGAACAATGCGTGTTCGCAAAATGGGACAGTCGTCAGACGCAATCTCGAAAGCTTTGATGAGTCTTTCCGCAGTTTCCATGTCCTTTAAATCTACCACGCGCTGGGCAACGTAGGCTTCCTTCACCTTGGCCGAAAGCGCCATCAAAGCTTCCTGTAAGGG
>NZ_JAELUG010000426.1 GCF_016429255.1 Rhizobium sp. ASV8
GCACCACGTAATGTGGTTGACCTCATACGGCCCGTGTGCGTTTTCCTTTTTCCCAACTACTTTCCACCCTGTGGAACCCGCTGCTTCTGCCGGCGGCTGTACGGCCAGCCCATCGCCACCGCCACCGCCGCCGCCGCTTCCATTGGTCATCTCCACATCCGCCTGGCCATTTTCGACTGCGTCTTCTGGCGTCTCCCTGTATAGCACAATCTGACCGTCGCCGCCAGTACTAGCTATTAGTCCCGAGTCCTTACTCCAGGCTTCAGAGTATATGTCCCGCGTGTGTGCCTTGGGGAGAATCGCTGTGCATGTCCACTCCTCCCTTAGCGAGCGGCGCATGGTATTCGGTATGCCGCCAAGTGCGCTCCTCGCACCCGGACCACCACTGTCAGCCGTCTCATCATCGTCCTCGTCGTCATCGTCGTGTTTGAGCGTCCAAATGCGCATCGTCGCATCAGCAGAAAATG
>NZ_JAELUG010000427.1 GCF_016429255.1 Rhizobium sp. ASV8
GATGGTCTCCTCCCTCAAACCCTGCGCATGCTTGGAGGATGCTCCCAAGTTCGACATCAGCTCCGGCTTCGATCAATAGTGCCACTGTTTCAGGTCTTCCAGACTGGCAAGCGTAGAATAGAGGGGTGATCTCGTCTCTCCCGTATGCACTAGCGTTTACCCCTTTAACCGGATTCTTCATAAGTCCAGAGCCTGCTGCTCCGGGTTGAGATTGTGTGCCTGCGGGGAATGATGTTTCTCGTCCCAATGCGGCCAAAAGCATGCCGACCACATTACTTCTGCCGCATCGAGAAGCAAGGTGCAAAGCCGTTAAGCCCTCTCGAGTGCATGCTGTTGCATCAGCACCAGCATCCAAGAGCTTCTTCGTGCACTGCTCACCTCGAGTCGCGGCTATGTGCAGAGGTGTTATGCCGTTATGATCAGTGGCACTAACACTTACCTTTCGCGAGATAAGCATATCCATAGG
>NZ_JAELUG010000428.1 GCF_016429255.1 Rhizobium sp. ASV8
GTCATAAGTGGTGACTGCAGGGAGCGGATTGGTGTTAATGCGCATCGGAGGAGGTTGATGGGGGCTCTGGCCTCGGATATTTGGACTCATAGTACGAGTTGCTGTTGGGTATGCGGCCGTCGTATATGGCGTCCAGTTTTGCTGAGACCCCGAGAGTGATCGAGGTGACGGACTCGCGTCGTGATGGCCCGAACCTATCGAATATTGACTGTGCGGGTCCCCGTGCTGGGAGCCCATGTTTGGTTGCGACACCATACTATGCGCCGGGGGCGTTGGCAGCGGTGCGTAATGTCCAGAACTCACAGAGTGAGCCATATTTGCCGGTGGCAGAGTGCTAGAAGGACTTGCACTGTACTTGCCGATGATTTTCTTCAGCGCTGACTCTAGGATTTTCCAGGGAAACACCTTGACATCCTTCTCGATGTTTCTCGGCTTGGGGTTCGGGAAACCCATGATAAGTTTGAAG
>NZ_JAELUG010000429.1 GCF_016429255.1 Rhizobium sp. ASV8
CCAAACTTTCTGTATAAGCTCTTGCTCAAGCAGCTTGCCGAGTGTCACATCCGCGTGCCCCGGCCTAGACCACCAACGGCTTTTTCATCTGTACTCTGCTCATCCACGCAACATGTGGGCGGGTTGGCTGGGGTTGAGGATACATGGACAATCCCTGCAAATCTCAGCCACGAGTGTTGGATATAGGTATATGGCCACCAGACGGTCCGAGTTGGTGCAGGAAGATGAGTGGAAACGGTTACAGAAGACAGGGTCTTTGCTGGCTGCGGTGCTAGCCTGCCCGCGCGATAGTACTGTTGTACCGTGGAAGAGTATCCGTGTATCTGTCCAGATCATCTAAGCATGACTCGTTATAAAATGAAGGACTTGAAGGCTGTTTTGATTTGTTATTACAGCTTTTTTCAACGTTGCGCTCAGGGTTCTTTGCGAGTTACCATTCTTCTTTCGGGCTTTTGGTGAATAGAGT
>NZ_JAELUG010000044.1 GCF_016429255.1 Rhizobium sp. ASV8
GCATAGGTATAGGGGCTTGTTCCGCCGGATGCCGTGACCGACTGACTATAGGCCGCGGCAACTGTGGCCGCTGGAAGCGTTGCCGGCGCGAGTGCAATCGTCGGCGCTGAGATGGTCAGAGTGTAGGATCTAGATCCAGTGAACGGCCCCGACCCGGTTGAGCTGTCGGTTGCGGTGATCGTGACGTTGAACGTCCCGGCAGCAGTCGGCGTGCCTGTGAGGGCACCGCCGGATGAAAGGCTCAAGCCGGCGGGAAGGGCGCCTGCGGTCACCGCATAGGTATAGCCACTGGTCCCGCCGGATGCGGTAATGGATTGGCTATATGCGGCCGCGATAGTGGCCCCCGGAAGTGCTGCCGGTGCGATCATGATCGTCGGTGCGGCGACGGTCAGGGTATAGGCCCTGGAACCGGAAAATGGTGCGCCGGTCCCGGTCGAGCTGTCCGTCGCGGTGACGGTAAAGTTGAATGTGCCTCCCGCTGTTGGCGTGCCTGTCAGGGATCCGCCGGACGACAGGCTCAAGCCGGCAGGAAGGGAGCCTGCGGTCACCGCATAGGTATAGGGGCTGGTTCCGCCGGATGCCGTGATTGACCGGCTATAGGCAGCGGCAACGGTTGCCGCTGGAAGCGTTGTTGGCGCGATCGCGATCGTCGGTGCTGAGATGGCTAGTGTATAGGATTTGGATGCCGTGAATGGGCCTGTCCCGGTCGAGCTGTCGGTTGCAGTAATCGTGATGTTGAATGCGCCCGCCGCCGTTGGCGTGCCGGAAAGAGTGCCTGAACCCGACAGGGTCAAACCGGCTGGAAGCGCCCCACTTGTGATTGCGAAAGCATAAGGGGTCGCGCCCCCTGTGGCGCTTATAGTCTGACTGTATGCCGTTCCGACTGTGCCGGATGATAGCGTTAAGGTACTGACTGAAACCGTCGGGGGACTGACGGTTATCGTCACCGTCGCCGGTGTCGAGGTACCGCCACTATTGGTCGCAGTGTAGGTGAAACTGTCCGGACCGGCATAGCCCGCCGTTGGCGTATATGTGATCGAGGTACCCGCGGCGGTTGCCGTTCCATGTGTTGCCTGGCTTGCAACGGCAACCGATGATGCCGCTCCGCCCGAGAGGTTCAATGTCACCGTATTTGCGCTGCTTCCGTAGCTCACGGTCTTGCTAACCGGCCCAGCAATGGGGGGGGCGATATTTGCGACACTCAGGTTGACGGTTACGACCTTGGAGTAAGGCCCTGGCGACAAGCCGGCCAGATTTGGGCTGCTATCGGTAACGACGACCTGAAAACCATAGTTCCCGAGGGACGTCGGAGTTCCGCTGATCGTGCCATTGCTCGCCAATGACAGGCCAGGCGGCATGGTGGATCCGGTGTAAAGTGCAAAACTATAGGGGGCCGAGGCGCCTGACGCGGATAGAGTTGCGCTGTATGCGGTATTTAGAGCGGCGGATGCCGGTGCGGCGACGGAAATATTGTTGGAAGGGTTGGGAACGGTAATTGAATAGGCCTTGCTGGTGGTTGCGCTGGCGCTGTCGGTCACAGAAAATGTGGGCGTATAACTTCCCGCTTGATTGGGTGTGCCGCTGATGGTTGCTGTTGCTTGGTTATAAGACAGCCCGGGTGGCAGCGACCCGCTGGCAAGTGCGATTGTATAGGGTGCGGTGCCGCCGCTTGCGCTGAGCGTTTGGCTGTAGCTTGTGCCGACTTGCGGGCTGGCTAGCGTCGAGGGCGAGACTGTTATGGCGCTCGTCGACGTCGCGATTGCGACGTTGATCGTAAAAGGATTGCCGCTTGCATCTTCGACAATAAAACTGTCGCTCGTCGCGCCATCGCCATTGTTGATATATGTAACGATTCCGTTCAGCGCGTTTACGGTTACGGTCCCGTGAAGGGGGTAGGTGGTGTGGGTGTTCGGATAGGTGTTGAGGTCAAATGGATCGCACTGCGTGCCGATGTTGATGCTGATTGATCCACCGGATGCCATTGGATTTGTCGAGGGTGTCGTGTTTATATCGGGTACATTGAAAGCGGTGCAAGCCGCATAGGCTCTTCCGGGAGCAGTCAATGAGAATCCGGCCCCTAGCAGAGCAGCGAACAGCACTATCTTGAAGAGTAATTTGCAGGCGTTGGCAACCGTGGCACCAATCCTCGAGCCGGACTGTAACACTTGCTGCCCGATGAGTGTCACGCGCCGTTGCCAAAACGACGTGAGTTCGCTTTGTGATATAGAAGCGTGGCCCCAATTGCGCGGTTCTTCTGCGGCAAAATCTTTGCCCAACTGTGCGTCGCGTGTCATTTGCCCAACCCAAAACGAGTGTCTCTCCCATCAAAAGCGGGAAATGCGCTCATGACTGTGCGCGCGCATTGCGGCGAACACCCCTCTACTGCGGCAGCACTACAATCGGTCGCGGCGTCAAACGCAACTTACAATTTATCGAATTCGTCGAGATTGTTTTCTTTGAAATAACTATTCAATCAAATGTTGTATATTAGCAACAGTGCGATTAAGTGCAGCGCGAGGATCAACGTGTGAGTTTTTTAGGGGAACTCTATCTGCACTGGCTGGTCAGAGAATGTCGAAACGGTGGCGTCGCCTTCTGTTGAGCTGGATCATGAGATTGACGGCTTCAGATCGCAGTTATCTGCCAAACTAATTGGGCGGAACTCACAGTTGCGTCTCATGCTGGAGCCCTACAAAAAACATGGGATGCCACGGTAATTCTTCGCCAATCAATGCGCTAAAATTCAACTCCGCTCGCCTTCAGCCTGTTCGGGGCGGTTGAGATAGCTTCCGTCGCGGAAACTCCCTGGCACATGGCACGCGGATCGTCCCGATCGGGATGAGTATGGAACGAATCGCGGATATGAAAAGGCCCGGTCTGCTGATCCGCCAAGAGCGCAAACTGCAAGAATTGACGCGGGAACAACTCGGTCGGTCCGGCGGGTGTCGGTATTGGTTTCGTGCGTGAACTCGAGGCTGGTAAGGAAAGCTGCCAGCTCGGCCGTGCGTTACAGGTTGCAGTCGGCCCCGGCCTCGTCTTGGCGGTCAGGTGGGCGATGTCCTGTGATTGTTTTGAAAGCTTGCGCATGCGCGAGACAGTTAGGGAGCCCTGACGACCTCATAGGTGCAGGCAAACGATGCAGCTGCGACACGATAAGTGTCAGCTTCGTCGTCGGGCGCTTGGACCAGTACATCCTTGGGTTTGGCGACCATGGTCTCACCCCAGGGCGCCACGAACTCGAAAGGAACTTGACTGTCTGGAATGACGTAGAAATCCATTTCTCTGCCTTGAGGAAGGTACTCTCTCCATCCCTCCGCGCTCGATTCCCGGCGTGCATCGACATAGCGCGACGGAAACTTTGCTGCTTTGACGAGATATTCCTCATTGCCGGTTTCGGGGCAGCGATTCCGCACCACAAAGTCGCCCGGCTCGGCGGGCTTGCTGCGCGTTTCGACGCCTTGGCCCTTGATGATCGTCATGATGATCTCGCCTGGTTGTGCAGGGCGCGCATCGACAGGCCTTGTCTTGCGAGCAACACCTGTTTTGCCTGCGGCCTTGCCTTCCCTAAAGAGGCTGATGGCGTTGAGCGTCTCCGCCCATGAGGGAACAACCGATGCAACTGAGATAAGTAGCGTGGTCGTCAAGGAAGGAAGTCTTGTCGCTTTAATCATGAAACGGATCTCCGTCTCCGGTTCAATGGCAGAGGTTTCATAACGTTGTGTGACACCTCGAGCATCCTCTTTGGCTGTCGGTAACTGCGATGCTCCTGACTTTGTTGTGAAATGGCAAAGTCCTGAGGGGGCATTATCGAGCGATATTCAATCTCCTCGACAATTGCGCGGGGGAACGCGGACTGCAGGCGTGAAGAAGACAGCCCGCTTAGCGCCGGCTCGCGGTAAGAAGTTTGGCCGGACCATTCAAGGTAAATCAACACCTCACTCGCTGATAGCTGTCGAGCGCTGCAACATGGCCCGCGCCTACATCACGGCGCCAGAAGCATGAATTGAAGAAAATTCAATTTCCTGCCCGCGTGGTCGAATCTTCTGCGAAATTTCGATCTGTTTGCGCAGAACTCGCTGAATCGGACGGCAAATTAGATTTCGATTTCTTTGACTCGCCGCAATCCGCTTCATAGCATTTGAAGCGTTTCAATGATTGGAAGAGTCATGAAAAAGGGACGTCCGACAATTGCCGATGTTGCACGCGCCGCCCGGGTTTCGGTTGGAACCGTCTCCAATTTCTTGAATGGAACGGTTCCGGTGAAGACCGAGACGGCAGACCGGATTCAGGCGGCTATCCAGAAGCTCGCCTATCGTCCGAGCGTGTTTGCTCGCTCCCTGCCGATGATGTCAGCAAAGACGGTTCAGGCAAAAGAGGGCAATCCGCGGCTGCTCGTCGTCGGCCATATCTGCCTCGACTATCTCTGCCGCGTCCCCGTTCTTCCCCATCGCGATGATCGCGTGGCGGCCGAGCATATCAACAAGGCGCTCGGCGGCCCCGCCGCCAATCTGGCAGTGGCCGCCGCTGGCGTCGGCGCCCCCTACGAGCTTCAGATCGACCTTGCGACGGCAATTGGCGATGACGGCGACAGCGAATGGGCACTTGCCGAATTGCTGGCACGCAACGTCAATGTTCTCCCCATTCGCAGGCCCATCAAGAACCGCCTGCCGCGGGCGATCGTGATCATCGAGGCCAATGGCAGCAGGACGATCATCCACGAGACATTCGAGCTGAGCGAGATCGACTTGACCGAAAATATGGAGATAGCTCCGGCCAATGTCCGCTCCTGCGTTCACATCGAAGGCTTTCACTACGAGCGGATGATCCCTTCGATCGCCCGGTTTCATGCCGCCGGCTGGAAGGTGAGCCTGCACACCGCCGGGCTTCCCGCCGGCTCGCGGACGCCGGCAGCCTTTGCCGATCTTATCGGGCAAGTTGATCTGACCTTCATCAATGATGAGACGTTTCGCGAAGTCTTCGACATACGCACGCCGCTGGCATCCATGCTGGATGAAGCGGAACACATTCTCAAACGGATAAAGACGCGTGGCGATGTCGTGCTGACGCTCGGTGAATTCGGAGCTGTCGTCTTCAAGAAAGGCGGCGGCACGACCATCGAGGTTCCGGCGCTACCCGTGACGCGGGTCGATGCCACGGGGGCCGGCGACGCCTTTGCGGGGATATTCTTAAGCCTTTGGCTGCATGGCAAATCGCTTGCCGAAGCGGCGCGCCACGCCGCGATCGGTGCCAGCCTGACGACAACTGCCGAAGGCGCACAGGGACGGCCGGCAAGCGCCGACGAGATCGAGGCCCTGCTGCCATCGATCGAAGCAAAAACCGCGGTCCAGATGTGACCGCCATGTCCAACAGAAGTTACGCAAGGAGATGATGATGACGATTAAGGTTCTGCTGGTCGGAGAGAGTTGGGTGAGCTCGGCCACTCATTACAAGGGCTTCGATCAATTTGGCAGCGTCACCTTCCATCTCGGTGCGGAGCCGCTGGTTGCGGCACTCCAGGGCAGCGAATTCGACATCACCTACATGACTGCGCATGACACGGTGGAGAAGTTTCCGTTTTCGCTGGAAGAACTGTCCGCCTATCAGGCCATCATCCTCTCGGATATCGGCGCGAATTCCCTGCTTCTGCCGCCAGCCGTCTGGCTACACGGCAAGCCCGTGGCAAACCGGCTGAAGATCATTCGCGATTGGACCGCCGCGGGCGGCGGCTTGGTGATGGCCGGCGGCTATTTCAGTTTCCAGGGCATCGACGGCAAGGCGCGCTGGCGCCGGACGCCGGTCGAAGAAGCGCTGCCTGTGACCTGCCTGCCGTATGACGATCGGCTTGAAATTCCGGAGGGATTTCGGGCTGAGATCAAGCAGAAACATCCAATTCTGGCCGGTATAGACGGCGAATGGCCGCTGCTTCTCGGCGCCAATGAGGTCGTCGTCAAGCAGCAACCCGGCGTCGAGGTTCTTGCCACGCTGCCCGAAGCCGAGGGCGGCCACCCGTTGCTCGTGACCGGCGGATACGGCAAGGGCCGCACGGTCGCCTGGACCTCGGATATCGGGCCGCACTGGCTGCCGAACGAATTCGTCGCCTGGCCGGGCTACGCCACTCTCTGGAAGAACATCCTGCGGTGGGTCAGCCATGCCGCATGAGGCCCATCAAGCAAGGGGATCGACAATGACACAGCCATTCCTGCGGGCAAACGGCATCAGCAAGCGTTTCGGCGCACTGGCGGCGCTGACCGGCGTCGATCTCGACATCAACAGCGGCGAAGTCCTGGCTCTGCTCGGCGACAACGGCGCCGGCAAATCCACTTTCGTCAAGATCCTGGCCGGCGCCCACGCCCAGAGTGACGGCGAGCTTCTTGTCGAGGGGCAGCCGGTCAATTTCTCCTCGCCGAAGGATGCGGCAAGCTCCGGTATTGCCACGATTTTCCAGGAGCTTGCTCTGTCGGAGAACCTGTCGATCGCCGAAAATGTCTTCCTCGGCCGCGAATTGAAGCGATCGGTGCTGGGCATCCCTTTTCTACGACGGACGGAAATGCGTGAGCGCGTCGATGCCCTTCTGCATGAGCTTGAGGCCCATATTTCCGATCCCGAGGCACCGGTCGGCAGTCTGTCCGGCGGTCAGCGCCAGGCGGTCGCCATCTGCCGTGCCCTCAATCTCAATGCCAGGCTTGTCATCATGGACGAGCCGACCGCGGCGCTGGCAGTTGCCGAGACACGCAAGGTACTGTCGCTGACACGGCGGCTTGCCGAGCGCGGCTGCGCGGTCGTGCTGATCAGCCACAACATTGCCGACGTCTTCGAGGTTGCCGACCGCATGGTCGTCTTCCGCCGAGGCCGCAAGGTCGCCGAAAGACGGCGGCTCGAAACCACACCCGAAGAAATCGTCTCCCTCATAACAGGCGCTCATCCCGACGTGCGGGCGCTTGAAAACAACAAATAAAAAAGCGCGTTCAATCTCCAGAGGATCATAAAATGTTCAATCAATTCAAGAAGGCATTCATAGCATCATCACTGGGCCTGGCTCTTGCATCGGCGGCTGTCGCGCAGGACAAGCCTAAAGTTGCGTTCGTGCCCCAGCTGATCGGCATTCCCTATTTCAATGCCATGGAAGAAGGCGGCAAGCGTGCTGCCAACGACCTTGGCGTGGATTTCATCTACTCCGGTCCCGTCGATACGAACCCCGTCGACCAGCTCCAGATCGTGCAGAACATGATTGACCAAGGCGTCAATGCTGTTTCCGTCAGCGTGCTCGACGCTTCCTCCATCGCGCCCGTGGTCGAGGCCGCCAAGGCGAAGGGCGTCAAGCTGTTCACCAGCGACAGCGATGCTCCCGATAGCGGCCGTGCCGTCTATGTCGCGCAGGCGACCGATGAAGGTCTCGGCGGTGCCATCATCGATGAGCTGGTCAAGCGGGTCGGCAACGACGCGAAGATCGGGATCGTTTCCGGTGAGGCAACGGCGTCCAATCTCAACGCCTGGATCGGCTTCATGAAGCAGCGTGCCGCTGCCAAATATCCCAAGCTCAGGCTGCTCGAGCCGCAATATGCCGGTGGCACCGCGCAGCGCGCCGGCCAGATTGCCGGTGACCTCATGACAGCCAACCCCGATCTCAAGGCGATCATCGCGGTTGCCTCCTCGACATGCCCTGGCGTGGCACAGGCCATCGAGACGGCGGGCAAGATCGGCACGGTTATCGGTACCGGCTATTGCAGCCCGAATACCGCACGCGCCTATCTGAAAAGCGGCGCCTTCGGCTTCACGGTTCTGTGGGATCCGGCGCAACTCGGCTATCTGACTGTTTGGGCCGGCAAGCAGCTGATCGACGGCAAGGCCTTTGCGGCTGAGAATACGGTTCCGGGCTTTGCTGCTCCCGTCACCTACGACGCAGCCAAGGGCATCCTGCTGCTCGGACCTCCAGCGATCTTCACTGCCGACAATGTCGACAAGTTCAACTTCTGAACGTGGATGATCAGGCAATGCGACGGTCCAGTCCACACTTCCTAGCCATGGGCGGACGTGAATGGGCGCTATTCAGCGCAATCATTCTCGCCGCGCTCGTCTTCACCGTCGCATCGCCTTTTTTTGCGACAATGGGCAATATCGATACCATCATCCGCAACAGCATCGAATTGATGCTCATCGGTCTCGGCATGACCCTGCTGCTTGCAATGGGCGGCATCGATGTCTCCATTGGCATTGTCATGGGTCTTGCCGCAATCGGCGTCGCAAATGCCTTGCTCGCGGGTTGGGATGCCTTGCCCGCGGCGTTGCTGGGCCCGGCCATCGGCGCGGCCCTCGGCCTGTTAACCGGCAGCGTTGTCGTCATCGGACGCATCCCGGCAATCGTCGGGACGCTCGGTCTCTTCGGCGTCTATCGAACGGCGGTCTTTGCATTGCTCGGCGGCCAGTGGCTGTCGGGTCTGCCGACCAATCTGACAGGGTTCCTGGGAGCGACGGTCTTGGGCATCCCCCTTGCTGCCATTGCCATCGCCATCGTCTATCTCGCGCTTTGGCTTGCATTGCGGCGCACGCCCTTCGGCCCGCACCTTCTATCGATTGGCAATTCCGAGGAGAAGGCGCGTCTGTCCGGCGTTCCGGTGACGAAGGTGCGTCTTGCGACCTTCGTCGTCAGCGGCGCACTGACCGGGCTTGCCGCAAGCTTTTACGTCGCCAACTACCGCAATGTGGAAATGGCGATCGGATCGACACTGGCGCTGGATGCAATCGCTGCCGTCGTCCTCGGCGGCACCAGCATTATGGGCGGCCGTTGCAGCCTCATCGGCACGGCCCTTGGCGTCATCCTACTGAGAATCCTGCAGAACGGCCTGCTGCTGGTCGGCGTGCCCTCGCTCTGGCAGCCGGTGGTGACAGGCGCCCTTCTCATCGGCGTCCTCGCGCTGGAGATGCCAACCTCGCAACTCGTTGCACTGAAGACGAAGTGGATGCGCGGATGACCAGCAATCCAGCAATGAACAGCTCCTCTCGCATCCTGTTTCTGTTGGCGGCCCTTTGGATCGCGGTGGTCATCCTGCTTGCGCTTTTCAAACCATCCATGTTTGGCGAGGCAACCGTCACCACCATCCTCCAATTCTCGACCATTCTGGCGCTTGTGGCGCTTGGACAGGGCCTGGTCGTGCTGGCCGGCGGTGCGGGCATCGATCTCTCGGTCGGCGGGATCGCGTCCTTGTCGGCCGTCATCACCATGCTTGCAGTCAAGAGCGGCATGCCGCTGCTCGCTATCCCGCTTGTTTGCATCGTTGCCGGAGCGGCGCTCGGCGCCTTCAACGGTCTGCTGGTGACGCGCCTCTCCATACTCCCGTTGATCGCCACACTCGGGACGCTCTTCATCTACTCGGGCCTCGCCGTCGCATTGACGGGTGGAGCCGCGCAATCCGGCGTCCCCGTCTGGCTGCTGACATGGGGAAGGGGAGTGGTCTTCGGTTTGCCGGTTCCCTTCATTACCATTGTCGTTCCGGTATTTGCCGTCGGTTCCCTGCTGCTGATGCGAACGGCATGGGGATGCTGGATTTTCGCCATGGGCTACAACGAACGTTCTGCGCGGCTTGTGGGTATTCCGGTCGATCGCGCCCGGCTCACCATGTATGCGCTCAGCGGCGCCTTGGCCGGCCTTGCCGGGCTCGTCTCGATCGCCTGGCTCGGCAGCGCCCGGCCGAATATCGGGCAGAACCTCGAACTTGAATCCCTGACGGCCGTGATGCTCGGAGGCGTCGCCATTACCGGCGGCGTCGGCGGAGTTGGCGGCGTTCTCGCCGCCGTCATTCTGCTGATCACTCTCAAAACCGGCCTGCTGCAACTGAACGTCAATACGGTCTGGCAGGTCGGCATCGTCGGCGCGCTGCTGATCGCCGTCCTGTTGATAGACCGCCTTTCGAAACGCTGGAGATAACCATGCCATCCATTGAAAAACTGATTGCCGAACGGGTCGAGGCCGCACATGAGCGCATCGTCGCAACGCTGAGCGATCTCGTCTCTTTCCCGTCGATCGTCAAATCGAACCCGAAGGAAGCCGGCCCCGGCGAGCGCGATTGCCAGCTCTATCTTCAAAAGCGGCTCGAAAGTCTCGGCTTCACTACGGACCTCTGGGATCCGGATGGCCCAGCACTCTATGCAAAATACGAGGGGCGCCCGGGTGCAAACAAGGGCAGGACCTTCGAGGGAAGGCCGAACCTCGGCGGCGTGCTGAAGGGCACCGGCGGCGGGTGCTCCATCATGCTCACGGGTCACATCGATGTCGTGCCGCCTGGAGCGCCCGAGCATTGGACGACCGATCCCTTTGGGCCCGTCCTCAAGGATGGCTTCCTGCATGGCCGCGGCACTGTCGACATGAAGGGCGGGGTCGCCTGCATGCTGATGGCAGTCGAGATCCTGAAGGAGTTGAATGTCCCGCTGAAGGGCGATGTGGTTTTCACGACGGTGGTCGATGAAGAAATCGGCGGCATGGGTTCTCTTGCCATGGTCGATCGCGGCTTCCGGGCTGACGCCGGCATTATGACGGAGCCCACCGCCAATCGCATCGCCCCACTTTGCCACGGCATTCTGTGGGGCAAGATCATCATCGACGGTATCGGCGGTCATGCCGAGCTGACGCCGAATTCCTGGTACACGAGCGGCCCGGTGGATGCGGTGCAGCTCTGCCGCCAGATGCTTGACGGCATCGATATCCTCAACCGCCGCTGGATGTTCGACCCGAAGAAGAACCATCCGCTCATGGACCTGCCGAACCAGATCATCGTTACCCAACTCAAGGCGGGCGAGCATCCATCGTCGATGGCCGGCAAGGCCGAGATCATCATCGATGCGCAATATCTGCCGAGTGAAAAGGACGATTTCGGTCTCGGCGGTCATGTGAAGCGCGAGATCGAGGAGCATGTCCGCAACATCTGCCAGGCGGATCCGTATCTGCGCCAGCATCCGGCGCGGGTCGAATGGATCCTCGATGCCGATTGCGCCGAGGTGCCGGCCGATAATCCATTCGTACAGTTGCTTCAGGAAGCGGTCAAAGCCGCCGATCTATCGCCGGCGCTTTCCGGGTTCGGAGCGCACAGCGATATCGGGCTCCCGACCTCACTTGGCAATACGCCGACGGTCAATTTCGGACCGGGCGACCCGGCTCAGGCGCATCAACCGAATGAGCGTGTATCGGTGCGCGACCTCGTCGATTGCACCAAGGCGATCGCGCTTGCCGTGCATAAATGGTGTGGCTGACCGAACCAGAACACTACCCTGAAACATGGAGCTGACACTGTCGGCAGACTCTTCGGGACGGCTTGTCGGATAAAATCTTCAGATTGTTCGGGGAATTTCAAAGACTTGGGACGCCGCTCCTTCTAAAGGATAGCGGCTCTCGCCAGAGGGGCATTTGGAGCCCGCACTCGGAGGCGCCGGGCTGACGATACCATGAATCGTGCCATAAGGGCTGGCGGTGGGGCCAGGGCGCGCTCGCCGGTGTCGCGGTGGGCCGTGTTCGGCTGTCGATATGCTATGCCTAGACATGGGCATTGGGCTGGAGTTAAGCTTCGGCTTTCATAACGGCGATACCAAAACGATGAACATGATTGAGCCCCCGGCTAAACCGGGAGACCGCGGCGAGGAAAAGATACTGAGCAATCCGGTGCGACTTGGCGGTCGCCTAAAGCTTGCCCGGCAAACACGAGGATTGACCCTCAAGGCACTTGCGCAGGCCGCGGATTGCTCTGAAAGCCTGCTATCTAAGATCGAAAACGGCAAGGCGTCGCCTTCGCTGCCAATGCTGCACAAACTTGTCGGTGTTCTCGGAACGAATATCGGCTGGATGTTCGAGGAGGCCGACGGGGAGGAGGGCATCGTCTTCCGATCGGGGACGAGACCCTTGATTGGACTGGATCCGTTGCGCAGAGGGGAAGGCATCTCTCTCGAGCGGATTATTCCCTACTCTCAAGGCCATTTGCTCCAGTGCAACATCCACCATATCGAGGCGGGAGGCCAAAGCGCCGGGCCTATTCAGCATGTTGGCGAAGAGGTTGGATATGTGCTTGCGGGTGAGGTTGAGCTCATGGTCGGGGAGCGCACCTTCCGGCTGGCCATTGGCGACAGCTTTGTCTTCAACTCCGAGCTCCCTCACTGGTATCGAAACGTGGGGGCGGAGCGCGCCAGCATCTTCTGGGTCAATACGCCGGCAACCTTTTAAGGCAGACGCTCTCGAGTAAGGCGAACGGCTTGTCCCTTCTACAACCGCATATTCAAGTCACTTGACAACAATTCAAGTTACTTGAATACTCCCCATGCAATCCAAAAACATGGGGAACGATCATGCGAATTAACAAATATCTTGCCGGTTGCGCGATTGGCGCAACCCTTTTCATTTCCTGGGGTGTCGGCGCGGCGATGGCCGATACGCTGGCTCTCGTGACCATCAATCAACAGGCACTGTTCTTCAACCAAATCAATGACGGCGCCAAAGAGGCGGCTAAGAAGGCCGGCGTCGATCTTGTCGTCTTCAACGCCAATAATGTGCCCAGCGCGCAGAATGACGCTATCGAGAACTACATTACCCAGAAGGTCGATGGCATTATCCTGATCGCTATCGACGTCAATGGGGTCAAGCCGGCAATCACCGCTGCCAAGAAGGCCGGTATTCCGGTCATCGCCATCGATGCGCAAATTCCGAACGGCGAAAATATCGCCTTTGTCGGTGTCGACAACACCAAGGCCGGCGGAGAGATCGGCAAGTATTATTCCGATTACGTCAAGGACAAGCTGAGCGGCAGCGCTAAGCTCGGCGTCGTCGGCGCGCTCAACTCCTTCATCCAGAACCAGCGTCTCGATGGCTTCAAGGCAGCCGTCAAGGCAGGCGAGCAGAAGGTCACGTTCCTCGATACTGTCGATGGCCAGAACGTCCAGGACGTAGCGCTGAGCGCTGCCGAAAACCTCATTACCGCCAATCCGGATATGACGACGCTTTACGCAACCGGCGAGCCGGCTCTGCTGGGCGCCGTTGCCGCCGTCACCAGCCAGGGCAAGACCGGCAGCGTCAAGGTATTCGGCTGGGAT
This sequence comes from Rhizobium sp. ASV8, assembly GCF_016429255.1. GTDB lineage: Bacteria > Pseudomonadota > Alphaproteobacteria > Rhizobiales > Rhizobiaceae > Rhizobium. The sequence goes on from NZ_JAELUG010000044.1 coordinate 13,066, forward strand.
CTCACCAAGCAGGCGGTCGAAGGCATCGATCAGGGTTGGGTCACCGCGGTAATCCAGCAGGATCCGGCCGGCGAAGGCAAGGCAGCGGTAGAGGCTTTGGTTAAGGTCAAGAAGGGCGAGAAGATCGACCCGATCATCAACGTGCCGGTGACGATCGTCACCAAGGAAAATGTCGACAAGTTTCGGGGCATGTTCAAGTAACCCCGACCTCTCGTCACGTCATGGCCGATCGTCTCGGCCGTGACGTTATGGCATTATGGCTTGAGCCATTTCCGCAAGGCAGCAGTGAGATGACAAACGCTGATACCCACCGCGTCAGAATGACCGGTATTTCCAAACGATATGGCACGATGCAGTCGCTGGACAATGTATCGTTGACCTTGAAACCAGGCGAGGTTCTCGGCCTCGTCGGCGACAACGGCGCCGGCAAGTCCACCTTGAGCAAGGTGCTGTCCGGCGCGGTGATCCCGGATTCGGGAACGATCGAGATCGATGGGCGGGTTGTCTCGTTTGCCTCGCCGGCCGACGCCCGGGCGGCTCATGTCGAGATGGTCTATCAGGATCTCTCGCTGTGTGACTCCGTCGATGTGGCAGGCAACCTCTTTCTCGGGCGCGAGCCCAGATGGAGGCTTGCGGGCATCCCGATGCTCGACAAGAAAACGATGCATGAGCGCGCTCGCCATATGCTCGAAGGTCTCGGTATCGTCATTCCCGATACCAGGCTGAAAGTGGAAAACCTGTCGGGCGGCCAGCGCCAGTCGATCGCGATCGGCCGCGCCGCTTCGTTCGATCCATCAGTACTCATCATGGACGAACCGACGGCGGCTCTGGCCGTCGCCGAAGTCGAAGCCGTCCTCGAGCTCATCCGCACCGTCAGCGCCCGCGGCGTCAGCGTCATCCTAATCACCCATCGTCTACAGGATTTGTTCCTGGTCTGCGACCGTATTCAGGTGATGTATGAGGGCCAGAATGTCGCCGAACGCCGGATCGAAGACACCAATATCGAAGAGGTCGTCAACCTGATCGTCGGCCGCAAGTTCGCCGCGCGCTCCGCCGGCCCATCTCCAGATCGAGGCGTTTCCGCATGACCATGACTTCTTCTCATGCCCAAACCGGCCAGTCGACCCGCATGCGCAAGGCGCGCCTCTACGACAAGGCCATGGCCAATGGCGGCATCGTGTCGATCGCGCTGTTCTTCATTGCGGTCTGCATCTTCTTTTCGCTTTTCACCAACGTCTTCCTGACGGCACCGAATTTGCTGAATGTCGTCAGGCAATCGGCGCCACTCTTGATCGTGGCGGCAGCCATGACCTTTGTGATTACCACGGGAGGAATCGACCTCTCGGTGGGCTCGGTGCTGGCTCTGGCCGCAACGCTTTCGGCCGGATGCTTGCAGGCTGGTATTCCCTGGCCACTGACCGTGCTGTTGATGCTGCTTCTCGGTGTCGTAACTGGCCTGATCCAAGGCTATTTCATCGCCTATGAGCGCATTCCGGCCTTCATCGTCACGCTTGCCGGGCTTTCCGTCATCCGTGGGTTGGCGCTCCTCATTACCGGCGGCTATTCCATCCCTGTCGCTCCAGAAAGCCCGTTCACGGCCATCGGTCAGGCCTGGTTCTTCGGCATTCCCGCGCCGGCGCTGATTGCGGTCGTTGTCCTTGCCGCAGCCTATGTCGCCTTCAACGAGACGCCCTTTGGCCGCTACGCGACCGGCATCGGCGCCAATGCGGAGGCGGTGCGGCGTGCCGGCGTCAATACGCGTGTGGTGACGCTGTTCGTCTATGTGATCTCGGGTGTTGCGGCCTCGATCGCCGGCGTCATCCTCGCGGCGCGATTGGGGTCGGGCTCGTCCAACTCCGGCCAGGGTTTTGAACTCGACGTCATCGCGGCGGTGGTGCTGGGCGGCACCAGCCTGTTTGGCGGGCGCGGATCGGTCGTCGGTACGGTGCTTGGCGCGCTCACCGTGGCCGTTATCGCCAATGGTCTCATCCTGTCGCACATGTCGCCTTTCTTCACGCCGATCGTGACCGGGGTGATCATACTCGTGGCGATCTGGCTCAATTTCCGCCTGTTCAAGGGCGCGGTCAGGAGCCGCTGAGCGATGCTGGACCATCTTTTTCCCGAGACCGAAAAGACACGTCACGCCATCGGCGTGCAGACAGGATGCGCCATGACGGTGCTGGGGCCGATCCCGGTCTCTGAGATGGGCGTGACGTTGATGCACGAGCATATCTTCCTCGATGGCGGCCGCACATGGAAGTGCCCTTGCCACCCCGATGAGCGAGCGATCGCCGAACAGCCGCTCGGCATCGAGATCATCGGCGATCTGCGCATGAACCCCTATATGAACCGCGACAACGTCTCGCTTGATGATGCCGATCTTGCACTTGCCGAGCTCGGCCGCTTTCAGAAACTTGGCGGCGATACTGTGGTGGAAACCACCAATTTCGGCATAGGCCGCGACGCCGAACAGATGCGCCGCATCGCGCGCCTCAGCGGTCTGAAGATCATCATGGGGACAGGGTTTTATCTCGAACATACCCATCCAGAGTGGCTGAAGGATATGGATATCGATGAGGTCACGGCCTTCATCGTCAATGATGTCGGCGGCGGCGAAACGCAGCCGGCGATCATGGCCGGCATCATCGGGGAAATCGGCGTCAGCAAGGATTTTACCGCCGAGGAACAGAAGTCGCTGCGGGCGTCAGCAAGGGCATCACGGCTGACAGGACTGCCGCTGTCGATCCATCTTCCGGGTTGGGAGCGCCTCGCCCATCGGGTACTCGATATGGTGGAAGAAGAGGGTGCGGATCTGCGCCACACCGTGCTCTGCCACATGAATCCCAGCCACAATGACCTTCGGTACCAGATGAGCCTTGCCGAGCGCGGAGCCTTCCTGGAATACGACATGATCGGCATGGATTATTACTATGCTGATCAGGATGCCCAGTCGCCATCCGACGAGGAGAATGCGAGGGCTATCGGCAATCTTGTCGACATGGGCTTTGCCGACCGGCTGTTGCTGTCCCAGGATGTCTTCCTGAAGATGATGCTGACCCGCTACGGCGGCTTTGGCTACGGTTACATTCTCAAACATTTCCTGCCGCGGCTGAAACGCCTCGGCGTCGATCAGCAGTCAATCGATAAAATGCTGATCTCCAACCCCCAATCGGTATTTTCCGCCTCGGCTTGATCGCCGCTGGTGCAGACAAGGAGCAGATATGAGCAAGAAAAAAGTTCTCCTCGCGGGTGAGTCATGGATTTCGACCGCGACCCACATCAAGGGTTTCGATCAGTTTCCGACGGTCACCTATCATACCGGTGCCGACGAGCTGCTGAAGGCGCTGAAGGACAGTGCCTTTGACGTCACCTTCATGCCGGCGCATGAGGCCCAGCGGGACTTTCCGCTGACGGCGGAGGCGCTTGACGAATATTCGGCGATCGTTCTGTCGGATATCGGCGCCAACACGCTGCTTCTGCATCCCGATACCTGGATCCATTCCAAGCGCACGCCGAACCGGCTGAAACTCCTGCGCGATTACGTGGCGAAGGGCGGAGCGCTGCTGATGTTCGGCGGCTATTACAGCTTTCAGGGCATCAATGGCGGCGCCCGTTATCGCAAGACACCCGTCGAGGACGTGCTACCGGTTGCCTGCATGGCGGTGGACGACCGCGTCGAAGTTCCGGAGGGCTTTACGCCTGTCGTCACCGGCGATGCGGGCCATCCGATCCTCAAGGGATTGGGTGGCGACTGGCCCTATCTCCTGGGCTTCAATGAAGTGACGCTCAAGCAGGACGCCAAAGTGTTGGCGACGGTATCGGGCGAATACGGTTCGTTGCCACTGTTGGTGACGGGAACCTATGGCGCGGGCCGGACGCTTGTCTGGACGTCGGATGTCGGCCCGCACTGGCTTCCGCCGGAGTTTATCGCCTGGAACGGCTACAAGACTCTGTTCGAGCAGATGCTGGCCTGGGCAACGACGGAGGGTTGATGCCATGAGAATTTCGGTCTTGGCTGCGCCGTTGACCGATAGCTGAAGTCATGCTGTGCGAGGTCCATCGGTTGGCCCTCGCATGCGCCTTTGTTCCGTGCGTAAAATGAACCTGCTTACCGCTGCAAGAGCGCAAGGCAAGGGTGCAGATCCTCTCCCGGAAGGCAATGTCCACGATGTGGTCCGGCCTCTTGGAGCCAAACCAAAAATCAGAATTGGAAATTACATGGCTCGGGCAAAGAGATCCATCAGCTGGATTGCGAGCAGCCCAATCGCCGTTCAGGCGTGGCTAGGACATTTCCTGATGGGAACTGGCCGATGAACACAAATCCGACAATAGATGGGCAACGCCTTTTGCAGCGCATTGCCGAGTTCGCAGCGATCGGCGCGACACCCGCAGGCGGCGTCAACCGTCAAGCACTCAGTCTCGAGGACAGGATGGCACGCCGGCGGCTTGCCGAATTGGCCGTAGCGCGCGGATTTTGTGTCTACCAGGACGCAATTGCCAATCTCTTCATCCGACGGGACGGACGCGCGCCGTCTTTATCCCCGGTTCTGATTGGGAGCCATCTCGATAGTCAGCCGACGGGCGGCAGGTTTGATGGCGCGCTCGGTACATTGTCGGCGTTCGAAGTGTTGGAATCCTTGGAAGACGCAGGCGCTGTCACGGAACGGCCGGTCGAAGTTGCATGCTGGACCAATGAGGAAGGCAGCCGTTTCTTTCCCGGTTGCATGGGATCGATGGCTTTCGTCGGGGCCGGCGACATATCCGGTTGGCAAGAAACGGACGGTGCGGACGGGACGAAGCTTGCCGATGAACTCCAGGCAACGTTGACTGCACTGCCGGAGGTCGAGATGCGGCCCGTGGGTCATTCCGTTGCCGCGTTCATCGAGTTGCATATCGAACAGGGCCCCGTACTCGAGCGCGCAAACGTGCCGATCGGCATCGTCACTGCGGTGCAGGGAACCAAGTGGTTGCAAGTCTCCTTGACCGGGGAGGCTGCTCATGCCGGTACAACGCCGCCTGCTTACCGTCGGGATCCATTGGCGGCAGCCGTGGAAGCGATTGCGTCTCTCCAACAGGCCGTGATGCCGGCCGATCCGTCAGCGCGGTTGACGGTCGGCCGTATGATCGTCGAGCCCGGTTCCATCAATGTCGTGCCCGAGCGGGTCACGCTCACGCTCGACCTTCGCCATCCGGAGAAGGAGGTGCTTGCCGCGATCGAAGCGCGGGCCGGCACGGAATGTCGCGCTGCGGCTCGGCGCCACAGGGTAGAGGTGTCTATCGAGAAGCGTTTCGATATGGCGCCGGGAAAATTTGACGCCTCCGTGGTGGAGGCAATCGCAAATGCATGCGGTAGGCTTGATATTCCGACCATGAAAATGGTCTCGGGCGCTTTTCATGACGCGCTTTTTCTCAGCCGTGTTGCACCGGCTGCCATGATTTTTGTTCCTTGCCGTGACGGTATCAGTCACAACGAAGCTGAGTTCGTTTCGCCACAAAATATTGAGATCGGCGCGAGGGTATTATACGAGACCGTGCGTGAGTTGGCCGGTTGACGGTTTGGTCCGTCGCATCGCTGGTGGTGGGGCGGACGCGCGATAGGCCACACGCAGCGCGGCCGCTTCCATTTTTACCTAACTAATTGATAAGGTGATATTAGCCGGAAGATGTCGCCTCGTGCCGGCGTTCGCTGTCGGCATTGGCATCGCTGCGAGTCTAGATCCTTTCGAGAATTCGATTGACAACAGTCCGAAAATGGATTCTTTGTAAAGCGGTTTACTAAAGCGTTTTACTCATCTTACTAGTAAAGCGCTTTACAAAAGGGAGAAGGGCTCATGTCGGTAAAAGCGCCGTCATTGAAGGATGTTGCCGGGCGTGCCGGTGTGTCCGTGACAACGGTGTCGCGGTTGCTGAATGGAAGCCTCGATCTCCCCCGCGAAACAAAAGCACGTATCGAAGATGCGATCAGGGCGCTTGATTATCAGCCGAACCCTCATGCACGACGCCTTTCGATGGGAAAGTCCGATACCATTGGGCTTGTCGTTCCCGATATCGCAAATCCATATATTTCCACCTTTGCTGCCGCCGTTGAGCAAGCCGCCGATGAAGCACGCCTCGCCGTGTCGCTTCAAGTCACCTTGAACAGAGCAGGGCGCGAGATCGAGTATCTGCAATTAATCGCACGCAACCACGTCGACGGCTTGATTGTCGTGACGAACCACCCCGACGACGGCACACTTGCGGAGCTGATCGCAAAGACAGGTAAAGTCATCGTTGTCGACGAAGATATCCCTGGCTCGAAGGTGCCGAAACTCTATTCCGATAACGAACAGGGTGGCTTCCTGGTTGGACGTCACTTGGGTGAGAACGGCCACAAGCACGTCATTTTCGTTGGTGGCCACGAAAAAATGATTAGTACGCGACGCCGGTGCGCTGGCCTTCTTCGTGGACTGAAGGAGACGCAAGGTGATCTTGTCCATGTGGAACGCTACGTCGGCGAATACACGATAAGATATGGGCGGGAAGCAGCTGCTCGGTTCCTTGCCGAAAAGACGGGAGCGACAGCTATATTCGCAAGCTCGGACGAGATTGCCATCGGCATGATGGAGGTTTTCCTGCCCGCCGGCGTTTCAATCCCTGGAGATGTCTCGATGGTCGGCTTCGACGATGTCGGGCCGCTCCATCTATTCTCCACTCCGCTCACGGCAATCCGACAGCCCGTAAGGTCGATGGGAAAGCGGGCGTTGGAGTTGCTTGTTCAAACGAATTGGCAGGATTGGGTACCCTCTGAATCGGAGGAACTCCTTCCTGTCGAGCTCATCGTGCGGAACTCCGTTGCTCCGCCGCCGAGTAGATAAAGGGCAACGGGTCTAAACCAACCAGAGGACCAAAAACATGGGAACGATTTTAACACGGCGGGCGCTGTCCGCCGCGCTGGCCCTGTCTGCGCTCAGCGGACTGGCATTAAGCACAAGTCCGGCGCTTGCCAAAGGCAAGACCTATGCACTTGTCACGATCACTCAGCAGGCCCTGTTCTTCAACCAGATCAATGACGGCGCACAGAAAGCCGCGGCTGCAACTGGAGACAAGCTTGTAATCTTCAACGCCAATAGCGAAGCACAGGCACAGAACAGCGCGATCGAAACATATGTCCAGCAGAAGGTCGATGGGATCATTGTCGTCGCGATTGACGTCAACGGAATCATGCCTGCCGTTGAGCAGGCTGCCGACGCCGGCATTCCGGTTGTTGCCATTGATGCGATTCTGCCGAAAGGCCCCCAGAGTTCCCAGATCGGGGTCGATAATGAAAAAGCGGGCTCCGATATCGGCGCCTTCCTCAAAGACTATGTCAAATCAAGCATGCAGGGGAAGGCCAAAGTCGGCATTGTCGGCGCATTGAATTCGACAATTCAAAACACCCGGCAGAAGGGCTTCGATGCAAGCATTAAGGGCGTAGACGGGATAGAGGTTGTTGCCAGGGTCGATGGACAGAATGTTCAGGACACTGCGTTGGCGGCAGCCGAAAACATGATTACAGGCAATCCAGAGATTACCGCGATCTACGCGACGGGCGAGCCCGCGCTCCTTGGGGCGATCGCCGCCGTGCAAAGCCAAGGAAAGCAAGATACCGTGAAGATTTTTGGCTGGGACCTGACGGCCAAGGCTATCTCAGGCATCGACGCCGGTTATGTGGTCGCTGTCGTGCAGCAGGATCCGGAAGGCGAGGGAAAGGCTGCCGTCGAAGCTCTCGACAGGATCGGCAGTGGCGGGAAGGTCGACAAGACCCTTTCCATTCCGGTCACCATTGTCACCAAGAGCAACGTCGAACCATATCGGGTAGTATTCAAATGATCACGCATCAACAGCCCCACGAAGCTGTTGAGCGCGACCGGGAAGGGCATACTTCCCGGTCGTCCGCAACGGCGAGCACAAGACCTCCGGCCGTCTCGTTGAGAGGCATCCGCAAGACATTCGGCTCTCATCAGGCATTGCGTGGTGTCGATCTCGACATATATCCCGGCGAGTGCCTGGGCCTGGTCGGCGACAATGCGGCAGGGAAATCAACACTGACCAAGGTCATCTCGGGCACATACATTCCTGACGAAGGGAGCATCAGTCTCTCTGGAGAGGAAGTTCGCTTCTCGGGGCCGGCCGACGCTCGAAACCGAAATATCGAGATGGTCTTTCAGGATCTGAGCCTTTGTGACCACATCGATGTCGCCGGAAACCTGTTCCTTGGCAGGGAGTTGAGCAGGGGCTTCCTCCTTGACCGAAAACGTATGCTGGATGAGGCGCGTCGCATGCTGGGCGATCTGGAGATCCGGATCCCGAAGCTCACCAACAAAGTCGCTATGCTTTCGGGAGGCCAACGTCAGGCAATCGCTATTGCGCGCGCCGCTTCGTTCAAGCCAAAGGTCCTTATCATGGATGAGCCGACCTCAGCATTGGCAGTTGCGGAAGTCGAGGCCGTGCTTTCATTGATCAATCGCGTCAAGGCACAAGGCGTTGCTGTCATTCTCATCACTCACCGTCTTCAAGATCTCTTCCGCGTCTGCGACAGGATTGCCGTGATGTATGAAGGCACGAAGGTCGCGGAGCGACAGATAGGTGCAACTAATCTCGAAGACTTGGTGAAACTCATTGTTGGAGAGGGAGTAAGACATTGACCTCCTATACCGAACGGCAAACCGGATCCGCGTTCGCTGACTTCTTTGCCGAGCACGCTCAGGTCCTTTCGATCGGGATCTTCTTCCTCGCATGCCTCGTACTTTTTACCATCGGCAGCGACAGCTTCATGACCCTTGGCAACATGCTGAATATTGTTCGTCAGGCTGCTCCTCTTCTGATCGTCGCAGTGGCGATGACATTTGTTATCATTACCGGCGGCATCGATCTGTCTGTCGGCTCTCAAGTTGCCTTGATCAATGCCGTTGCGGCAATCGTGATGGCGATGGGCTTTCCATGGCCAACTGCGGTTATCTTGATGCTCGCGCTTGGCGCATTCACGGGTCTTATTCAAGGTTGGTTCATCGCCTATCAAGGTGTCCCTTCCTTCATTGTGACGCTGGCCGGCCTATCAATTCTCCGTGGATATGCGTTGTATCTAACTCAGGGTTACTCCATCCCGATCGAAAATGCCGATGGATTTTTCGAATTGGGACGAGGTGTTATCGCCGGGGTGCCTACGCCAGCAATCATTGCGGTTGCACTTTCAATTGCCGGTTACATACTCATCACAGCGACAAAGTATGGCCGCCAGGTAGTGGCGGTTGGATCAAACGCTGAAGCGGCCCGCCGTGTTGGTATGCCGGCCAAGTGGATCATTGCGTCAGTCTATCTTCTTTCCGGCATTTCATGCGCGATTGCAGGCCTCCTCATAGCAGCGCGCCTTGGATCAGGGTCGTCCAACGCAGCGGTCGGATTTGAATTGCAGGTCATTGCAGCGGTGGTGCTCGGCGGAACCTCACTGAATGGAGGCCGCGGTACGATCCTTGGCACAATTCTCGGAACAATGACGATATCCGTCATCGGCAACGGACTCATCCTAGTGCACATATCGCCATTTTTTACCCAGATTGTCACAGGGGCCATCATACTGATCGCCATATGGCTGAATACCCGACTTTTTAATACGAATTTCCGGCTTGCTGGAAAGCGGAAGTAGCTGCCTGCGGCCGGGAGAAGGAAGACGCGCTCCAAAACTTGGATCTTGTGGCGCCCGCCCGACTTGCGCACCCGAACGGCTCCGTCCCGCGCTAGCATCTGTCCGATCCCGAGCACAAAGTGAACGAATATGCGCGTAGGATAAGGTTCCGCTCGAACTGCAATCCGAGGCATCAACCCTGAAAAGGAAAGACTATGCAACAGATATCCGGCAACAGTGGCAATGCGATCGAAGAGATCTTCGGTAGAAACAAGGTCTTGATTGGAATGATCCACTGCCCGGCCTTTCCTGGATCTCCGCGCTATCGCGGTGCTGAGATGGATACAATTTACGATGCTTGCATGCGCGATGCCGAAGCATGCATCGAGGGTGGGCTCCACGGTCTTGTCATCGAAAATCATGGAGATGTGCCTTTTTCAAAGCCGGAAGACATCGGACCTGAAACCACCGGGTTCATGTCCGTCGTGACCGATCGGATCAGGCGGGCAACCGGTATTCCCCTCGGAATAAACGTTCTCGCCAATGCCCCCATCCCGGCATTTGCAATCGCAATGGCGGGCGGGGCGAGCTTCATTCGCGTCAATCAATGGGCAAACGCCTACGTCGCAAATGAAGGCTTTATGGAAGGACGTGCGGCAGAGGCGATGCGCTACAGGTCGCAATTGCGTGCTGAACACATCAAGGTCTTCGCCGATAGCCACGTTAAACACGGATCTCACGCGATTGTTGCGGATCGCTCTATTGTTGAACTCACCAAAGATCTCGCATTCTTCGATGCTGATGGTGTTATCGCAACCGGCCAGCGGACCGGAAACACTGCAACAATCGAGGAGATCGAGGAGATTGGCGGTGCGACCCACCTTCCTCTCCTCGTCGGATCGGGGGTCGACAAGAACAATATCGTCGAAATCTTGAAGCGCACCAATGGCGTGATTGTTGCCTCTTCTCTCAAGCACGGCGGTGTTTGGTGGAATTCGGTCGATATAGAGCGTGTACGGGCCTTTCGTATGGCTGCCGAGCCGGCACTTGAGGCTTGAAATGACTGAGACGCTGTCTGAAAAAATCCTGAGAGAGAATGATGCCGTTCTATCCGACATGCTGCGGCATCGTTTCATCGCCGATATCAAGCATGACAAGCTCACCAAGGAAGGCTTTGAGCGCTATCTTGTCTACGAGGCTGCATTCGTAGACACCGCCATTTCGATCTTCGCTTATGCGGCGGCGACGGCGCCACGAATCGACCAAAAGCGATGGCTGATCTCGGTTCTTGATGCTCTTGCCAACGACCAGATTGCCTATTTCGAGCGAACGTTTTCAATGAGGCAGATCGACGTCAGCCAATTTGATGCTAAGCTTCCGCAAGTCACGGCATTTTGCGAGGGCATGCTATCTATCGCGCGCAACGGCGGTTTTCTGGACGTGCTGGCTGCAATGTTTGCTGCGGAGTGGATGTATTGGACCTGGTCGAAGGACGCTGCGGGATGCGACATAAGCGATCCGTTGCTGAAGGAATGGATCAACATGCACGTCGATCAAACCTTCGCAGATCAGGCACTTTGGCTGAAGACGCAGCTTGACGAGGCAGGAGAGGCGCTCGGAGCGGAGGACCGTGATCGTCTGAGCGAGATTTTTGGCCAGGCGATGCGACTTGAAATCGACTTTCACGATGCTCCATACATGGGAGTGCAAGAAAGCTGATGCATGCCTATGTCATTGGAAACGCGGTCATTGATGAAACTTTTGCCGTAAGTTCGCTACCGAAAGCAGGAGAGTCCATCTTTGGAAGCCTGATCGCATCGAATGTTGGTGGAAAGGGATGCAATCAAGCGATCGTCCTTGCTAGATGCGGCGTACCTGCAACCCTTATAGCGGCCGTCGGCAATGACGGCCGTGCGGCTTTGGTCAGAGCCTTGATCGAAGGCGAGGGGCTGGCTAGCAGACTGATCATTCAGCCTAACTGCACGACCGACATGTCCGTCATCCTAAGATTGGCCAACGGCGAGAACGCGATTATCACGACAACAGAGGCTGCACGCAGTCTCTCCTTTGTCGACGTTCAGCCATTCCTCGCAGGAGCATTCCGGGGAGATCTTGTTGTCTTGCAGGGTAACCTGAATGGCGAAACCACTCTTTCAATCATGAAATACGCGAAGCAGCTGGGGATGATCGTTGCCTTCAATCCTTCACCGCTGCAGGCGTACTTCGCGGATCTGTGGCCTCTTGTCGATATTGCCTTCGTCAACGAGGGCGAGGCCTCCTCGTTGACGGGGTTGCAAGGTGAAGCCGCGTCCGCAGCACTCCTTGCTCTTGGGGTTGATCTCGTCGTCCAGACCAACGGCGCAGAGGGTGCGCTGCTGACGGCAAGGAATGTGAGTTCGAGGGTGTCGGCGTCGAAGTGTGAAGTCGTTGACACAACCGGTGCTGGCGACACCTTCATGGCCGTTGCGCTGGCGTCGAGCATGTTGCGTCGTGCGAAGCTGGATCCCACTGCGGTCGAAAGCGCATCTTTAGCGGCATCTCTCACGGTAAGTAGGCTGGGGACACTATCGGCCTTTCCGACGCGCGAGGAGCTTGCCACGATCCTTGCACAAACTTGAACTTGTCAGTGTCGGCTCGGCAACATATCGAGTTTCTCCGTAAGCATATTCAGCGCCGTCTTCGACGCGCAGTGTCCACCAGGCAGAGACAGGCCCATGAAGTGTTACGCAATTCTGAACCAATCGAGTAGGATCGTGAAATGGCAGACACGTGAGTTTCGAATGGAATTCAACAAGCAGTCGCAAAGCGTCTGCGAACCGACTAGTATTCATTTATGAATAGCCGGTAGTTGAATTTAGTCGATTTTGTATGCGTGTCATCGATGTTATCACCCCGACGAAACAGTTGGAGATTGAGTTATGACAGGTTTCGTCACCGGAATTCCTAAAGTGCTTCTTCGCCTCGAGGGGCTTGGGGTGCTTGTTGCCGCGACGGTTTGGTACGCTACACTGGATGCCAGTTGGTGGCTATTTGCCGTCCTGATCTTGGCTCCCGACCTGTCGATGTTCGGCTACCTTGCTGGCAAGAAAGTGGGTGCCGCGCTTTACAACGCAGCCCACTGGTACGTCCCACCGCTCGCTTTGATCACTTGGGGTATGGTTGGGCACGCGATTGTGATGCTGGCAGTCGGGCTGGTATGGGTAGCCCATATCGGCCTCGACAGAGCACTAGGCTACGGGCTTAAATATGCAGAAGGATTTGGCATGACACATCTGGAGTCAAGCCGACGCTAAAGAACAATAGGAATTGATAGGACCGGTTACGACCGGGGTCATCTTGGAAAAGCACGGTCTCAATAGATCTAGCTGGCCGGAACCGCATGGACGGCCGCCGGCGCCACCGATCCCTTTCCGTGTCGTGACGCGAACAAGGTGAAGACGCGGTACAAGGGCCATATTGCCGGGTCAGGTTCATCTCATGCACGTCGAGCGTAAAGCCCAAATCGCGTTCCGGACCTCTTAGAGCATGTATTTGTGCCATGCTTCGTTCTCACTTAACTTCTTACGAAACCGCCAGAAGGCGGCATAGGAGACGATAGCCCGATATTCGTCGAACGTGACCTCGCCGTGCTTGAGGGCTGAGCGAGGCCTAGAGGATGATCGTGAACGCGTCGGGCGAACGGGCCGAACCAGGTGATATTCGCGGGGAATGTCCTTCTCCGCGATCGTCGCGCCTGCAGAGCCCCGCACGAACTTGCTCCATGACCTGGCGAAGATTATGTCTGGCGCGAACACGGACAAGACAGAGCCTCCCTCAGCCCAAATCGCCACTTCCGGCGCTTGGTCACGCTTCGAGCACAGTCGGCAGTCGGAATGCGCTGAAGAGCTTCGGAGCGAGCGGCTGCATAAACATCGTTATTGTCCGAACGCCGCCTTCGTCCAACGCCAAAAGCTGGACCGAATGCGCGTTCCAGCGGCCTTCCGCGCCAAGCGAATAGAGGGCGAACGCCGGCTGCAGGTTCGCACCGACCGGCAAGAGACGGAAGCCCCGATAAGCTGGCCAAACCGCCCCGAAGAAATCTCCGATGGAACGGCGACCCTGATACCATTCTCGCCAAGGCGGCATAGAATAGATGGCGTCCTCCTTCAGGAGGGAGACGAAGCGTTCGAGATCTGCACTCTCCCAGGCCTGCACATAGCGCTCCAAGAGACTCCGCTGATGTGCGTCGGTGATTGCGACCGGTCCGGCATCGTGATCCCTGGCAGCAAGCTTCGCTCTCGCTCGTTGCAAGGCGCTGTTGACCGATGCGATTGATGCGTCGAGAGCAGCTGCGACCTCGATCGCGGACCAGCCAAGGACATCAGCCAGTAGCAGGACCGCGCGTTGCCGCGGGGGCAGCAGCTGGATCGCCGCGATGAAGGCGAGGCAGACAGACTCTCGAAGTTCATAGCGGACATCCGGCCTGGTGTCCGGATCAGCCAAATTCTCCAGTTCGACGTCAGGGTAGGGCTCGAGCCATGGCGCTTCTGTGTCCGGCCGCCCCTGTGGTCGTCCGATAGAGGGGCCCCCCAGTTGGTCAGGCATCAACCGAGCGCGTCTCGAGCGGCTTGCCACCACGTTGAGCGCGACATTCGTTGCGATCCGGTAGAGCCAGTTCTTGATCGAGGCGCGCGCTTCGAAGTCGTCGAAGCCCCGCCAGGCGCGCAGCATGGTTTCCTGAACCGAGTCCTCTGCGTCGTGAACTGATCCCAGCATGCGATAGCAATGCAGCTTGAGTCCGGATTGATGCTTCTCAACCACCTTGAGGAAGTCTGCGCGACTGGGTGGAATGTCGTCGGCAGGGCCTAAGCGGGCGTGATGTTTCATAGCAAAACGCTCCGGTTTCCGACGACGCAGCTCTTCCACTGTTGCATATTTAGCTCACTTTCTCCATGCCGTCAGCTGAAATGGTGAAGATCGATCCCGGCTCCATCGGTGGCCTGCTGACGAAGTCGACGACTGCCTGAGCCACGTTCGCGGGCGACTGTCGTGGCCCCATATTCTCAAGAAACTTATCCGTTGTAATGCCGAGGTATTGAGCGTAGCCGTTTGCCGCTGCCCGCCCAAGGTCAGTTTCCGGCATGATCCGGGAGGGAACGAGCGCCATGAAGCGGATGCCGAGCTCACGACGATCGGATTCAGCCTGACAGTATTTTGCGATGAACATCTGCATGCGCTTGGCGCCGGCATAACCGCCCGATATCGGTGAGCCGCCGATGCCGGCACCACTGGAAATGATCACGACGACCGAGCCCGCAGCCAGCGGCACCTGCAGCGCCTCGCGACAGAACAGAAAGGCCATCTTGGCGTCGACCTCCCAATTCACGCTGAATTCGGCCCAAGTGAGTTCCGGCATTGGTCGGACAGGTGGCTTAGCGCCGCCACAGATAACCAGGAGGTCTGGTCGTCCCTTCCGAAAGACCATCTCTGGCGCGCCTTCGGTCGCGGCGTCCAGCGCTAAAGTCTCAAGGCCGGGAGTGTTTCTCGCGAGTGCGTCTAGGTCGCCTTCTTGTCTGGCGACCGCCAGAACTTGAGCACCATCGGCCGACGCCCGCTGCACTATCTCGCGCCCGACGCCCCGGCTCGCGCCGAGCACGACCACGCGCTTGCCCTTTAAGGTCCAATTCTCCGACGACATCAGTCAAATCTCCTCAAATATCATTGTCGTGGTGGAGACCGCCGGCGTCGGAAAACTCATCGGTCCGGCGAAGACTTTTTTGGCTGGGCAGCTGGGTCGAAGCCCTCTGCGACCCTTCAATCCAGATGGACGGCGACGTGGATCTTGCTAGCGCTCAAGTCCGCCCATCCTATACCCCACAGGCCGATCTCGCGGTCTTGGCTACCTTCCCGGCCTCGGATCGTGGTCGCTGCATGACCGAGGCCCTCGCAAACCTGGCCGACAGGCTGATCGTCGACTGACAGGCTGACGTCAGGGACGCTCCAATGCGTATGGTCTTGGCGTTCGAAACCGAGGACCTCGACGCGCGCCGCTAGGCTTGGCCGTCAGGCGGTCCGATAGCTGTGTCCAAAATCCCGATCGACCGATGAATTTCGACCAACTGACGGGTCTGTACTACGCCCCCGTTGGCGACACCTGTGCAGGAATTTAGGAGAGAGAAGTGATGAGCTACGAAAAGATCTTCGAATACGACCTCGATATCACCGGCGTGACCGACTACGGCGCCGATATGGAGCCTATCTTTACAGGACGGCAAAGGGTGCCGCTGCAGGGAGCTCAATTCGATGTCACGCTCGCGGGGCCGGTCAAAGGCCGCTTGAATGGTGTTATGCGCGGCATCGACTACCTGCGTGTGCGTCCAGACGGCCGCCGTGCGCTTGAACTCCGGGGCATGATCGAAACCGACGACGGAAGCCGGATCGCGTTTTCTGCCGAGGGCGTGGGTTCCCCGCGCGACGACGGGCCGATCATAGACCTGGCTGTGAAAATCGATCTACTGACGGCGGCGGTCCCTCATTCGTGGGTCAACGCCAAATCGGCTTGGGGTATTGGATACGCGGACTTGGCCGCCAACAAGATCCACGTCGACGTCTATCTGCATTGAAGGGTCGCAGACCGGCATCACCGAGTTCCAGATCTTGCCCGGCAAGGGACCCCACCCGTAGCAAGGGTGGTTAATCGGCCCAAATCGGATATTCCATCAAAGACAAGCCGATGTATGCCGTTGAAAAATCTGAGGTGACGGACTTGTGCAACAATAGGGTCGTCGGTTCAGACCCCTTCAAGAACCGGCACTCATTTAGTATCGACCATGTACATACCCAGGAGCCGGCTAGTTTATTAGAACTTGACGGCAAGGTTTGCCTTGAAGCCGTGCTGTTGGGCGTCGCTGGCAATCTGTCCGGTATAGGAGAGGCCGACTGTCGCAGTCTTTGTGATCGCCGTGTCGAGACCGGCCTCGATGAGGGCTGCATCCTTGGCAATTGGGGCGCCGGCGACCGTGAAGGCCTCGCCCGCAGACAAAGCTTGCGTTGATAAAGGCGTTGTGGTGCCGAAGGCGTGCCGCCAACCGAACGTGGCACGCGCAGACGTTGTGACCGCCGCAAAATCGATCTCTCGGGAGGTCCTTAAGCCAAGTGTGGTAAAGGTCGTATCGGTCGTCTGACTGGCCCCGTGCAGGGCGGCCATTCCCCCGTTTTCCCGGAACCCGCCGGAGTTGAGGTTGATATAGGCGACGCTTCCAAACGGCTCAATGGATGCCATTGGCGTGTCGATACGATATCCGAGATCACCAAAGGCCTGGAACGTTCGCGAATGTTGATTGCCGGTCAGGCTTTCCGCAAATCCCGGGAACACGACCGACCGCTGTGTATCGCCATCGTGCCAACTGTAGGATATCCCGGAGCGGAAGCCGACAGGTAGGCATTCGGATAGAGGTATTTGGCGATGCGGACTGGATGGATCCGCATCGTCTGGTCTATGTCGTCTTCGGCATCGACATAGATGCCGCGCATGAGCTGCACGAGCTTGCCGGCCGCCGCTTGGCGGTGAGCACGCATTTTATCAATGTTTTCGCCGACGAGATGAAGGGGCATACATGTAACTTTTGCGTACTTCGGATACGGGAAAGTTACATGGTTATTTTTGAAATTTCAAGGTTGTTAAAACTATCACGTATTTCAACTACGCGATAGTTTCATGTAAGAAAACTTCCAATCCCATCGATTTCATAGGTGCGGCGTTGATTGTAAAGCAATATCTACTCAATTGACCTAGCTGATATCTATCGTGCTTCTTTTCGCCTTTGTCCGGTAGCTGGAGGGGTCACAAAGACAGAGGTTTGAGTGATAAAATCGCAACGGAAGGCAGAAAAGAGAAAACCCGTGACTGTTGACAGATTTTCGGCGTCGCCGCTGACTCTCCCTGAAAAACAATGGTAAAACATGCAGACGATACTCATGTTTTATGCCGCCGGGGCGAGGTCGCCGATACGGACCGAGTGAACGGTTGTTGAAAGACGTTTGCGACCGAATTATTCAACCAGGGCAGAGGCCGGACAGCGTGGTTGCCGGTAGAAGCAGTCGGAGTTCCTATCTTTGCCTAACCGTCCGGCTCGACATCCGAGGATCGAACGCACTGACATGCCGGAGGCCATATTGCAGCCGGCGCCCGATAGCATATGTCGGGATGGGGCCGGTGAACCATCGGTACGGATCTTCGAAGGGCGGTAGACATGTTGGCCGCGCTGAACGCCATCTTCGCCATACATCGACGCTCCCTCCTGTGGACGGTGATGCGGATCGTCCGCGATCCGCAAACCGCGGAGGATCTGGCGCAAGAGACATATGTCAAGGCGCACAATGCGCTTGAGGTCACGTCGATCGAGCACCTTGAGAGCTATCTCTATCAGACCGCACGCAATCTGGCACTCGATCACAAGCGTCGGTGCAAAACTCGCCAGACGTTCGAAAACTCGGAGATCAGCCAGGAAGACATCGAGAGCGTTGCGCTGGATGTCTCTTCCGCTGAACAGGAGTTGATCGAGCAGGAGCGCCAACGCTTGTTCGAAGAGGCTCTGCTCGAACTACCGGTACGGGCGCGAACGGCATGGGCGTTGTCCCATGTCGATGGCTGGACCTATCAGCAAATCGCCGAGCATCTGAATGTTTCCCGCAATACTGTCTATAATGATGTGAAACTCGTTATCGGTCATTGCCGTGACGCGCTCGCTCGCCTGGAACGAGGCTGAAGCCCTTATGAGACGACCAGAACGCCGAGACGGAGCGATAATGACAGTTCGGACTCACGCATGGGACAGGTTTGAATGTCGATTGGGGATCTTTGTGACGGCATCGCCTGTCAAGCGTCTCAATAGTAAGAGCGTCCGATCATATGATTTGCGGATGGGCTGAGTGGGACACGATCGACCAAATACTCCTCTGGGTGGCGAGGATAGGCATCCCGACCCGGTGAAAGACGAAGCGCTGGACTGGTTCATGCGCCTGCAAGAGGATCGCCGGCCGAAAACGCTTGCAGAGTTCGAAACCTGGCGGGCCGGGGAACGGGCGAGGGAGGAGGCATATGAAGCGCTTGTTCGCATGAACGCCATGCCATCCCTTAAAAGAGCAACCGAGGCGGATGCCGCACGGCTGCGTTTGCCAGCACCGTCGCCCGTTGGAGGGGCTGTTCGGGCCAAACCAGGAACTTGGCTGTCGGCCGTATCGGTCATGGTCGCGATCTTGCTGCTCGTGGTCGCCTGGCATCAATACCCTGCGCTGCTGCGCCAATGGCAGGCGGAATATGTCACAGCGGCCGGTGGGCGGGAAACAATCCTTCTACCCGATGGCTCCAGCGTGATCCTGAATACCGCCTCGGCGATTGCGGTGGATTTCGAGCGCGGGCGGCGGCGGGTCACCCTTCTCGATGGTGAAGCGTTCTTTGATGTTCGGCATGACGCCGCTCATCCCTTCGTGGTGGCGGGCCATTTTTCCGAGGTTACGGTCAAAGGCACCGCGTTCGGTGTTCGCACTGACGAACAGGAGGATGTCGTTGTCCTGGAGCGCGGAAGCGTTGAGGTCAGCCGTATCGCCAATAGAAGCGAACTGGCCATGCTGAAGCCGGGGGAAATGGTCGTGGCAACCGATATGGGCCTTTCGGCGGTGCGCGATACAGATACGTCACGGTCGCTTGCCTGGCGGGATGGTCGCATCGTCTTCCACGATCGGCCGTTCCGCAATGCGCTGGATGATCTGAAGCGATATTTCCGCGGTTCAGTCGTGGTCATGACCGATCGGCCGGCCGATAGCCTGGTCAGCGGCAATTACCGCATCGATGATCCCGAGGCCGCGATCCGCACGCTGGCAGCCTCTGCGGGCGTCTCGGTGACCCGGCTTCCGGGCGGGATTCTAATCTTACGCTAAATACTCAACTTTTTTTGTGACGGCGCCCATTTCAAACGTCCCCATTAACGAGGGTTAAGTTTTTCGCACGAAGCGTCGACAACCCTCGGAGTCAAGTTTGAGGGTCTGCCGAGATGAACGAATGGGGGATAACGGGCGATAGCCGGGGGGCGGTCGCACGAAAGAATGCAGGGGCAACGCGAAGGCTGGCGATCGCCTTGCTGGGGGGCGCTGTCATCGGGTGTGGCGCCTTTGCACCGGTATCGGTCGCGGTTGCGCAAACAAAAGAGCCAAATGCCCAGCAGGCCCTACGCTTCTCCATCCCGGCCCAGCCCCTTTCATCCGCCGTCGATGCATTTAGCCGGGTGAGCGGCTGGCAGGTCGGTTATTCGTCCAAGATTGCGCGCGATACCACGACACGAGCCGTTTCCGGTGCCATGGCGCCCGCCCAGGCGCTGCAGGCGATGCTTGCGGGAACCAATATCCGTGTGCGCTTAACCGGGCAGTCCAGCGCTGCCCTTGTCGACGCTTCGGAGGCGGCAAATAGCGGTGTGGATGCTGATGGCTCGACGATGTTGAGCCCGATCGTCATCGAAGGCCAATCAAGCGCCGCGGCACTGCAAAGCGACGGACTAGCTGCGGATGGCTACAGGGCCGATCGGATTTCCTCGCTTGGTCCTCTCGGCGCTACATCGTTGAAGGACACGCCTTTTTCAGTCAGTGTCGTGCCGCACGAATTGCTGCAGAATATCCAGGCGCAATCGCCCGATGACGTCTTCAGGGTCAATCCCTCCACCCGTACCAGCACGCCGCAGATCAGCGGTTGGGCTCCAATGGTCAATATCCGTGGTTTTTCCACCTACGATACCGCTTGGGATGGACTGCGGCGGGCCTATAGTCATGCCACGGTGCTGGAAGACGTCGAGCGGGTTGAAGTGTTGAATGGTCTGTCCGGTTTTTTCTATGGGGCGTCGGCTCCGGGAGGGATGGTCAACTATGTCAGCAAACGGCCGACGCAGGAACGCTACAATAGCGTCACGGTCGGAACCTATGGCGCCGGGCAAGCCTACGTCCATGGCGATTTCGGCGGTCCGATCAATCAGGACGGCTCCCTCGGTTATCGCATCAATATCGTAAAGCAGGCGGGCGATACCGCAATCGACGATCAGAACATCAATCGCGGTTTGATCAGCGGCGCTTTCGACTGGCAGGTTACCGATCAGCTGAAACTCGAACTGAATACGTCCTACAGCAAGTACAAGACGGAGAATTCATCCACCTGGTGGTCTTACAGCATTCCTCACGGCGATGTTCCGGACCCGGAGAAGAATTGGGGCCAGAAATGGATCCGCGACGAGTTCGAGAAGAAGAAGGCCGAGCTCAGGGCGACCTATGAGCTGAATGACAGCATCACGCTACGCGGCGCCTATTCAAAGGAATACATCAACAGGCCGGTTCAGGACCACATCATGAATGCGGTCGCTTCGCCGGGCGAATATACCCAGGTTGCCATCCATTCGGGCCGTACCAAGGATGAATTCGATGCGGCGCAAATTCTCGCGGATTTGACCTTTGATACCGGTTCCATCAGCCACAAGATTACCACCGGATATCAGATGTATTCCGACAAGCAGTGGGGCACGCCTTATAGTCCGAATACGGGCTGGCTCGGGCCGTTCCCGCTGAGCTCGCCCACATATCTGCCGTATCCGACATTCCCAATCGATCA
The DNA here is from genome assembly GCF_016429255.1 of Rhizobium sp. ASV8. Taxonomy (GTDB): domain Bacteria; phylum Pseudomonadota; class Alphaproteobacteria; order Rhizobiales; family Rhizobiaceae; genus Rhizobium. Next base: position 34,332 of record NZ_JAELUG010000044.1, read on the forward strand.
GTCCACGCCGTACTATGCGGGGCGCGTTCAAAACCAGAATTTCGTCATCGGCGATCAGGTTGAACTCACCGAGCGACTGACAATGCTTGCCGGTGCGACCTACAGCAAGATCCAGTCCGTTTCCTACGACAGCGGCGGGAGCCTGTCGTCCCCGCGTTACGACCAGGGACGCTGGTCGCCGTCGACATCGTTAATTTACAAGATAACGCCGACCATTTCGATTTATGGCAGCTATATTGAAGGCTTGGAGCAGGGCGGGGTCGCGCCCGACGGCACCCTGAACAATGGCATGGTGATGGCGCCGATGATCAGTCGGCAAAAGGAAATAGGCATCAAGGCCGAAGTATCCGAAGTTCTGTTGACGGCTGCGCTATTCGACATCGAAAAGGCCTATGAATTCGTCAATTCCGAGAACATTTATACGCAGAATGGCCGCCAGAACCATCGTGGCATCGAGTTGACCGCGACCGGAAAAGTTACGGACAACTTGACCTTGCTCGGTGGCATCACTCTTCTCAACGCAAAGGTCAAGGGAGGCGACTACGATGGGAACGCGCCGACCGATGTCGCGAAGGTACTTGCCAAGCTTTACGCCGAATATGAAGTGCCGCGCATCGAGGGCCTCGTGCTGACCGGCGGCATACAGCACACGGGCAAGCAATGGGCAGACGATGTCAACACCGACAGGCTGTCGGCCTATACGACCTTTGATCTCGGTGCGCGCTATACGACGACGGCCTACGGCGATCCGTTGACGGTGCGATTCGGTGTCACAAACGTCGCGAACAAGGCCTATTGGCAGAACAGCCATTATATCGGGGCGCCCAGAACCGTCGCTTTTTCGATCCAGAAGCAGTTCTGACGATGGTCTCTTGGGCCCCGTCGCGCCGGGCGCTGCTCGGCGCTGTCTGCGCAACGGCTCTTGCCGGTCCCATGCGAGCGGCGACCTTTGGCATGCCACAGGTCGTTGCGTGCGACTGGTCCGGCGGGCAGAACCTTCTTGCGCTTGATATCGTGCCGCTGGCCCTGCCGGAGGTGGAGCGGTACAGGCTACTGGTAGTCGAGCCAGCCCTTCCCGCCTCGATGCGCGATCTTGGTTTGCGTTCGGAGCCCAATCTGGAACTCGTCATGGATCTCGCCCCGGATCTCATCCTGCTGGGCAACGATCACGAGGCGGTCCGCGACCGGATTGCCCGCATTGCGAGCGTGGAAATATTTTCTCCTGACGGGTTCGACGGAAGCGATCCGATAAGGGCAGGCGCCGCCGCGCTTAGCCTGTTGGCGCGGCGGCTGAAGCTGGAAGCTCGCTATGAGGCGTTCATGCGTTCTTTCGAGGCGGATATGGCTGCCGCAGGTCAAAGGCTGCGCGGCTATGACGGCCGGCCCGTCTTCATTGCCACTGTCATTGATGGTCGGCGCCTGCTCCTGTTCGGGGAAAACAGCATGTATCAGAACGTACTCGACCGGTTCGGCATCTCCAACGCCTGGAACGGATTCACCACGGCGTACGGTCATGTGACGGTCACTGCTGACCGGCTCCTGGAGCAGCCTGAAGCCCGCCTTCTCTGTGTCGGGGACAGCAGTGCGACGGCTCTTGAGACGTTGCTGGGGTCGCCGGTGATTGCGAGCCTCCCCTTCGTTCGGGAGGGGCGTGTCGCACGGATTGCGGACGTCCTATTCTATGGAGGACTTCCCGCTGCACGCCGCTTTGCGCGACTATCTTCCACGGCGCTGTCTGAGGGGGGCTGAACTCATGCAAGGGATGCGACACACACCCGCCTCTGTTCTGGTTCCCGGCGGACTGGTCTTGTTGGGGGCGGCGACCCTGGCGTGGAACACTTTTTCGCTGCTGCCGGCCGGCATGTCGCTGCTGGATATCGTCGACCCGCGCGAAGATGAGACCAGGCAGATTCTGCTTCACTACACCCTGCTGCCGCGGATGTTCGTTGCCGTGATGGCCGGCGCGGCTCTGGGGTTAGCCGGATCCATCCTGCAGCGGGTGTTGCGCAATCCGCTTGCGGAGCCTGCGACCCTGGGCGTATCGGGCGGCGCCTATCTCGCGCTTACCATCGCAACCTTATGGTTTCCCGACCTTGCTGCCGCTGCACCGGAATGGGTTGCCTTCGCCGGAACCGGATGCGCGCTCGCGGCCGTTCTCGGCCTTGCCTGGCGCAATGGCCTTGCGCCGGCGACCGTCACCCTCGCAGGAATGATCATCAGTCTTTACTGCGGCGCGGCAAGTTCGATCTTGATGCTGTTCAATCATGATTTCCTGACAGGCATCTATCTCTGGGGGGCGGGCTACCTCGATCAGCAGGACTGGTCCGGGGTCGTTTTTCTTGAGCCAAGGCTTGCGATCGTTGGCCTCGCCGCTATTGTCGTGCTGCGACCGCTATCGCTGCTGGCGCTTGGCGATGCAAATGTCCGCAGTCTTGGCCTCAACCTGAGAGGCTTCCGGCTTGTGGCGCTGACCATTGCTGCCGCCCTGATCGCGGTGGTGACGGCGGCCATAGGGGTTATCGGCTTTATCGGGCTTGCCGCGCCGGCGCTCGCCCGTACCTGTGGCGCGCGGCGCATGTCGGCCGAAGTCCTTTGGTCGACAGTCCTTGGCGCATTGCTGCTGTTCGGTACGGACCAATGTGTCCAGGCGTTGCCGGTTACTTACCGAATCTTTCCGACGGGCGCGGTAACGGCCCTGATGGCTGCGCCACTGATGCTGGTTCTCGCGCCGAAACTGAAGTCCATCGTGGTGCCTATCGCCAGTGCCGGCGCAGCCGCGGGCAGGATCGACAAGACACTGCCTGCGCTCGCGCTGGCGGTAGTCGGCCTGGCGATTCTCTTTATGCTCTCCATTCATGTCGGACGTGGTCTCAGTGGCTGGTATCTCGCATCGGGCATTGCAGACCGTGACCTTATCGCGCTGCGGCTGACCCGCTCCGCGGCAGCTTTCTGCGGTGGGGCGATGCTGGCCGTTGCTGGCGCCGTGCTGCAGAGAATGACCGGCAATCCGCTTGGTTCGCCAGAAGCGCTCGGCGTCTCGTCGGGGGCCATGCTTGGTGTCATCGCGATAACGCTCTCGGCGACGACTGTCGCGCGTCCGCTTCAGATCGGGGCGGCCACCATGGGAGCCGGCATCGTTCTTCTTGCGATCATGATGCTGGCCCGCAAGGGAGGCTATCAGGGACATCGCCTGCTGCTGATCGGCATTACGCTAAGTTCGATTTCCGGATTTGTCATGACCGTTGTGATGGCGGCGCAGGACCCACGCCTTGAGCAGCTTCTGGCCTGGATGTCCGGTTCCACCTATGCGGTCCAGCCTTCGGAGGCGATGGTGGCCGCGATCATCCTTGCAATGGGATTGATCGTTACGTGGAGCCTCCGCCGGTGGTTGGAAATTCTGCCGTTGGGCGCGGATGCTGCCCGAAACCTGGGCGCTCCGATGCGGCCGGCCACACTAACCCTTCTGTCGTTTTCGGCGACGATGACCGCGGCGGCAACCATTCTCGTAGGACCCTTGAGCTTTGCGGGACTCATGGGGCCGCATCTCGCTCGCTTGGCTGGCTTTCGGCGCGCGGTCGCGCATGCATGCGCATCCGCCCTGATCGGCGGCGCCATCCTGCTAATTGCGGAGTGGGCTGGCCGCAATCTCATCTTTCCATATCAGATTCCGGCCGGGCTGCTGGCGACGGTGGTTGGTGGGCCATTTCTGCTCGTTCTCATCGGGAAGCATTCATGATGACAAGACAGCCGCGCGGATTTCGCATCGTCGAGGTTCAGGCCTCGCATCGCCTGACCCGCTCCATGCAGCGATTGCGGTTCGTTGGCCTCGATCTCGATCATCTCGCGACGGAGGAGAACCTGCATGTCCGGCTGCATCTGCCGGAGACGGAATTGCCCGACGCCGAGAGCCATACGCGTTACTACACGATCCGCAAAATAGGGGCGGGATGGTTCGACGTGGATTTCGTGCTTCACGATAGCGGGCCTGGAGCAAGTTTTGCCCGGCGCGCCGTTCCCGGAATGCGATGCGGCGTCTCCGGGCCGTGCGGGCTGGGGATCAAGCCGGCGGCGAGATACTTACTTGCCGGCGACGAAACCGCCTTGCCGGCGATTGCAAGGATCGCGGAGTCTTTGCCGGAAACGGCGGCAGGCCATATCCTCATCGAGGTCGACACTGCCAGAGATATCATTGATTTTCACACACCAATCAATGTCAACGTCGAATGGTTTTTTCGGCGTTCCACTTGGGCAAAGGAGCGCGCCGATTATTCCTCTCGCTTGCGTTTGGCGATAGAGGCATTGAAGGTTTACGGGAATCGATACGTGTGGATCGCGGGCGAGCATGACGTCGTCATGCCGTTACGCCCCTTGCTGAAAGACACGCCGTCGCTTTGTGTTCCTTACTGGCGCCGGAAAGAGCCGGAAAACGTGCGTGCTCTATCGAAAGGTGACGCATAGACCTACGACGCAAATATCGGTTCTGAAATTGATAGGTGGCGTTAGCTCAGCATTTGATCAGATCGGCTAACGTACCCGTATCTGTTCTCAAAAAATACCGAACCCATGCTCCAACGCTGGCGACAAACGGCGCTATCGGCTCGAAGCAAGTCTGGTTGATTTTTTAGGATTGCGGGCACATCGGTTCGATTCTCTTCAAGAGCAACCTTTATCGGAGAACAGGGCCACTCGAAGCTGAGACAGTGCGTTGCGAGGGTGAAAAGCGGATGTTCTCCGGCATGTGGAGATGCATCGAGAAGCGAACCTCCAGTATGCCGCTTGAACTGCAGCCACGATCGTCAGCCAGACCGCATGACGACAGCGGGAGGGCGCGGCACTTCTGTTCCATGTGGAATTTTGCAACAGAGCCTGCCGCAGGTGAAGATAAGAGGGAATGTCGAACTTGGTGGTATTTGATCAAGAAATACAATTGCAGCTTGAGTTTAAATAAAAGATCAATTAACGTTCGGTTAGACATCGAATATCATCCGAGGGGGCTTGGGATGAAGATCAATTCGAAATTTCTGTCTGTACTGATATTTCTTTTTCTGAATTCCGTTGCTTTCGCCGACAATCCGAATGGATTCAACAAATATATCCTGAAGGCCGTCGACGAAATAAGTCGGAATTATCCCAGCAAAGGTTACGATATCAATCGCGCCTATACGCACGATATCGTTTACGGGGCGGAGACGGTTAAGTCCAGCCAGCCGCCTTTGACGATGTGCGTTGCGGCAACAGCGGAAGTCATCATCACCGCCTTGAACATGTATGCGGCCGAAACCGGCGACAAGAGCGTCTACCAGTATTTCCCGGCCACCAGCTGGAACCGGATGCGTCCGAAGGATATCCGGTCGCACATCTGGGTCGACCCGAAGCTCGATTCTTACGGAACGGCCGATGCCCTTGTGACCTTTGGCGTCGGAAAGCGGGTCAAATTCAGCGAGTTGGAGCCGGGCTCCTTCGTCAATATAAACCGACTCAATAATTCCGGACATTCGGTCGTGTTCATCGGCTTCATCGACGTGAAGGGTGAGGTGCTGTCACGATATTCCGACAAGGTCATGGGCTTCAAATATTTTTCGTCCCAAGGCAAGGGCACGACCGGTGACGCCGGCTTCGCCTATCGCTATGCCTTCTTTGCAAAGGATCCCAGCAAGCCGTATTGCCCGGATCTTCCCGCCGGCAAACGCCGAGACTGCAAGATAATCTGGTCCACGGGACAGAAACTCCTGAATACCGGCTACATGCTGATGCCGTCGAAATGGGATGCCACAACGCGCGACAAGAACCTGAAGGACATAGCCGAAGGGCTCTATGTCCAGACGCGGTCGCGCGGTCCGTCGGCCCTGCCGGGCATTTCGGACACGTTGTCCGAAGCAGAATTCCTCAAGGCGATCGACCAGACGGACACGATGGAATTGAACCCGGCGTTCAAGATCGGCAACTTGACCACGGACGATTGAAAATGATCCTCGATGCCATGAAGATCGCCCGGTTCCCACTCGCTTGTTTGCTCGTTGGACTGGCCGTGTCTTTTGCGACGGTCGCCCAAGCGGCGGAATGCTCGGTCAAGCCGACGGAAGTGACCAATCCGGTTCCCGACCCACCGGAGATGACGCATCCCGACCTCAAGGGGCGTGATTTCGAATTCTACAACAAGAGCTACGCGTTGCTGATCGGCGAGTCCACCTATCCACAGAAGCCGCTGACGGATGTCCCGGGGGAAATGCGCAAGTTGCGCAGCGTTCTCGAAAGCCAGGGCTTCGACGTTGCGCTCTTCCTGGACGTGAAGAGCGCCGACTTCTCCAGTGTCATCGAATGTTTCATCGGGAAGGTCGGCACCAACTCGCAAGCGCGCGTGGTTGTCTATGTCGCCTCGCACGGCATCACCCGCACCAATCCAGCAGGAAAGCCGATCGGATATATATTGCCGGTCGATGCGCTTCTGCCCACCGACGACCCGGAATTCGCCTTGAAGGCTGTCAGGATTTCAAAATTCCTGGATTGGGCCGAAGCGCTGGAGGTGAAGCACGCGTTGTTTATTTTCGACGCCTGCTTCTCGGGTACCATCATCATGAGCCGAAGTGGCGGGCTCGATCGTCAGCCGCCCTCGGGATATGTGTTCTCAGACAATGTGCAAAAGCCTCTTCGCGAATTTTTCGCGTCCGGCACCGCCGACCAAGAGGTTCCGGCAACCAGCGCCTACGCTAATCTCCTGACGCAAGCGCTCCTTGGAGAGCGGATCGAGGCTGACAGCAACAGGGACGGATATCTGACCGGGACCGAATTGGCCGCCTTCTTGGAAGGAGCGGTTCCGGCCTATTCGAAACAAACGCCCGTTCATGGCCGGATCGCAAATCCGGACCTCGACATCGGCGAGATCGTGTTCAAGCTTCCCGAGAGGACCGAGGATATCGTTGCGGCCGAGCAGCCGGAAGAGAGCGGCACGTCGCTCCAACCGGTTTTCAGGGGTGGAACGGGTGAATCCGACAAGGCCATTGCGCAGGTATACGAAGCCGAAAAGCTCCTCAATACGTCGGTGGCCGCCTGCGACGACGCCTGCATCGACAAAACTCGGCAGAACCCCTATTCGATGACAATCGAAATGCCGTCGAACCTGCCGGACAATGCTGTCTTTACCGATATCGAACTGACCTGCAAGGGCTGCACCGATCGCTATGCTATCGTGTCGGGCCCGAGCCTGTCGGATAACTCGCGGACATTGGCGACCAAATTTGCCTCCTGGGAAAAGAGCGCTATTTGGAGGCTCAGGGGCAAAGTGTCCGTGCCGAAAACCGATGGCAAGGTCGTCGTCGTCGATGGCTTCGACAATAAGGTTACGACCGTGGACGCCAACAAGCTCTCCGTCGTCCGGGCCGCTCTCAACATCAGCGCAGACGATCTGGGACGTTACAACAGGACGGTCGTCAACCTGCAAAGCGAACAGGTGGAGACTAGGCGCGGTGCGCGAAAGGATCTTGCCGATCTTCTCGCGACGGATGACGGTTCCAAAGCCGCGGCTCTCGTGCGAGGCCTGAACACCGGCACATATCGCTACCAGCTCGGCGTTGCGGAAGCCCTGAGAAACGCGCCTGACGGCTGGCGCACCACAGAATCTGCATCCCGTGACGTCCTGTCGTCGGTCCAGAAGACTTCATCCGACCCGACGCTTCAAAAGAGCCTGCAAGGGGCAATCGATAATATCCAGGTCTCGGTATATTACGAGACGGGCGAGGACAACTGGCTCACCAGAGCGGGACAGTTGCGTCCGAAGGCGAAGACCAGGCCTCCGCTGCCGGCATTCAGCGACCTTCAGGTGGGCGATTTGCTGATCGCTGATTCAAGCGTCTACAAGCGGGCAGGGCCTAGTATCGAATATGGTTCCCTGGGCATTCTCGAAGGCGGAAAGTGCGTCAAGGTCGTATCGAAGGATCAGCGAGTAAGCGACGCGGGGAATTTGCGCGGCGGATGGCTGCGCGTCGTGCCCCGTCCATGCGGCGGATAAAGCGGGACCATAGGCTCTTTGAAGAAACGGATACCGCCTGATGCAACATCGAATGCCGACGAAATGCGGATTCCTCGCCCAGCTGGTGCGTGCCTTGTTGCCGGTCTTGCTCCTCGCATCTTTTCACGACGTGACAGCGGCAGCCGGCGATGGCGGACATATCCAAGCGGTGAAGCAGGCGCAAAAAAGCGCCTACGTCATCTTTTCGGCCGGCTCCCTGTGCGTGCCGTTACGCGAGGATTTCCAGGGATGGCCCGGCGCAAGCCTGTTGGAATGCACATATAAGCAGGGTAGCCTCGAAGGCATCGCCTATCTTCTGGATGTCAAGGCGGGGACGATATCGAGCTGGATCGAAGGGGCCTGCGACGAGCGCCTTCCAGGCGCGGGCAGATGCTTCGCCACGGTCCTCAAATGCGCCCGCAACAATTCCGGCATGATGTTTGCGGTCAGCGGCAACATCATCGAAAACGGCCGGAATTATTTCTTCCGAAACGGCATGACGGTCAGTTTCAATGAAGCGCCAAACGGAACGACCAGCGCCATTCCCCTCAACCTGCAGAAGGCTTTGCTCGTTGCCCCAAACACTCAGATCAGCGGTATCAAGACCGGCCTGACGAGATTTTGGCGCACCTTGCCATCCCAGTTTGCCGGGGCATATCCCGATGCGCAGGCGCCGCGCGTTGTCGGCACGCAAGCGCAGAGACTGGCGTGGCTGTCGTTCGTGCAGGCGGAAATCCTTGCGGCGGAAAAGACCGGAAAAAACCGTCTCCTGTCCAGCTGGCTGTCGGCACACAGGAAAACCGTCGCCCTCGGCAATTGCCCTGGTGATGACGATCCCTGAAGAGGGCGGGGCATGGTAAAATTGCCGCGCTTTCTTCAGACCTTGGTGAGGAGTAAGCCGTAAAACAGGCCTTTGCCGGTGACGGTCGAGGCCTGGTCACTCTCGATCGAACCGCCGAACGCGGCAGCCAAGGCCTTGATGATCAGTCCTTTTGCTTCGGCAGACGCCCCGGCCTTGAGCTTGAAGGAATATTCCACGTCGGCTCGGATCGCCTGCTTGGTCTGGTATGCCAGGGACTTCTTCGAAAAATCCGCGACGATCTGCTTGCAGGACGGCCCCAAGCTTGAGCGCACGGCTTCGAGATCGTCGAATGCGAGCTGCTCGACCGTGACATTGCTGAGCTTCAGCGTCACCGTATCGATGTAGCTGGCGTTCGCGCCGAGACTGATCTTCGTCAGCGTTGCCGGATCGAGCTTGAAAGAACTGTTGAGGGAGCGAGACGCATCCGCCGAAGCTGCGGTATCGACGATCGGCGGCGGCGCATGGGTAAAGTCAGGCCGGCACAAATATGTGAGATTGAGCGGAGAAACGAGCCCTGTGCCCTTTACGGAGGTCACCAGCGCCCCGGGGCCATACGCCGTCGAGGGAAGGGCAAGCGAATCGTATCCCAGTGCCTGGATCGTGGAATTCAGATCGGGAGTATTTTCGGCTTGTTTCGTCGCCGTACACGAACTCATCAGCAGTGCGACCAACAGAGATGCTACGAGATTTTTTGTCATAACCTTCCGCCTTGCCCGGGTTCACTTCATCGAAATAGCCGCATCTCGCGCAATGTTCTCGCCGGTTTCTGCAAAGGCTGCGAACTGCTCCTTGCTGCCGAAGAAAACGTTATAATCCACATCGCCGGTAATGCCGGGGATGCGGCCACGATCGGTCATCTGCCAGAACGTCCAAGGATTGTCGCCGGTGTAGCCGGGCGTCGTCTTCCTGAAGTCGGCATACCACAGGCCGAAGTCGTTGAAGTCGCCCTTGAGGATGTCCGCGACCCCGAAGCGCGAGGTATAGATGATCGGGCGTTTGCCGTAATAAGCTTTCAGCTCGGAGACCAACTGCCCCAGGATGGATCGAACCGTTTCCGGGTTGTCGGCACAGTCGGCGAAAAGTGAATGCGGGCCACCCCTGTACCATTCAAGATCGACGGCGATCGGCAACAGATTTTTGTCCCGCGGGACGGCGGCGACAATGTTGTTGAATTGCGCCTCGGGCGGAGAACAATCGAGAACGTGATAGCCGCCGAAGGAGAGTTCCTTCTCTCTGGCCGCCTGCTGATATTGCTGGAACTTGGCGTCCCGGCCTTCCGCTCCCTGGGTGGCTTTCGCGTACATGAACTTGACGAGGCCGCTTCCGCTGATCGCGTCGAACGCCAGATCCCCCGCAAACCGCGAGACGTCGACGCCCCTGACCGAATAGGTCTCGGGAGGTGAAAACACCTTGAGGTCCGGGCGCCCGCTCACCGCGCTGCCCGTCGTCTTGAAGTCGCGTGGGATGACCGGCACGGCGTTCGGATCCTGGCTTCCTGCCTGTCGCTCCGACGCAAGCGGAACGAGGAAGAAGAATGCGCCGCCGTAATTCTCTTCCGGAGCGATCGGACCGGTCCGCAGCTGCGGATAATACTGGTTCGTTGCCGGATTGATTATCTCCAGCGATTCATCCATTTCCTGGACGGCGCGGCCCAGACGCACGATGCTCGATCCCGCAACCCTCTGCGGCTGGCCGCTTCCGGCGGCAACGACCTGCGAGGAATTGAGATCCGAAGCACCGCGATCGATGGCTGCGAGCAGATTCTCGAAAAACATCGTTCCCTTGCCGTCGGGAGCACCCCAGGCCAACTCGTCGATTTTCGTCGCGGTGACGGCATGGGCTCCCGGGCTGAGGGGAAAACTCGTATTGTCGCCCAGCGACGTATTGATGGGAAAAACGCCGCCCGAATAGCAGGAGCCGAGCAGAGCAACCGAGTGAAAGGTAAGATGCGCGATCTTGCGTAGGCGGCTTTCCAGGTCGTCAAGCCCGTAGCTGTGGGCCGGAACGGGATCTGCTTCGCCCGTCGCAGCCGACAGAGCCAACGCCCCAGGCGATCTATCGTCGGCTCCGGGTATTCCATGCCCGTCATACATGAAGAGAAACCGCGACCGGCGCTTGTAGTCGTTCACCTGTGTCAGGAGATATTGTTCGAGGAAATAATTTATCGCGTCTTTGGTCGCGTGCTCATTGTCGAGCACGATGACCTCGTCGAAGGCCTGCTCCTTCAAGAACGCTTCGATGCGTGGCAGATCCGCCTTCACGGATTGCAGGACCTTGTCCTTTTCCTCCGGGAAAGCTGGATAATCGGAAACCGACACGAGAAACGCGAAGCTTCTCACATCGAGATCATCGTCGCTGCGCTTGGGAATAAGCTGCTCGATCCGCCAATCGGGCTTGGAGGTGCCGGGCTTCTTGTAGACGACGAAGGCATCGCAATATGGCGTGTTTTGCACTTCGGACGGACAGTCACCCGCGTTGGACGCAGACAAACTGAGCAGCGTGCCGCCGATGAAGGTCGCCAACGCCAGAAGAAGCCGCTGCGCTCCAATCGGACGAGAAGCACTCATGGCAGCCCGAACATCTTCTTGAAGTCGTCGTTGGTCCCGTAGAAGATGGAGGTATCGTAGCTTGCGACTTGCCCCTTTATCAAAGCCCCGTCCGAGAACTGCCAGATTGCCGTCGTCGTATTGGGCAGGACATTCGGCGCTTCCTTCAGCTTCCTCTTGGGATTGTAATCGGCGATCCAGATCGGGTAGTCCTTGAATGCGCCGACCTTGGACAAGGGGATAGTTTTGTCCGACCACCAGGATTTGGCCGTATACAAGATCGGGTGCCTGTGGGTACGCGCCTCGATTTCCTTGAGGCAGGCGAGGGTCTCTGCGACGATTTCGTCCTGGGAGTGACCGACCCACTGATCGGGGTTGGTTTTCGTGACGTCCCATTCAAGGTCGACGACCGGGGGCAGGTCGTCGACGGCGATGCCGCCATGGAGGTTGACATAGTCGACGAAGGCATCAGCCTGCGGCTTTCCCGGTGCCGTCGACGACAGGAAATGATAGGCGCCGCGAGGCACCTTCGTCGCAGGGTCGAGCTTGCCCATTCCATCCCAGAACTGAACGAATTTGCCGTCTTTAGAAGAGGTCCCCTGCGTGGCTTTGATATAGACGAAGCGGACGCTCTTCACCTTGAGATCGTCGAGATTGAGCCGCGAGTCGGTGTAATGGCTGATATCGATGCCGAATATCGAATTTACGCGATCGTGTTTCTCGATCCGATCGTAGCGGGCGTCATCCGGAAAGGTGAATTGCGATGGAATTGCCAGAGGTTCGGCGCTAGAAGCCGGCGCCGATGCGTCATAGGCCGCAATCTCGTGCTCGGCGAAGGCCGCACCACGTGCGCTGTCTTCCGACTGATCGTCCGGCAACGCCGCCCAGCTGTCTTCCGTCCGCGCGCTTTCCTCGGCTCCGATAGGGTGAGCCGCAAAGACGGACAGGCCGCATACCACGGCCAGTTTCAGCGCCATACCATGATATCTCATTGTCTTCCCCATAGTCGAAACTGGCTCTCAGCCACAACGAGCAAACC
>NZ_JAELUG010000430.1 GCF_016429255.1 Rhizobium sp. ASV8
GTGCAAGAAAGTCTGGTTCAGATCGTCGCGCTCAAAAAGCGGCATGCCACCATCATCTCGTCCCTCGCGGTTGAAGACGGCAGTGATGGCAACGAGCGTACCACCAAAGATGGCACCGCCAACCATCAAGCGGCGGCTCAAGCTGCCATCACCAGGCGCCGTGCCCGCGCCAGCCTGCTGCTGGTAGGATCGGCGCCCACCAGCATTTACACTGCTGCGAGCAAACGCACTCTTTGTCGTCGTCGAGGCGATGCGCGATGTGAAGAAATTGGCGTTGGCGGCCTTGTTGCGAGTCGCAGAGTGGAAGCTGCGGAGGGGAGCGGCGCTGCGGGATGCGCTCTTTGAGAGCTCGGGCAGCCGCTGCGCCAGGCGAGCAGGCCCTTGTCGGATACTCATTGTAAACGACATGGTTTATTTGCTGTCGATAGTTGTTTGTCTTGCCCGACCAGGTGTCGTTGTTGTTG
>NZ_JAELUG010000431.1 GCF_016429255.1 Rhizobium sp. ASV8
GTGGGCTCGGAGATGTGTATAAGAGACAGCTTATAGACTTTGGGGTTCAACAGCGACATGCGGTGCTGCGACACAGCGCCCAGGACCAGCTCCGCGTTCTTCGCGTGTCGGCTGAGGTCGATATTTTTCTGGCCGCCCACTACCCTGTCCTTTTCAACCGCAAAGCCCAAGTCACTCCAGATTCCGACGGCAGATGTGCGCGTCGGAGAGATGTTGGACCTGATAAGCTTCCAGTTCTTGATGCCCCCGCGTGGAAAGTTGGTAATCGTGAGCACGTCTCCCGGAGCTAACGAGTAACCTGATGGTGCGAGGTCGTAGTAAGAAGGCTTGCTGTCTGCTGTGCCGAATGCAACAAAGTTGACAAACTCAGCAAAGGTGCATCTGTTCTTTTCGCCGCTGCCGGAACATTTTGTGCCTATATAGCCATTGTAGACGCCCCAAACTTCAACGTCCATCTCGTAGAC
>NZ_JAELUG010000432.1 GCF_016429255.1 Rhizobium sp. ASV8
TCTATGTACTTCTCTTCTACCGGGGAATTCGAACGAGAGTATGTAATTTCAAGTACTAAGTGACTGGCCTACGACGTAGCACGTTGTGTACCCCTGCTAAGGGACCTGAGAGGCCAACTGGTGTTGGACGGTAGGTAATTAATTACTCGTAAATGAACGCCCGCATACACACATACGTACGAGTACCTCCATGTTCAGGCTTAAAATGAGCGTAATCACATGATATGCCTAGTTAGTAGCCATTTTGACAAAATCGCCTGGCAGGTGCCATCTTTCTCCTTTCAACACCTTAGCATATTCTGCCAACTCACGCATTCGAATTGCTACCGTTGCAATGGCTATAACTCAGAGACAACCTCCTCCTCCTTCCCACTCCGCTAAGAAGGAAAAGAAGGAGAGTGGATCACCGATATTCACTGACGGCGCATCAGATGAGTTCGAGTTTGGCGGTCCGGTCGGTACCC
>NZ_JAELUG010000433.1 GCF_016429255.1 Rhizobium sp. ASV8
TGTGTACCTTGCTGCACGGTAATCAAACTTGCACACACGTAGTAGCCAACCCGACGTGGGGCTGCAGCCTGGCTCGGGCAAAGGATGCCGTTCCTGCTTCTGCCCTACCTTGCTTGGCCTATTTTTTTTTGGCGCTTCTATTTGCTAGTCTTCCGTCACCGGCCTTTTTTAGTGCTCCAGACGGAGTTTCATCAGTCTCCAGCTAGTGGCACACCATGAGCCGATCAGGTTCATGCCGAGGCCCTCCTTGAGACGTACCCGACAGCATCTACGCGTAGGCTAGAAACATGGGATTCCTGTCATGACATGCTATGCATTGATTAAAAATTGCGTACAGCCACAATACGTACATAGATCCAAGGAGTAAAAAACTTGAGAATGTGTTTCGGGTGAATAACTGGACGTGACTCACTGGTAGTGGGCGCATGGGGGATACACGCACAAACGGCGTATCACCGTGTTAG
>NZ_JAELUG010000434.1 GCF_016429255.1 Rhizobium sp. ASV8
GGCAGACTCCATTCAAGATCTGGCGCAGAAGCTCGCCTCTCCAAGTACATCCCTGCCACGAGCTGTGCGCCGATCAGCCAAGCACGACCGCATTGCGTTCGTGTTCACAGGGCAAGGTGCTCAGTGGGCTGGTATGGGCCGGCAGCTGTATGGCGAGTTTGGCGTCTTTACTGAGAGCATCGCGAGGAGCAGCTGTTGTCTTGAAACCCTGGGTTGCAAGTTCAACTTGGGGAAAGAGCTGCAGCGCACAGAAATGAGTAAGATAGAGACTGCAGAGTACAGTCAGCCCATATGTACTGCTGGTCAGGTCGCACTGGTTGATCTTCTGCGGCAATGGGGCGTCTTCCCAAAAGCTGTGGTCGGCCATTCGAGCGGTGAGATTGCTGCAGCCTATGCTGCACGGCTGATTACCCACGAGGATGCCATCAAAGTTGCCTATATCCGAGGCGTCTACTCAGGGATAG
>NZ_JAELUG010000435.1 GCF_016429255.1 Rhizobium sp. ASV8
TCATGGCACAAAGTGGTCACTGCAATGCTTGGCACTCCTGTGTGACGTCAGAGGCAGAATGACTACGTCATAGCTTTGCTGAAGTGTCTAGTTATGCCTTTGATTGGAAAACTCCGACAGTGTAGAACTTTGCTGCCTCATAAGAACACAGATACCGGTACCATGTAGAACACGCAGGCGTCGAATTCACTAAAACAGGCATCCACTTGCAAATGACGTCATAGGAGCGTAGCCTTCTTTGGGGTTTCTGGCCATCATGCAGCACATTAAAAAAGACACCCACCAGTGGTGGCACGCCGTTTGGCTGGCGGGCGGCGGCAGCGGACATGGGCCTGAAACCTTGTTTTGACTGGGTTTGGATGCCCTTGTCTTGTCATACTCAGCTTCCAGCCTAGCGCCCGCTGCAAGCACGACTGGCTGCATAGACACCTGCAGCCCCCAGAACGGACGGCCGGGCTTTGACC
>NZ_JAELUG010000436.1 GCF_016429255.1 Rhizobium sp. ASV8
GTGTTGATACGCTACACATGAAGAACCTGCTACATCTCGGTGAAGATCGGTACCTGACTACGCTGCTCATCAAGTTCCACTCCAAGTACAAGACCAAATACCTGTCATCCGCTCACGCCTGGACGATTGCTCCCGACTCGTGGACGGTTTTCTTGTCCCAGAGACGACGATGGATCAATTCTACCGTGCACAACCTCGTCGAATTGATTCCCATGGCTCAGCTCTGCGGTTTCTGCTGCTTCAGTATGCGTTTCGTCGTCTTCATTGACCTTTTGAGTACCATTGTACAGCCTGTCATCGTCGCCTACATTGTCTACCTCATCGTTCTCCTGGCTACCAACGCAACCGTCGTACCTATTACGGCATTTGTTTTGCTCGGCGCAATTTACGGACTTCAAGCAATCATCTTCATCTTGCGTCGGAAGTGGGAGATGGTTGGCTGGATGATTTTGTACATTTTGGC
>NZ_JAELUG010000437.1 GCF_016429255.1 Rhizobium sp. ASV8
GTGTGGCATGTTTCGAGGACGGCCGGGTCGCGGGTGCGCACGAGCGAGGAGGATGCGTATGTTGGGAGCATGCGCAGCATGTGCACGGCCAGGGCCTCGTCGGCGTGGAAGTGGCCGCTGTGCGTGCCGATGAGGACGCCGTCGGTCTTGAGGCGCTTGGTTGCGGATTCGGCCATGGTGGTGAGCGAGCGGCGTGTGGTTGTTGTGTTGGTGGTTAGGAAGCGGCGAAACGTAAAGGGGAGCATTCGAGTGCCTTGGTTGGCTACTTTCGATGCAAGTCTTTTTAAGGTAGATTTTGTTGTCTAATATAGCAAAACAACGACCAATTGAGGGATGCAGAAAGCTTCGTTTGCTGTTGTGAGCTCTGGAAGTGGGATTTTTTAAGTGGAGGGGATACGTAGCTCGCGGGGGAAGCAGTAGTAACTGCAACTTAGCTTGGACAAATCACGGCAACCGGAATTG
>NZ_JAELUG010000438.1 GCF_016429255.1 Rhizobium sp. ASV8
CAATGCAACTCTCCAAGTAATGCTCAGGACATGGCTTCTATGCCATGGCCTTCAGCAGAGCTAGCGCGGAATCACAATATCGGCGTTGCACACGGTGGCGATAGCCAAAGTGGCAGCAGCAACAACGGCTGGGGCACTTCGTCGGATGAAAAGGGCAAAACTACACTGGTTGAATCGTACGAAATGCACGATGTGGAGAGCAGCGAGAGCGGGGGTTCGCAATTCCATCACCCACTCAAGATGCATGGTGATATTTTTAATGAAAGACCATACACAGATGTGTCCCCAGGAGGGTATGCGTCCAACGAGGCGGATTACGGAAGACGGAATGCATTTTAGTTTTGGCAAAAAACATGACGGCTTTTGACACGATATATTGCGCTCATGTCGGCATGGGAGCTTGCACCACCGATATGGAGTCTTGGGATATTCGGGTCGCAACTTTCCTTACTATATAGCGA
>NZ_JAELUG010000045.1 GCF_016429255.1 Rhizobium sp. ASV8
TGCTTGTCATGTCGCGTCTGCCCGATCCGCCGACGGCCTATATCTGCGCCAACGAAGCCTCTGCGCTCGGCGCCTTCTCCGGCTTTCACGAGCGCGGTCTGGTGCATGGCCGCGATGCGGTGATCAATGCGACGGACGATCTGAATGTCAGCCAGTATTTCGCGCCGCCGATCACCACCTATTTCCTGCCGATCCACGAGCCGAGCGAGCTGCTTGGCAGCTACATCCTCAGGCGCATGGAAGGCGAGAAGCCACAGGCACTGCAGGCCCTCATCATGCCCAAGCTCATCGAACGCTCCGACGATCGCATCACGCCAAAACGCTGATCAAAGCGACGCCATGCTTTGCGCTGTCCAGGCAAATTCCGCATTTTCATTCGGCATCCGAAACCCGTCCATGTCTGGTTTTCGTCCCGCAGATGTTTGTGCACAGCTCTTCCAGTGCGAAAATAAAAACGTTTATATTTTGCATTGAAAACGTTTATATTCCTTGCTAGGTAAAATGGCGTGAAGCGAGGATCTGACTGATGGCGTCGAGGGGGCCGGATCTTCTTTAGGGTTTTGTCGCGGGTCGCCAAGGTGGCGGTTGCGACGATTGAGGAGGAAGAAATGAAGAAATTTGTTGCGACGCTTGCATTTGCCATATTGGCTGCAGGCGCCACCCAGGCCGCGGATCTCGGCGGCAAGCTGCTCAAGATCGGGTCGGACACGACCTCTCCGCCGATGGAAAGCATCGATCCGGCGAGTGGCCAGATCGTCGGCTTCGACGTCGATGTCGTCAACGCCATCTGCACCAAGATCCATTGCCAGGCCGAGTTCGTGACGACAGGCTGGGACGGCATTTTCGCAGCACTCGATCAGGGCAATTTCGACCTCGTGGCTTCCGGCGTGTCGATCACCGACGAGCGCAAGAAAGCGATGGACTTTTCCAATCCATACATCGTGAACAGCCAGGTCATCCTGACGCGCGCAGAAGATCAGGGCATCACGCTCGAACAGTTCAAGGCGCAGGGCCGCAAGCTTTCGGCGCAAGCCAATACGACCGATGCGCAGGTTGCCGAAGGCCTCGTCGGCAAGGAAAACGTCGCTGCCTACGATACCTTCAGCGCGGCGATCATCGCGCTCAAGAACAAGGATGTCGACGGCGTCGTCATCAATGGCGCCAATGCCGCAGCCTATGAGCGCGAATTTGCCGGCCAGCTGGTAGCAGCCATCAAGGGTCTGCAGTCCGATCCGATCGGTCTCGTTTTCCGCAAGGGTGACGAGAACGTCGCAGCTTTCAATGAGGGCCTGCAGGAGATCAAGAAGGATGGGACGCTCGACAAGCTGATCGCCAAGTACTGGGGCCTCAAGTAAGTTCCTGTCGGGAGCGCGCTGCCGCGCTCCCGACCTCGTCTGCTCGATCTGGCGCTGGAGGCCGGAATGTTGTTCATAAAAAGCGTGCGGCCCAGCAACCTGATCATTCTCGCGGCGCTGCCTTTCATCGTCTATCTGTTTGCGTCCTCGCCGGATTATCTGCGGTCGCTGCAGGCCATCCTCGGCGTGGAACCCGGATCTTCGGCTTTCGTGCCCGGCTTCCTGTTGCTGTCGGCCGCTTTCGCATCCGCTATTGCTGTTCTTTTCCTGTCGCGGGCGAAAGTTGCGCGGCCGCGCCTGACCATTGCCGTGACGCTTCTTGGCCTCATCGCAACCGCTGCAATCCTCGCGGGCGATATGGTCCATCCCTTCATTGCCTCGGTAGTCGCCAACAGCGTCGATCCCTTCAAGTCCGATCTCATCGTCAAGGGCGTGACGCCGCGTCAGTTGACGCCGGCTGCCGATGTGATCGTGCGGCAAATCGAAGCCTGGATCTGGCCAACCTATGCCTTGTTGCTCGTGGTTGGTCTCGCACTGCTCGCGATCGGTAATCGCGCAGCCGTCGCGGCCGAAAGTGTCGTGCGCCGGATAGGTGCATGGCTGCTCGGAGCGGTCAACGGCGCCGGCCTCGCCTTCATTTTTCTGTTCGCCTATATCGCCTTTGCGTCCGGTCTGGCGACCACGATCCGCGCCGCGATTGCAGCCTATCTTCTGGCTGCGGTCCTCGGCCTGATCTGGGTCGGCCTGCAGAAGCTGCACTATACGCGTTCAAGCCTGATCTTTTTTGTGGCGATGACGTTTGGTCTTGCTGCTCTTTCCACCTGGTTTCTGCTGCAGCCGCGTGACAACTACGTTTTGGCCGGCACGCTCAGCGGCAAGATCGGTATCGTCACCAACACGCCATCGGGCCTGATCAGCGCAGTGCGCTTCGGCCAATACGAGGGTGCGCCGAAGGCGGAAACGCCGCTCAGGACCTTTGTCGCTCCTCCACAGGCCATCGAAGCCGTCGGCAAGAAGCAGGATGTCAGTGGCGCATTGCTGCCGGAGGCGTCCGTCCCGTCCGACTGGCCGGTTATCTGGCGTACGCAGGCATTGAACGATCGTGATCGCGCGGCGGGCATCACCTTCTCGGTCGTCGCCATCGTGATCGGCCTCCTGACCCTCGGTGGTTTCCTCCACCGCCGTCATCCTTTGTCGATCGGTTCTGAATTCATTGTCGATACGATCCGCGGCATTCCGATGCTGGTCATCGTTCTCTATGTCGGTCTTCCGCTGAGTGGTGCCTTGAAGGATGCGACGCAGGGCGTATTCGATCCGCCGAACCTGATGCGCGGCATCGTCGCCATGGCTCTTGCCTATTCGGCCTATCTCGCCGAAATTTTCCGCTCCGGCATCAATGCGATCCCCGTCGGCCAGATAGAAGCTGCGGCAAGCATCGGCCTCAATCGCTGGCAGACTGCGCGGCTGGTTATCATCCCGCAGGCATTCCGCATCATCATTCCGCCGCTTGGCAACGAACTCATCGCCATCTTGAAGGACACGTCGCTTCTGTCGATCCTGTCGATCCGCGATATCACCCAGCGCATGCGCGAGTTCCAATCGGCAAGTTTCCTGCCCTTCGCGCCCTATAACTCCGCAGCGGTTCTCTACATTCTGCTGACGCTTGCGGCTGCAAGCTTCGTGAGCCTCATCGAGAAGAAATATGACGTCAAGCACCGCTAACAGTTCGTCGCGGATACAGGAGCCGGGCACGGTTCTGGTAACCGGTGCCTCGCGTGGTCTCGGCCGAATGCTCGCGGAACTTTATGCCGGTGAAGGCTGGCGGGTACTGGCTTGCGCGCGTCAGGAGCTGCCGGAGGCGATGGCTTCCATGTTGTTCTATCCGCTCGACGTCAACGATGCGGCGTCGATCGAAACGCTCGGAAAAATGCTCAAGGGCACGCCCATTGACATCGTGATCAACAATGCAGCGGTTCGCGGCGACACTGGCGGGCTCGCGTCGCTGCGGACGGATGACTTCATGGAGGTCATGCGGATCAACGCGCTGGCGCCGTTGCTCATTGCTCAAGCTCTTAGGGAAAATCTTTGCCTCGGGCGACGCAAGGTGCTGGTCAACATCAGCAGCCGGGCCGGATCGCTCGCGGAGGGGACGCTGGATGACGACGACGGCGACTATGCCTATCGCTGCTCGAAAGCCGCATTGAACATGGCGACGGTGAAACTCGCGCAGGATCTTCGGTGCGAGGATATCGCGGTCCTATCGCTGCATCCAGGCTGGATCCGCACCGACATGGGCGGTCCGGACGCGGTCGTCGACATCGAGCGGAGCGCGCGAGGACTGAAGGACCTGATCAACGCGACGACGATGGCCGATACCGGCAGTTTCCGCGCCTACGATGGCAAAACAATATCTTGGTAAGGGAAAGAGTTTGGCAATGACCGACGCGAACAGCCAGCATGACGGCGAGATCCGGGCGATCGATGCACTGCTCCGCGACAGCTATGGCGTCTCGGGCAAGATAACCGCTCTGCCGGGCGAACACGATCTCAATTATTGCGTCGAAGCGGAAGATGGAACCCGCTTCCTGCTCAAGCTGCACGCGCCGGGCGATGCCGACGATCTCGCTATGCAGATTGCCGTGCTCGATCATCTGGCGCGCGTTGCGCCGCAGCTTCCGATCTCCCGCGCGCTGGCGGACAGGAATGGTGCCACCGCGATTGCGGCGGAGCTGCGCGGCAAACGCACCGCGCGCCTGTTGACGTGGCTGAATGGCAGCGTCTGGTCGAAATCTGCTGCGCGTGGCATGCAAAGCGTCGTTACGCTCGGGCGACTGCTCGGCGAGATGGATCGCAGTCTCGAAGGCTTCAGCCATCCCGGCGCCAAGCGCACTTACGCCTGGGATATCGGCCGTGCGGATATGCATCTGGAAAACCTTGCCTTCATTACGGATACCGAAAAGCGCGAAACCGTGAGGGCTATCCTTGAGCGTTTCGTTGTCGAGATACTGCCGCGATTGCAGCAATGCCCGCGCCAGGTCATCCATAACGACGCCAACGACTACAACGTCCTGCTTGGCGAGACCGGTGCCGTGAGCGGCCTGCTCGACTTCGGCGATATGGTCGAAACTTGGCGGGTTGTCGAAATCGCGGTTGCCGGTGCCTATGCGCTGATCGGTACGGAAGATCCGGTCGAAACGATCGGTCGTCTCGCCGGCGCCTATCACGCCGTCAATCCGGTCAGCGAGACTGAAGCCGAATTGATCTTCGATCTGACCTGCACGCGCTATGCCGTCAGCATGTGCATGGCGGCCAAGCAGATCCGCGAAAATCCGGAAAACACCTATCTTCTCGTCAGCCAGGAAGACGTTTGGCGCGAGTTGCAGCGTCTCCAGCGCGAGAACCGCTCCTTGGCGATTGCTCGCATCCGCGATGCCTGCGGCTTCGATCCTGTCCCGCATGGCCCCCGCATCGAGCGCTGGCTGGAGCGGAACGCGCATGACTTCGCTGCGATCTTCAGGCTCTCGGTCGCGAAGCCGGAGGTACTGGCGCTCGATTTCACCGCGTCGGGACCGGATGCGGACAGCTGGGCCTCGCTCGATGCCGCCGCTGCGGCCCGCTTGATCGAAAAGCGTGCCGAACAGGCGGGGGCCGATTTCGCGATCGGTCTCTACGGTGAAGATCGCAACATCTACAAGAGCGATGCCTATCGGACGCCGACCGCCGGCCAGCGCCGCAGCATTCATCTCGGTGTCGATCTCTTCGGGCAAGCGCAAGAGCCTGTGCATGCGCCGTTTGCCGGGACGGTCGCCTTTATTCACGACGATGCCGTCGCGTTCGGCTTTGGACCTACGGTGCTGCTCGAACATCGCACGGATGACGGAGATGTCTTCTGGAGCCTCTACGGCCATCTTTCGCGGGAAAGTGTGGGCAAGCTCTCGGCAGGGCAGATAATCACCAAGGGCGAAGCTTTCTCCACACTCGGCGATGCCTCGGAAAACGGCAACTGGTCTCCGCATCTGCATTTCCAGATCGTCACGGATCATCTCGGTCTCGGTGCGCAGATGCACGGTGTCGGCGTGCGAGATCAATGGCAGGTGTGGCGGGCTGTGAGCCCCGATCCGAGCGTCGTCTTCGGTTTCTCCAAGCCTGCCTCGGTCGTCGTCGCGCGCGACAAGGATTTTCTGGTGCGCGAGCGTCATCGCCGCATCGGCCGTTCGCTCAGCATCGCCTATTCCGCGACGCCGCTGAAAATCGTCGGCGGTGAGGGAGCCTATCTGATCGATGAGGAAGGCACGCGTTGGCTCGATATGGTCAACAACGTCTGCCACGTTGGCCATTGCCATCCCCGCGTGGTGAAGGCGGCGCAGGCGCAGATCGGCAAGCTCAATACCAACTCGCGCTATCTGCATGACTCGCTGGTGGAATATTCCCGCCGTCTGGCGAGCCTGTTTCCCGATCCCCTTAATGTCTGCTTCTTCGTGAATTCCGGCAGTGAAGCGAATGATCTCGCGATCCGGCTTGCGCGTGCCTACACCCACAACCACGATATCATCACGGTCGATCATGCTTATCATGGGCATCTCTCAAGCCTGATCGACGTTAGTCCCTACAAGTTCGCCGGCAAGGGTGGAGAAGGACGTCCGCGGCATGTCCGGGTGGCGGAGATGCCGGATCTTTATCGCGGCCGATTCCGCTACGGCGATGCGGATGCCGGTAGCAAATATGCGCAGGACGTGCGCAACCAGGTTGCCGCTCTTGCCGTCGAAGGTCGTCGTCCCGCGTTGTTCTTCAGCGAGGGCATTCTAGGCACTGGCGGTCAGCTGACACTCCCGGCCAATTACTTGAAGGAAGCCTACGCCCATGTACGGGCAGCGGGCGGTCTTTGCCTTGCAGATGAAGTCCAGGTCGGGTTCGGCCGTGTCGGCAGCCACATGTGGGCGCACGAATTGCAGGGTGTGGTACCCGACATCGTCACCATGGGCAAGCCGATCGGCAACGGACATCCGATGGCGGCTGTCGTGACGACGGAAGCCATTGCCGCCTCTTTCGCCAACGGCATGGAGTATTTCAATACCTTTGGCGGCAACCCCGTTTCCGCCGAGATCGGCCTGGCGGTTCTCGATGTCATTCGCGACGAGCGGTTGATGCACCATTGCCGTGTCGTCGGCGACCGATTGATGGACGGTGTGCGTTCGCTTGCCGCGCGCCACGCGATCATCGGCGATGTGCGTGGGCACGGGCTCTTCAACGGTGTGGAACTGGTGCGCAATCGCGAGACGCTGGAGCCGGCGGCGACCGAACTCGACTTCGTGATCGCCGAGATGAAGCGCAAGCACCACATCCTGCTCAGCAGCGAAGGCCCGCACCATAACGTGCTGAAGGTGAAGCCGCCGGCGCCGTTCAGCACGGAGGATTGCGATCGGTTCCTGGAGGCGCTGGACGAGATTCTGTCCAGCCTGTCGGGCCGCTAAGCTTCCACCCCACAATAGAGATCAAGCCGTGAATGCTTTCGCGGCGATATAAACGTTTAAATTTCGACTGCGACAAGGGTGATGCCCGACGTTCGGCGACTTGAATGATGAAGGACAAGACAGTGCACAAGCCGCTCGCCAGACAGAACAATTTCGATGCAAGCCGGCAGGATGCCGGCATGCTGGAGCTTGGTGTCTGCTACTATCCGGAGCAATGGCCACGGGCGAAATGGGAAGAGGACGCCGCTCGCATGGTGGAACTCGGGCTCGCCTGGGTGCGCATCGGCGAGTTTGCCTGGTCGCGTATCGAGCCGCAATCCGGTGTCTTCCATTGGGAGTGGTTCGATGAGGCCGTCGAAGTGCTCGGTAAAGCCGGATTGAAGGTAATCATCGGTACCCCGACCGCCGCACCGCCGAAGTGGCTGGTGGATCGCTATCCCGATATTCTTCCCGTCGATGCACGCGGCGTTGTTCGCAAATTCGGTGCGCGCCGCCACTACTGTTTCTCCAGCCGCCGCTATCGTCTCGAAGCGGCCCGCATCACCGAAGCAGTCGCACAGCGCTATGGCGATCATCCCTTCGTTCATGCTTGGCAGACCGATAACGAGTATGGCGATCACGATACGATCCACAGCTATTCGAGAGGGGCGCTCCATGCCTTCCGCGAATGGCTTGCCGCTCGATATGGCACCATCGAGGAACTGAACCGGGCTTGGGGCACCACCTTCTGGAGCATGCATTACAATAGCTTCGAGGAGGTCGATCTGCCCAACAATCTGGTCGAAGAGCCGACGCCGACGCATCTTGTCGATTACTTCCGCTTCGCCTCCGATGAGGTGCAGAGCTTCAACAAGGTGCAGGTCGACATCATTCGCCGCCATTCTCCAGGCCGGCCGGTGACGCATAACTTCATGTCGCAGAACACCGACTTCGATCACTATAAGGTCGGCGAAGATATCGATATCGCTTCGTGGGACGTCTATCCCATGGGTGGGCTCATCAATGGCCGACTGAGTGCCGAGGAAAAGCAGCGCTATCTGCGCGTCGGCGACCCCGATCAGCCCGCTTTCAACCACGATCTTTATCGTGCAGTCGGCCGCGGCCGCGTTTGGGTCATGGAACAGCAGCCCGGACCGGTGAACTGGGCGTCGCACAATCAGTCGCCGGCCGATGGCATGGTGCGGCTGTGGACCTGGCTTGCCTATGCCCACGGCGTCGACATGGTGTCCTATTTCCGCTGGCGCCAGGCGCCCTTTGCGCAGGAGCAATTCCATGCCGGCCTTCTGCTGCCCAACAGCGAAGAGGATCAGGGCTATAAGGAAGTGGCCGAGGTCATCAAGGAGATGAAGCTGCTGCCGAAGGGCGAAAAGCGCGGTAAGGCTTCCGTGGCACTCCTGCTCGATTACGACTCGCGTTTTGCGACCCGCGCACTGCCGCAGGGGCGCGACTATGCTGCCTCCGCCATTGCGCTCGACTGGTATTCGGCCGTCTCGCGCCTCGGTGTCGATATCGATTTCATCGGGCAGCATTCCGATCTCGACGGATATAAGCTCGTACTGGCGCCGGATCTCGTCATTCCTGATGCGGATTTCATTACGCGGCTCAAGGCATCAGAAGCCAAAGTCTTGTTCGGCCCCCGCTGCGGCAGTAAGACGCGCGACATGCATATTCCGGGCGATTTGCCGCCGGGCGTGCTTGGCGATCTTCTTGACTTCCGGGTTACGCGCGTCGAATCTTTGCCGGCGTTTCAGTCCGAGACCGTCCTTTACGGCAATACCAGCCACCAGACGACCGGATGGCGGGAAACGATCCGGACGACGGAAACAGTGCTGGCAACGTTCCAGGGGGATTATAGGCCCGATGCACCCGCGCTGATCGGCAATGAAAAGGCACGCTATTGCGCAACGCTTCCCCGCGAAGAGTTCCTGCTGAAGTTGATGGGAGACACGCTCGCATGGGCTGATGTCGGCAGTCTGCCCGATCTCGGCGACGTGCGTCTTGCCCGACGTGGCAAGCTGCATTTCGCCTTCAATTACGGCAACAAGGCAGTGACTGCGCCCGCCGCGGCGGACGCGACTTTTCTGGTCGGCAGCAGACTTGTTGCACCCGTCGATGTTGCGATCTGGATCCAGACGACCGGCGATGCTGCTGTCGGATAACCAACCGCATCGGTGATCTCGGGCGCTGCCGTTTTATCGGCAGTTTTGCCCGGGAGCGAGTTTTGCGGGGAAAACCGCAAGGACTTGGGAGGCGAGCAAGGCAGCCGGTGTCGGCCTGCCGCGCTCGCGCGCCTCGATTGGCGTTCAAAGATCGCCCAAATTGAAATGGTACTTCGTACGGTCTGTGCTCGGAGACGAAAGCACGCCATGTCGTCTTGCAAGGCACTGATGTCGCTTTCCTGCGCGCGCCTTGCTCCGAGGCATGATCTTCTGCTCATGTCCAAGGTGCCATCGAAATGTGTCTTGATGGCAGGGTGCGGGAAAGGTCGTCAATCGGCCGCTCTCGCGTGAGAATGCATCGGGCTATGTCCTGAAGGACATGTCTGACAGGCATGAACCGACCCTGGACAGCAGGCCTGACTGATCGCGGCGGGTGATCTGAAGGCGGATGGAAGGCTCTTTGGATCGCCCCATTCACCTCTTGTTTCTCGTTCGGTCAGCCATATCTGTGCCGGTTGGGGATGCCGCTGACATGGCGACATCCGTGACCGTTTTGCTGCTGTTCAGCCCGTTGAGGAGCGGGCCGATCTGAAGCGTGCGAGCGCTCATAACGAAGATCAGCGTTAAACCAAGGAGGAGATGGCATGACTGGGAACAGAGGCGTTGTCTATTTGCGGCCCGGCAAAGTCGAGGTCCGCAATATTGACGACCCGAAACTGGAAGCACCGGACGGTCGGCGCATCGAGCATGGCGTGATCCTGAAGGTGATCTCCACAAACATCTGCGGATCCGATCAGCATATGGTGCGCGGGCGCACGACGGCGATGCCCGGTCTGGTGCTTGGTCACGAGATCACAGGGCAGGTCATCGAAAAAGGCCTTGATGTCGAAATGCTCGACGTCGGCGATATTGTTTCGGTTCCGTTCAACGTGGCTTGCGGCCGCTGCCGCTGCTGCAAATCGCAAGACACTGGTGTCTGCCTGACGGTGAACCCGTCGCGTGCCGGCGGCGCTTACGGCTATGTCGACATGGGCGGCTGGATCGGCGGTCAGGCACGCTATGTCATGGTGCCCTATGCGGACTTCAACCTGCTCAAATTCCCGGATCGCGACAAGGCCATGGCGAAGATCCGCGATCTCACCATGCTGTCCGACATCCTGCCGACCGGATTCCACGGTGCGGTTCGCGCCGGCGTCGGCGTGGGATCGACGGTCTATGTCGCAGGTGCCGGCCCGGTCGGTCTTGCCGCAGCTGCCTCCGCCCGTATCCTGGGCGCTGCCGTCGTCATGATCGGCGACTTCAACAAGGATCGTCTCGCGCACGCCGCCAAGGTGGGCTTCGAGCCGATTGACCTGTCCAAGAGCGACCGCCTTGGCGAGATGATTGCCGAAGTTGTCGGCACCAATGAAGTGGATAGTGCAATCGATGCCGTCGGCTTCGAGGCAAGGGGGCATTCAGGTGGCGAACAGCCGGCTATCGTCCTCAATCAAATGATGGAGATCACGCGTGCAGCGGGATCGATCGGTATTCCCGGTCTCTACGTTACCGAAGACCCGGGCGCAGTCGACAGCGCGGCCAAGCATGGCAGCCTGTCATTGCGGTTTGGTCTCGGCTGGGCGAAGGCGCAATCCTTCCACACCGGCCAGACACCGGTGATCAAGTACAACAGGCAGCTCATGCAGGCGATCCTCCACGACAGGTTGCCGATTGCCGATATCGTCAACGCGAAGATCATATCGCTCGAGGATGCAGCACAAGGCTATGAGAGCTTCGACCAGGGCGCAGCGACCAAGTTCGTGCTGGATCCGCATGGCGAGCTGGTGAAGGCCGCATAGGCGCACGGCAATCGCGACCTCTGCGCCCTAAGCATAATATCGGGCGCCGGGAGATATTCTCTCGGCGCCCGATATCGTTTTCAGGAACTGTCACGAGTTCTCCGGATATAGACGCCGGTCATACCCAAAACAGAGCTTGTTCTGTCTTCTCGATCGCTACAGACGTCGCATCGAGTTGACCCAGATGAGGTAGAGATGTTGCGCTGCGGTATCAGCTTGTCGCCACGCCAATCATCATCAGGAGCGGCTAGGAATCTCGGCGGGGAGGCGGTCTAAACTCGCATACTATCGAGGCGGGTGACAGGAGATTGCAGCGGCGCCGAAGCATGTCCGTGAGCAGCGATGACGGATGATGTTGCCATTATATACTTATCTTATACATTTATGCGGCTATCCATGTGGAGCAACCCCGTTATCGCTCACCCGAACAAACGGCCACTTGGACAAAACGCAAACCTGAAGAGAAACAGACAATGGCAAACTTTCTGGAGAAATGGTCTTCGAAGAAGGCTGACAAGCCTAAGGCTGGAGCACGGAATGTCGTCGACACTTTTCGTGCAAGAGTAGAGGAGCAGAAAGCATATCTGGAAGAGTACGCGCGAGATGCCGCTGGTTTCAAGAAGTGGCGCTCCACGTGGTTCCAGCGTGTGCCTGGTGGCTTTGGCGTCACCGTTGGACGTGACTCGATCAATGCCGGTCAAGGGTTGAGCTATATCGTCGTCGAAACCGTCAAGGATGTGGCGGAGTTTCTCGAGGATCTGGCGTATCATGCGGAAAAAGACGTAGGCTTCCAGCAGGCGCTCGAGCAAAATCGCCGCCGCCGTGTTGCATTGTTGAATGCGGCTAAGTCCGGTGGTGATGCGGTTGCCTCCAAGGCGAAGGCAAAGCCGGCCGCACCAAAGGCCGCTGCGGCAAAGACGACGGCAGCAAAACCAGCCGCAGCGAAGTCGACCGCGACAAAGCCGGTGGCAAGTAAGGCCCCACCTAAGGTCGCAAAGGCAAAAGTTGCTCCGGCGGCGGCAAGTGCCGAGGCAGCAAAACCGAAACGTGGCCGCAAGACAAAGGCTGATGCCGCTGCAGAATAATAATAAAGCCCGCCTCGTGCGGGCTTTATATTTTTGATGATGCGTTCCGCTCCGCAGCTACTTCCCTCACTCAAGTGGTACGTGGTTATCGTTTGATCGAGCTGTCATTTTCACTATCGGAAAAGCAACGAAGACGTGGTGAAACCTCCTGAACTTCGAGGAGGATAAGATCCTACGATGACGCTCACATGATATCAGGTTAGCAAAGCATCGATGTATGCAATGGCAACCAGACATACATTTGTTAAACAGTACGTAGGCATATTGATGGTTCAGGTATCAATAAAAGTTTTGATGATACACTCCGTCGATCAGTATTGAATCTCAAGGTACTTTCGGAGAAAGCGCGATAATAGCCGATGTTATCGCCATTAAATTCCCCATGTCGATATCGAATACAAAGCATTGAAGATATAAATCGCGCCGATCAACTGCACAGAAATCGCAGTGGATTCCGGACAGGCGGCGTCACCGAGATTTTCTCCAGCTGGATAGCTGCCGCCTGATATTCCACGGGCATTCTGGGCCTCGGAATATGGTTTCACGATCTTCTATTCTCTATGTTGCGTTTGCGGAGTGCGGAGGAAAACTGCTGCTGCTAAATCGATTGCCAATGCAAGCAGCATCGCAACCGCCCCGATAAGAAACAGCAACTGATAGTTTCCGTCGGTTCGGCCGAAAATGAAGGAAAGTCCGTAGGCCGCGGCGGCCTGAAACAATGCAAAGAACACGGTCGCCGTGCTCCATGCGGCTTTCTGCGGTGCTGGGTGGTGCGGCAGGAGTTCCGCGATGCGCCCCAGCATCAAAGGCGCGGTTCCCGTGACGAAGGCGCCAACCACGAGGCTCGAAGCGATGAGCCATGCCTGGCCAAGACCGAAGGCAGGAGCGGCAACGGCAACGGCTTCCACCAGAAAGGCAAACCGCATCGCGGCGCCGAAGCCGGTGCGATCTGCGAGATGACCGGCGAGGATCGGGCCAAGCGTTGCGCCGATCCCGAACAGAACCCAATACTCCGCACCTACCTGCAGGCCCTTGCCCATGCCGCGGGCGACGAAGTCGACAAGAAAGATCATGTGGGGAACCCAGCCGGCGGCGTTTAGTGCATATTCGACGTAGAGCGCGCGTAGCGTACCGCGTGCCGGCACATGAGCTTTATGCCGGGTTTGCGACGGCGATGCTGCGCTGTCTCGGGCCCATCCGACCCAGGCAATCACGGTCAGCAGCAGCGAGAGAGCACCGAGGCCGAGCCATGTTTCGCGCAGCCCCTCTTGTAGCAGCAGTGGAACCAGCGTGCCCGACAGTGCGACGCCTGCACCGATGCCCATGAAGATTACACCTCCTGCAAGCCCCCTGCGGGCGGGTGCGATGAGCGGCAGTACCGTCGGTGCCGCCAGCACCATCAACGCGCCGCCGGAAAAACCGGCGGCAAAACGCCATGCAAAAAACCAAATAAATCCGATGGGGAAGGCGCAGGCGAAGAAGGCTGCCGTCGCCGCAAGCATCATGGCTCGAAGCATGGAGATAGTGGAAATGTGCGCCGTGATGGGGCGTCCAAGCAGCGCGCCCGCCAGATAGCCGGAAAGATTTGCGGCACCGAGATAGGCGGCAGCGGATGGACCGAACCAGTGCGCGTCAATAATGGCCGGGAGGAGCGGCGTATAGGCAAATCGCGCCAGTCCGATGCCGATCAGGTTGGCGCAGAATGCCGATAGGACGGCGCGCCAGACCATCCTTGCTGTCGCATGGTTTCCATTGCGGTCATGTGCGGTGGTGTCGGTCATGGGAACTCTCTCAGCTATCACTGCTTGAGATCGTAGGCCGCGAGATATATCATGAAAATTGATTTGTTGTGAGAATGGCTATCTGCTTTAGAGATAGGTGATATATGGACGTATCCGATCTTAAGGTGTTCGAAGCCGTGTCCCGCCACGGCAGCATGAACCGGGCGGCTCAGGAACTGCATACCGTTCAATCGAATGTGACGGCGCGCATACGGCTACTGGAAGAGGAATTGGGTGTCAGCCTCTTTCAACGGCACGCGCGCGGCGTGTCGACGACACCGGCCGGGCAGCGCATCCTGCCCTTCGTTGGTCGCATCACCAAACTTCTATCCGACGTCCGAAGCGCCGCCAGGGACGATGGCTCACCGAGCGGTGCCCTTCTTGTGGGCGGTCTGGAGACCACGACCGCCTTGAGGCTGTCTCCGGTTCTCAGCCAATTTGCCAAAACCTACCCGGAGGTCCGCCTCGTCGTCACCACGGGTACGACAAGGAGGCTTCTCGACGAGGTGCTCGAATGCAGGCTCGAGGGTGCCTTCGTGGCGGGGCCGGTCAGCCATCCGGAGCTGGTGCAGGAGGCGGTGTTTCAGGAGGAGCTCGTTCTTGTTACCTCTCCCTCCGTCCGCTCGATGGATGAGCTGCCGGGGATGGCCGACCTCAGAACCATTGTCTTCCAGATCGGCTGTTCCTATCGCCAGCGGCTAGAAACGCTTTTGGCGGAGATGGGCATCGTCACCGCAAAGCCGCTGGAATTCGGCTCGCTCGACGCGATCATAAGCTGTGTCTCGGCGGGCGTCGGCATTGCCCTTCTTCCGAAGGGTATTGTCGCCTCGGCGCGGCAGGAGGGCAGGGTCGCGCTCCACGAGCTCGCGCCGGAACGATCGCTCGTGGACACGCTGTTCGTCCGTCGGAGGGACGCATATACATCGAGTGCGATGGTCGCACTCCTCGAGATGCTGCGATCGAAGTCCTCTCTGCTCAGCTCGAAGCCGTGATGTCCTGCCAGGCATCGTATGCCGAGATGACCGTTTCCATCTGAGCGGTATGACCGGCGACGAACTCGTCGCCGTAAATGGTCTCGTCAGGATACTCGGTAATCAGCGTCACCGGCACGGTATGGCGATCGTCGATGTCCGCAAGACATGGGAAGCCGTTGATGATCCGGAAGCCGGTTTCGCCGGCGTGGATTTCGTAGAGGGCTATTTGCCTGTCGTTGTAGTCCAGTAGTCCCGGAATGGCGCCCAGATGCCTGGTAACCCTATCCAGGAGTTGCTCGGCCTGCGTTGCCCAGCCGGAATGATAGCGGGCGATCAGGAAAAAGCCTTTCGGCAATGTCCACATGGCGAAGTTCCGCGGCACGTAGCCGGAAAGCGGACGTGTCCATTCATGAGCGGGATAGCCGTGCAGGTTCACATGAAGTTGCGCGCCGCTTAGCTTTTCTGCCTGGAAGCGGATTTTCTTCTCGTAGAGGTGAGGGCCGGCATTGTCCTCTGTGCGATATTCGAGATCGTCGCCGAGCGCGGTGTAACGCGCGGCATGATACATGTGGCGTGGATTGTCCTGGCGCAAACGCTGGTGCAGCGCATAGCCATCGGGATTTTCCAGCGGCGAGATCGTGAAATGCGCGCCTTCGATCGTCACGAGCCGCTGCGCGGCGCGCAGTGCGCCAACGCCGCCGGTCGTCTCATTGGCGTGCTGCCCGCCGCTGATCATCACAGCCGCGTCGCGGCCCTTGATATAGCGGGCTTTGACCGCGCGGCCGGAGCGAGTGACGGCTTCGAACGCCTCGCCGCCGACCCCTTCGAGCACCGCCTCGATCTGCCGCACGGCCAGAGGTTCTGCCGCCGTTTCCATCGGCTGCTCACCGCCGTCCCAGTAGCGCGAGGTCAATGATTGTGTTTCCACTCTGACCGAGATTTCGCCTTGGGATAGCAGGATCTGTGGAACGATTTGTCCCGGCTTCAGGCCTCGATCGCCAAGGGGGCGACCCGACTTCTTCTGGAAGAACTCAAGCAGCGAGAAATAGAAGTCCTCGTGCAGTGCTTCTCGAAGGCTCATGACTTCGTCGCCGACGGGCAGCGTCTCGTCCACCGCAGGCAGTGCAACGCGAATATTGAGTTCTTCGAAATAGGGCTCGGTCGCACCCCAGTCGAACTGGGTAATCGCAGCTATGGTCTCTTGGAAAAGCTGCTCGTAGTCCGTGACCAGCCGTTCGCCGGGCGTGTTGTCATCCCGCACCAGCCAGCCGGTTGGCGAAACGCTCGTTTCGCCGGCCGCGTCGATGTGCACGCGATTGGGCACCGACACTTTGACCCTTCGCTCGCTGTGCGAATTGCTCTTCAACAGAACGTCGTAATGGAAATTGCCGTCGGCTCTGGCAACGAAGGTGATATCGCGATTTCCCACCATCGCCGCAAGCGGATAGGCTTCCAACCGGAAACGGTTGGCGGGCGCGTTTGCATGTACGGGATAGTGGATCTCTATTGCATCCACGCCATGCAGGTCGATTTCCTCAAGAAACGCATGAACGAGGGGCTTATAGGCGCTGCGGATGCGGGCTCGAACACCCTTTTCCTTGAGCTTGCGCTCCATGTCCTGGCGGCTCCGTCTGTCGTCGAAGGTCCAGGCCTCGAATTCCTGGCCGGCCTTGGCATCTGCCGCGAGCCGCGAAAGCGTGCGTTCAAAGCTTCTCTCGAAAATCATGGTCATGATATCTTACCTTGTCGTTCTGCCAGTCGGGTCAAGGCTGTCGCGTAGCCAGTCGCCCAGGAGGTTGAGGCCGAGCACGGTCAACAGGATCGCAAGGCCCGGGAAAAGACTGACCCACCACGCGGTCTGCAAATAAGTGCGTCCGTCGGCCAGCATGCCGCCCCAGCTCGGGATCGTCGGATCGACACCGAGGCCGAGGAAGGTGAGGCTGCTTTCGAGAAGGATGTTGTTGGCGATGTTCAGTGTCATCAGCACGATCACCGGTCCCAGAAGGTTCGGCAGCAAATGCTGGAAGATGATACGCCAATCTCTAACGCCGATGGCGCGTGCCGAAAGGATGAATTCCCGCTCGCGCAGGGTCAGCACCGATCCGCGGACAAGACGGGCATATTGGACCCACTGCGACACGATCAGCAGGATGATGGTGTTGGTAAGGCTGCCGCCGACGATGGCGATGAAGGTGATCGCCAGCAGAATGAAGGGCATGGCGAGCTGAATATCGGCAAAGCGCATCAGGAGCACATCCCAGATGCCGCGATAGTAGCCGGCCGCCAGTCCCACGAGGACGCCGAGAACGACGCCGCCGATGACGGAGGTGAGGCCGACCAGCAGCGATATCCTACCGCCGGCGATGACGCGGGCAAGCACGTCGCGCCCAAGCGGATCCGTCCCGAACGGGTGGGCGAGGCTGGCAAAGGGTCTCGCAAGCCGGGCCATCAGATCGATCTTCTCGGCTCCGCCGGGAAAGATGGCGTCCGAGAAAATGGCGGCGAGGCAGATGACGACGGTCAGCAAGGCTCCGACGATGAATTCGAAGCTGTAGAATCGCGAACGGCTTGAGGTCGTGGCGGCCATGGGCGGTTACTCCGTGCGGATACGGGGATCGACGAGCCCGTAGGCGATATCGACCAGCAGGTTTACGCCGACGATGAACAAGGCCAGCACAGTGATCACGCCCTGCAACAGCGGATAGTCGCGGGCGGCGACGGCGTCGAAGGCAAGGGTTCCGAGACCGGGCCAGTTGAAGACGCGCTCTATGACGACGATGCCGCCAAGCAATCCGCCGAACTGGATGCCGAAATAGGTGATCAGCGGAATGGCGCAGTTGCGAAGGGCATGCTTGTAAAGCACCTTGCTCTCGCTGAGGCCTTTGGCGCGTGCGACCATGATATATTGCGACTGCAGCGTTTCCAGCATGGCGGTGCGCACCAGGCGCACATTCGTCGCCGTCAGGATGACGCCCATGGTCAGGGCCGGCATAACGTAGCTGGCTATCCCGACCATCCCGCTCGGCGGCAACCAGCCGAGCGTGATCGAGAACAGTAGCACCATCATCAGCGCCAGCCAGAAATTCGGGAAGGAAAGCCCGAGCAGAGAGAGAACGCGGATAATCTGGTCCGCCGTCCTGCCGCGCGCGGTCGCAGCCTTGATCCCGAGCGGGATGGAGAGCACGATCGATATCGCCATGGCAATAAAGGCGAGCAGCAAGGTGGCGGGTAGGGCGCCGGCGATCAATTGAGAGACGGGAGTGCCGCCCGTGAAGCTGCGTCCGAAATCCAGTGTCAGCAAGCCCTTCAGGAAGGTCAGATACTGGATGATGAACGGCTGATCCGTACCAAGCGCTGCGCGAATGCGCACCAGATCCTCTTCCGTCATGCTGCCGCCGCCCTGAAACATCATCATGGCGGGATCGCCTGTCAGACGAATGGCGAAGGAGACGAGAAGTGTGATGGCGATGACGACGAAAATCGCCTGCAACAATCGCTTGATGAGAAAACCGGCCACGTTCTTTTCCCGAAATTTGCAGTTGGACGCCGCCGGACTGTCCGGCGGCGCCGCGATTGACGATTACTCGACGGTGACTTCGTTCAGCTTGATGCGGTTATCCGGCGCGGGCACGAAGCCCTTCACGCGCTTGCTGATGCCGTAGATCGCGTTGGAGTTATAGAGCGGCAGCTCCAGCGCCTTGTCGGCGACGTACTTGCCGATCTCCTTGAGGATCTTCTCACGCTCCGCGCGATCGGTGAGCGGACGCTGGGATTCCAGCAGCTTGTCCAGCGTCGCATCCTTTTCGTAGGGATTCCACTTTTCGCCGGAGTGGTACATCGCATAGGCGGTATTGTCGAAGTCGAAGGTCCAGCCGCCCCATTTTTGCTCGAACATCGCGCCGGTCTTGCCCTGTGGAATGATGTCGTTCAGCAGAACGTTGGTCTCATAGGGCTTGAGGGTCGCGGTGATGCCGACCATTTGCAGGTAGCTTGCAATGACCTGCGACACCTCGTTCATGGTCGTGTCGTTGCCGCGAATGTCGATCTGGATTGTCGCGCCGGGTTTGACGCCTGCTTCGGCGAGCAGCTTCTTGGCGCCTTCCGGATCGTAGGGAAGAGCCTTCAGCTCTGGATCGTAGCCGAAGGACGATGCACCCTGGAAGCTGGTGATCTCGACGGCCTGACCGACGAGGATCGACTTGATGATGGTCGCGCGGTCGATCGCCATAATGATGGCCTTGCGCACGCGCGGATCAGCCGTGATGCCGTCCCGGGTATTGAAGCGCAGCGCATCGACCGTCGGGCCGGGAACGCTGGCAATCTCCAGCTTGGAATCGTTCTGGATGACAGGGAGCATGCCGATCGGGATGATCGGCGGGATGACGAGATCGACACGGCCTGCCTGAAGTTCGGCAACGGCGGTCGCGGGCTCGCTGATGAAGCGATATTCGAGTTCGGAAAGCTTTGGCGCCCCACCTCAGTAATCAGGATTGGCTGCGAGCTTGATATTCACCTTCGGCGTATAGGAAACGAACTTGAAGGCGCCGGTGCCGACCGGATTGAGGTTGAAGTAGTCCTCGCCCTTTTCCTTGATGTACTTCGGTGGGACGATCATTGCGCCATAGCCGGCAAGCTTGGTGAGCAGCACCGGATCAGGCGCCTTCAGCTTCATGTCGACCGTATAATCGTCGATGATATCGACGCTTTCGATCGCGGTGTAGTTCGAGCGCTGCGGGCCCTTTGCGCCCTCATCGCCCAACAGGCGATCGAAGGTGAATTTCACCGCTTCGGCATTGAAGGCCTCGCCATCGTGGAACTTGACGTTGTGGCGTAACTTGAAGCGGATGCGCTTGCCCTGGTCGAGCTCTTCCCAGGATTCAGCAAGGCCGGGCACCAGTTTGAGGTCGGGACCGCGATAGGTCAGGCCATCGAAAATATTGGTCGACACGGCGGCCCAAGCCACCAGGAACGTATCGATCGGATCCCAGCTGCCCGGGTCCTGCGACGAAGCGATCGTCATCTTTCCGGCTGCGAGCGCCGGGGCGGCATTGACGGTGACACCGGAGAGGGCGAGCACCGCAAGAGCGGTTCTCAGCCCCAATTTGATTTTTTTCATCGAACCTGTTTCCTCTTCAGATCGTTGCATGGATGGTGGTCGTTTATGCGCTTTTGGCGATGAAATGACCGGCGCCGATTTCCTCGCGGGCGAGGATGGGCGGTTCATCACCGACCCGGCGAACGGGATTTGGAATTTCGCCCTCGAGCAGCGCGGTCTTGCGCTCGACCGTTGGGTCGGCGACCGGAACGGCGGACAGAAGGCGGCGGGTGTAATCATGCATCGGCGTCTCAAAAACCTGCCGGCGGCTGCCCATCTCCATGATCTGGCCGAGATAGAGAACCGCGACCCTATGGCTTATCTTTTCCACAACCGCCATGTCATGGCTGATGAAGAGGTAGGCAAGTTCGCGTTCGGCCTGAAGATCCATGAACAGGTTGATGATCTGCGCCTGGATCGACACGTCGAGCGCTGAAAGCGCCTCGTCGGCGATGATGAGCTTGGGGTCCGAGGCAAGCGCGCGGGCAATGCAGACGCGCTGGCGCTGACCACCGGAGAATTCGTGCGGATAACGCTCCGCATGGGCCGATGTCAGGCCGACGCGTTCCAGAAGCTCGTCCACGCGGCGACGAACCTCCTTCGAGCCCAGGATGATGCCATGCGTATTGATCGGCTCGGCAATCGAGAAGCCGACCGTCTTGCGCGGATCGAGCGAGGCAAATGGATCCTGGAAAATATACTGCACATCCCGACGCATGCGGAAGCGTTCCGCCGCCGACATCGCAGCAAAACTCTTGCCGTTGAAGGTGATTTCACCAGCTCGGGCCTTCTGCAATTGCTGGATGGTGCGGCCGATGGTCGACTTGCCGGAGCCGGATTCGCCGACCAAGGCAAGAGTTTCGCCGGGGTGGATGTCGAAACCGACTTGCTGGACGGCACTGCAACGATGTGTGGCCTGGCCGAATATGTTCTTCTTTATGTCGAAACGCACGAAGAGGTCGCGGACTGACAATAATGGTGGCTGATCGTAACGGGCGGTATTTTGAACCCGCTCCTCACCGACGATTTTCGGCTCGCCGCCCTCAAGAACGATAAGGGGCGAGCGCTTCGGAAAGTCTTCGCCAGCCATGCTGCCGAGCTTCGGGACGGCCGCAAGCAAGGTGCGGGTGTAAGGGTGCTTCGGATTGGCGAATATTTCGCGAACCGGCCCTTCTTCGACCTTCTTGCCTTTCCACATGACGACCACATCGTCTGCCATTTCGGCGACGACACCCATGTCATGGGTGATGAAGATCATGCCCATGCCGAGATCCTTCTGGAGGTCCCGCATGATGTTGAGAATCTGCGCCTGGATGGTGACGTCGAGCGCTGTCGTCGGCTCGTCGGCGATCAAGAGCTTGGGGCGGCAGGCAAGCGCCATGGCGATCATGACGCGCTGGCGCATGCCTCCGGAGAGCTGGTGCGGATAGCGCTTCAGCAGCGCTTCCGCATCGGGGAGGCGTACCATTTCAAGAAGCCGGCGGGCTTCTGCCATGGCGGTGGATTTGCCGATATCTTCATGCAGCAAAAGAACTTCGCAGATTTGGTCGCCGATCGTAAAGACCGGATTGAGCGAGGTCATTGGCTCCTGGAAGATCATGGCGATCTCCTTGCCGCGGATAGAGCGCATTTCTCTCTGCGGGAGCTTGAGAAGGTCCTTGCCGTTGAAGGTGATGCTGCCGGTCTCGAAGCGTGCGCCCATCATATCGGCAAGCCGCATGATCGAAAGTGACGTCACCGATTTTCCGGATCCGGACTCCCCGACGACCGCAAGCGTTCGGCCGGGCTCTACGGAAAAGGAAAGACCCTCCACCACGCGGCTTTGGCCGAAGCTTACGGTCAGATCCGCGATCGACAGAAGCGGTTTGTTGGTGCCCATCGCCTTCGTCATGCGCCCACCTCGGCATTGTGCAGGTCGTTCCAGGTGCTTTCGGAATTTGGCGGCTTGATACGCACGATCTGCACTTCCATTTTCATTGTGTTCCCGACGGCAACGACATCGCCTTTTGGTGTGAACACGCCGGAGCCCTCGTTGAGATCGCCGCTAGAATCGGACGATGGCGTGTTGACGCCCGCAACCATTTGATTCTGGAAAACAAGCGACATTTTCCTCCAAATCGGGCGCCCCGCGATCATCCGTATCTATGTTCCCAATATATTTCTTAGGCCATGAGATAGCATCAAACAACAATCTGGTCTATATTGTTCAACAATTTTCGTGCTGTTCGCCGGAAACTGGGAGGAGTTTGCATGGAATCGTCCAACGTGGCGGCTTCGTCGGGCGCGTAACCCAATGAATTGTTATCAGAAATCCGATTGCTTGCGAGCCTTCGCAGCGATGCATAGTTTGGCGGGGAGTGCAGAGATGGACAGGCGTCGCAGCTCCATCAACCGCAAGCGCCAGGAGAGCAAATGAAGCAGACGAAGCTTGCGAGTATCGAGCCGACGACAACCGCAGCGGAAGCCGGACAGACCGTGACGGAGATAACGGCGGCACGGATCCGGGAGCGGGTCATCAGCGGCACGCTATCGCCCGGAAGCCACCTTTCCGAAGCGACCTTGTGCGAGGAATTGCAGGTTTCGCGCAATACGCTGCGCGAGGTTTTTCGCCTGCTGACCACGGAAGGCGTGCTGCGCCATGAAGCCAATCGAGGCGTGTTCGTTACCACGCCGAGCATCTCCACCATTATGGATATCTTCCACATCCGCCGGCTCATAGAGTGTTCGGCGGTTTCCGGCGCGCATCATCGTCATCCGAGCATCAGCAAGATGCGGGCCGCCGTGGACGCGGCGATAAAGCACCGTGACCGCAGCGAATGGCTCGATGTCGGCAGCGCCGATATCGCCTTTCATGCCGCTATCGTCGAGTTGGCCGACAGTCCCAGGCTCTCGGCGTTCTATGCCCAGATCTCGCTGGAGTTGCGTCTGGTGTTCGGCCTGATACGTGACCCGGAATATCTGCATGCTCCTTATGTCGGGCAGAATGCGACGATTCTCGCTCATCTCGAGGAGGGAGCCACCGCGAATGCCGCCGAGGCGTTGGAGAAATATCTGTATCAGGCCGAGCGGTTTATTCTGGCCGCATATTCGAGGGCCATACCCGGCTGAAGCCTGAACGGCGATCGCTGTGGAAATCATCATATGAAAGGCTGTGGCTTGAAGCAAACATTTGCCATGGCAGCTGCTTTGGCGGAAGGATACCCGTTATCCGGGACGAAATCGTGATTCCGTTTGTCCAAAAAGGCTGATCCTGGTCGTTGGCGATCAGGGTGGTCATGCGCGTCGAACCGGACTGCAGCATCGGCCCGAAAATCGGAATCGGTTTTCGGAAAGCCTGATGCGTAGATTCAAAGACTTAGAGCCTTAGGCCTCCGAAGAGAGGCATAAGGCTCTGGGTTAAATACGCAACCGGCTACCACGGATCGAAATGGAATGGACGCGCAATCCTTGAAAGGCTCTGGGAGAGCCACGGCAATTCAGCAGGTATGGGCATCTCCGCTCTATCGCGGTGCGACGCTAGCCCTCTTCCTCTCGGGGGTGGGGACCTCGGCTTCATTGCCTCAGATCGTCGTCTTCTTGGTCAAGGTACTCGGAACATCCATGCCCGTGGCCGGGCTCTATTATCTGACGGGCCTGACGGCGCCGGTTGCCGGCTATCTGGTCGGCCGCTATTCTGACAGGACAGGCAAGCGCCTCAGCCTGTTCCGGCTATGTGCCATGGCGGGTTTTCTCGGATGGGTGGGTTTCGCACTTTCGAACGCGCCCTGGATGCCGTTCGTGATCGGCGCTGTCGTCCTGGCGTTCTCCGGCTCCGCTACCTCCCAGCTTTTTACTGCCATCCATGACGATCTGAAGAGAAATCCGGCGGGTGCGAACGAAAGTGTGGTTGCACTTATCCGGATGGCGTTGACGGCCGGCTGGATCGTCGGTCCGTTTATCGGCGCGTGGTTGGCGGCTGAAACAGGGTTGCGCACCATGTTCTGGGCGACGGCTCTCTGTTTCGTGGCGCAGGTCGTCCCCTTGGGAACCTTGAACGTTTCGTCGAGCCCCAAGCAAAAAGTGACGCATGCGACCAATACGGCCAGTTCGCTCAGCTGGTCGGATATGGCGCCGCTTCTGGCCTTTACCGGCCTCTACGTGCTTGTCTATGCCGGCGAGCCTATCAAATACGGCTTTCTCCTGCTTTACATGGAGGAAAATCTCGGGATCGATCCTGGAGTGCGCGGCGCGGTCATTGGAACCCAGCCGTTGATCGAGTTGCTGCTCATGCCGTTCAGCGTCATGCTGGCGCGGCGGATCGGCACGCTCTGGCTGATGTGCATCGCAGCGGCGTGCGGTGTCATTGCCAATCTATGCTTCGCGGCCTGGCCAACGGCTGTCGGCATGTTTGCCGGACAGACGCTGATGGGGGGCGTCTGGGGACTTTACATGGTGCTGGGGCTGATCGTCGCCCAGCGCCTTCTTCCGAATGCCGTCGCAACCGCCTCCGCAATCTTCATGAGTTCTTCGGCGCTGGCGATGGCGCTTGGCGGCGGTGTCGGTGGCCTTGGTGTCGCCTATCTCGGCCTTCCGAATGTCTTCTACCTTCCTGCGATATTTTCCCTGCTGGCGATGATCGGCTTGGCACTGATGGCACGGCGCGGCGTTATCGAATAAAGTGGCGCCTTTTCTTGGCGCGGTCGTCTGTTGACGAACGGGCGCTGCTCGGCTAGTTGTAAAGTCATCTGATGACTTGATGAAATTGAGCCATGCGCGCTCTCACCAAAACGACGCTTGCGGAGATTGCCGTAGAGGCAATCCGTAGCGAAATCATTGCCCAGCGCTGGAGCGTCGGCGAGAAGTTGCCGAATGAAGCCTCCCTTTCCTCGATGCTTTCGGTCAGCCGCGGCACCATCCGCGAAGCGGTGCGCGTTTTGGCCTCGCAAGGCTATCTGGAGACACGCCAGGGATCCGGCACCTACGTCCGCTCCACCACTGATTTCGGCCGGCCGCTGGATATGGCGCGTCGGGCCGGACTGCGGGATCAATTCGAAGCCCGGTTGGCGCTTGAGGTCGAAGCCGCGCGGCTGACCGCCTTGCGTCACACTCCCGAGGTGATTGCGCAGTTGCGCGCGCTGCTCGCTGCGCGCGGAAACTATGGCGGGGCAGACAAGCTGGGCTTCATCGAGCGCGATCTTGCTTTCCATAAAGCCGTCGTTGCCGCATCGCGCAATATGGCGATGGTCGAGCTCTACGACTTCTTCTCCATGTCGATTGCTGAAACCATCGAGGCGACGCTCGACGCAGAAATTCCCGAGCCTGACATGCAGGCGCATATCGAGGTCGTCGATGCTATTGAAGCCGGCGATCCCGAGGCGGCCGATGCCGCTGTGCGTCGCTTCATGGCGCCCGTTATCGCTACTCTTGATCGGTTGTTGCTATCATGACCTCTTCGTTGCAAAACGCAGCCTCCGTCGATCTTATCGACGCCGAGGCCGATGAAATTCCGCCACCGGAAGCCCATAAGGGGAAAACGCCGATCGGCAGATTCATTCTGGGCGCGAGCCTTGTCCTGATCGCCTTCAATCTCAGGCCGGTCTTTTCCAGCGCATCGGCACTGCTGCCAGAGATCAGAACCGGGCTTGGCCTGTCTTCTTTCGG
This sequence comes from Rhizobium sp. ASV8, assembly GCF_016429255.1. Taxonomy (GTDB): domain Bacteria; phylum Pseudomonadota; class Alphaproteobacteria; order Rhizobiales; family Rhizobiaceae; genus Rhizobium. The sequence continues at coordinate 25,396 of NZ_JAELUG010000045.1, forward strand.
GACCAGTGTTCTGACGACCTTGCCCGTAGTCTGCCTGGGATTGTTTTCACCGCTTGCGCCAAGGCTTGCACAGCGACTGGGGACGGAACGCGTCCTGCTGGGCATGATCCTGCTGCTTGCCCTTGGCACTGCGTTGCGCGGCCTGTCCTCTATTCCCATGCTGTTCTTCGGGACCGCGCTGGCCGGTGCGTGTATCGCTATCGGCAACGTGCTCTTGCCTGGCGTCGTCAAGCGCGACTTTCCAGACAAGGCAGCACTGATGACGGGCTGCTACACGATGGCGCTATGCGCTGGAGCGGCAAGTGCGGCAGGGCTGACACTCCCCATCGAGCACGCGCTTGGCGGGTCGCTCGGGGGCGCGCTTTCCGCCTGGGCCTTGCCGGCCTTGGCCGTCGCGCTCCTCTGGCTGCCGCAGGTCATAAGAACCCGCAGCCAGGCCCGCCGCACTGGCTTTCGCGTTACCGGTCTGTGGACAGATCCCATCGCCTGGCAGGTGACGCTGTTCATGGGCTTGCAGTCGGCGCTCGCCTATTGCGTCTTCGGCTGGCTCGTTCCGATCCTGCGCGAACGTGGTCTTGATGGCGTGACGGCGGGCGCGATCGTATCCGTCTCCGTGATGGTTCAGGCGGCCTCTTGTCTCGTTGCCCCTCACATCGCTGTGAAAGGCCGGGATCAGCGCGTGATCAACGTCACGCTTTGCGCGATCGCGGTCATCGCATTGTTGGGCCTTCTCTTCGCACCGCTTTGGACAGTCTGGTTCTGGGCGGTGTTGCAAGGCGTCGGGCAAGGTGGCCTGATCGCCGTGGCGATGACGGTGATCGTGCTGCGTTCGCCGGATGCCCATGTCGCCGCTCATCTTTCCGGAATGGCGCAATTTGTCGGCTATCTGCTTGCGGCCATCGGCCCGCTTATTGTCGGCATGATCCATGGCTGGACGGGTAGCTTTGCCTGGTGCTCCGTCTTGTTCGTCCTGCTCGGCCTCTGTGCCGCCATCAATGGCTGGTTTGCCGGGCGCGCGATTACTGTCAATGCCAAGACCACGGAGACACCGTAATCCAAAGAGCCTTCGGCGAGGTGGAGCTGACTTCGAAAGTCGGTAACGCTTTTTTTGAAGCCACGCATCGACCCAAAAATCGTGTCAGATTTTCGGGTCGATGCTGTAGCGGGTTTTCATTGCCGATGAAGCGGCAAGATGTGATGTTCGGTCAATGGTGCCATGGATATGGCACCCGGACGGGCAGGCGATACCCAGCGGATTTCCTCGATCTCCGCCGCAGCGGTGATGATGGCGTCGCCGACTTGCAGTCGAAAGACCTCGGCAACGACGATATGCTCGGGCTCATTGGCGGCAGGCGCCTGGAATTGACCGAGGAATGTCAGTGACCCGGGGTCGATCGCAAGGCCCAATTCCTCGAATAACTCTCTGGCGAGAGCCTGTTCCGGCGCTTCATGCGGCTCGATCTTGCCGCCGGGCTGCATGAAAGCCGTGGTGCCGCGCTTGCGCACGAGCAGCGTATCTCCATTGCGGCGCAATAGCAGAGCCGCAGCTATCCTTATCGTTTTCGTCATGTCACGATCTGATCGGATTCGCGATCCGGTTTCAATCACCATCACGTCCGCATGTGGCCATCCGCTTCATCGGGATCCACGCTACGAGATCAAGCGCAGCGTGATCTGCTGATTGCTGTGGTCGCGCGCGGCATCGTTGCCAAATGCTCAAGCCTCCAGCCAGGCTGCCAGACCATCCAGCGTTTGCAGTCCATATTCGACCGCGCCGAAGCCAATGACGATTTTACGGCGTGCGGGGCTGGGATGGAGCTGACGCATGGTCAGAACCGTCTTGCCGTCGGCCTGCTCATCGAAAGTCACCGTAGTCCGGAACCGATCGGGATCGCTAGGATCGGGCGTGCCGTGATCCATCACGATCCGCTCGTTCGGCACGATCTCCAGAAAGCGCACAAGATTTGCGAAGCGTCGCTCTTGTCCTTCGAACAGACCCACCATGTCGAACCGCCAGATTCCACCCTCGCGAATATCGGCTTCGTGGTTCTCGATTTTAAGGTTGGTCGGGCCGTACCATTCGGCCAGCGCTCGCGGGTCCATCCACGCGGCAAAGACCTTTTCACGCGAGTGTTTGAGCACCTTCACCAGCACGATTTCGCGGTCGAGCGCCCACGTGTCAAACGGATTTGTCATGTCCTTCGTCATCCTCTCGGGTCTTATCCAAATAAACTTCCAGTCGATCCAGCCGCTGGGTCCAACTCCGGCGCTCCGCTTCCATCCAGTTCGCCGCCTCGTCGAACCGTGCCTGCACCAGCCTGCACCAGCGGCTGCGGCCGCGCTTCTCGCTGGCGATCAGCCCGCAATCCTCTAGCACTTTCAGGTGCTGCGCAAAGGAGGGCAATGCCATGTCGAAGGGCTCGGCCAGGACGGAGACGGGAACCTCGCCCTCGGCTAGCCGCGATACCACCGCACGGCGGGTCGGGTCGCTGAGAGCGTGAAAGGCGAGATCGAGAGGGGTCGAATGATAGGGCATGCGTTTTCCTAAAACGAATTGGGACGTCGGTCAAGAAACTTAGGTACTTGCCTTACTAATCGGTCCGTTTAAGATGAGAGCGGCTAAGCAACCACTCACAAGGAGAACTCCAATGGCAGTTCGTGTCGATCTCATGATCTCGCTTGACGGTTTCGCGACAACGACGGACCAGACGCCCGAAGTCCCCTTCGGCGAAGACTGGCCGCGTCTTGTTGGCGCATATACCGCAACGCGAACCTTCAGAGAGCGCGTGTTCAAGGATATGAGCGGGGCCGGGACCACCGGCATCGATGATGACTATGCAAGGGAATATTTCGAGAACGTGGGTGCCGAAATCATGGGTGCCGGCATGTTCGGGCTCCATAACTTCCCCGACGACCCGAACTGGCGTGGCTGGTGGGGCGAAGAGCCACCCTTCCGGGTTCCGGTCTTCGTACTCACGCATACCGCTCGACCCTCCCTGGAAATGGCTGGCGGCACTACATTTCATTTTGTCAACACGACGCCGATCGACGCGCTCCAGCGGGCGGAAAAGGTAGCGGGCGAAAAGGATGTCCGGGTTGGCGGCGGCCCAACAGTCGTTCGTGAGTTCTTGAAGGCAGGTCTTGTCGATCAGCTTCATGTTGCGATCACGCCGATCCTGCTCGGACGCGGCATCCGCCTGTGGGACGATCTGCGTGGCCTGGAGACCGGCTACTCGGTCAAGTCGGAGACGGCGCCGAGCGGGACCATCCATCTGACGTTCCGCCGCTGACTGCACGCCCGCTCGTGGCGCGATCATGGGCCATCGGCGGATGATCCATGATCCCGGTTTTTGGTGGAGAGCCGATCTATGTGGCTCGTCAAGGCTGGCGCTGATCCGTCAGATGCTCACGGAAGAATGCGAGAACTTCGGCATTGAACTCCTCATGGAAGGCGGCGCGATTGAAACCCGGAGCGTCGCTGCAGGAGGGTCTCGTTGCTGATCTGACCTCCGGGCAGGGCGTCAGGAACGACAAGTGCCTGGCATTGGGGACGACCCGGAAATCTGGCTTGTTCGGCAACACATGCGCCAGCTTTGCGACGTTCTCCGGCTCCGCATCTTGGCCGCCGCCGAACTGCGACCCCCAGAGCTGAAGCGGAATTTTCACGTCTTTCACGCTGTCAGAGGCCAGAAAGACAGTGCTCAAGGGATCGGCGATCACCATCGCCTTAACGCGGGCGTCGTGTGTCCAGGTCCGAGGCAGCTGGGTTCGCTGAAAAGGCCGCCTGTGCTCGGCTGGCGGGCAGTCGGTAACTTTCGGGTCCGCGCAGCGCGGCGGCAGTTGGCTTAGGTCGGGATTGGCGCCGGCAACCACAAGTCCTGTGTAGCCGCCCTGGGAGAATCCGTAGAAACCGATATGGCGCGGATCGATGCTTGCTGCGTCGGGCGATGGGCCGAGCATGAAGTCGATGGTGCGCTTGATGTCGGCCGGTCGTTCGACCAGCACGCCCATGCCGTTTGCCTGACTCATGTCGGCGTAGTTCGCATGTGGATGATTGATAGCGACAACGATGAAGCCTCCGTCCGCCAGCGCCTGGGCGGTGTCCCGGTGGCCGAGCGAGTCGCCGCCATAACCGTGTGAAATGACGATGAGCGGCAGATCCTTGCCCATGATCGGACAATCCGGCGTCGCTGCTAATATTAAAGCTCCTATTCTCATCGACGTCGGCGCCTCCGCGTAGGGCGACCACATTGCTGCGGTGATCGCCGGGCCGCCGGCGTCGGCCGGAATTCGAATGAACTTGAACCCCGTCGCCTGGCACAACGATGCAGCAAGGCAGAGGGCGGCTGCGAGGGCAAGGCTGCGGTGGATCATTGCGCAATTCCTTCTGGCGGGGGGGGCTTGAATCAGGCGCTGGCAACGGCGCGGCCCGCGAGCTTCGGCTGTCGCAACGGCGCCGCTATCGGGCGAAGGCCTCGAATGTTGGTTCACTACCTTGCATAAACAGATAGCTTGTTATATCTAACTTGTAAAGCTGAGGCATTCATGACCGACTCGATCCAAGTTCAACTGCGAAAAGGCGTTCTCGATCTATGCGTCCTGGCCGTGCTTTCGCGCGGCGAGAGCTATGGTTATGAAATCGCCAGCACCTTGGTCGCGGCGGTTGGAATGGGGGAAGGGACGATCTATCCGCTGATGCGCAGGATGCAGAATGACGGCCTGGTTGCGACCCGTATCGTCGAATCCAGCAACGGGCCGCCGCGCAAATATTACCGGCTTACGCCATTGGGTCATTCGATTTTCGAGGCGCATCGTCGCGATTGGCGCGCGCTTGCGGGCGCTGTCGACAAACTTCTTGAGGAATAGCCATGACCAGGGATGCTTTTTTGCGTGCGCTGAGACTGGGCCTTGCTGGGCTTCCGCCTCACGAAATCGATGACATCGTTGCCGATTACACAGCCTATTTTACGGAATCCGACGCCTCTGGTCGTAGTGATGAAGACGTCGTGGCAGCACTGGGCGATCCGGCGAGAATAGCCAGAGAGTTGCGGGCGGATGCAGGACTGCGCCGTTTCGAGGCTCATTGGAGTGTGCCGAACCTTCTGGCGGCGATGATGGCACTGGCTGGACTTGCCATCGTCGATATCTTCTTCCTGCTGCCTCTATTGCTTGCTGCCGTGTTCGTCACGTTCGGTCTTGCGATCGCACTCCTTGCCATTGGCGCCGTTGGTCTGAAGATCGTCTTTGCGGCCGTGTTTTTTCACATCGGCCTGCCCAGTGTCGGCATGTTGGCACGCCTCCTTATAGGAGCCGGTCTGGTCAGCGTCCTTGTGGGTGGCGGCGCACTGCTGCTCATGGGACTTAGCCTCGGTATCCGCATGCTCGGGCGGTATGCCCGGCTGCATTTTCGCTTGGCGCAAGCAACCGAAAATCGTGTTTGATCGGTGCGCTGCATATTGTTGGAGGAACGGACAATGAACCGGAAACTGGCGACCGTCGCGACGGCCGGATTGATTTGCGCATTTGTCTTTCTGGCGGTGGGTTTTGGACTTTCCGGACCGGATCTGGCCAATGCCCGATACTGGTGGGATGGCATACAATCCACGTGCGGCTCAACGGGATCGGGCAAGCAGCAGATCGTCCTGCCTTTCAATTCGGATGGCCGCCTGTCAATTGATATGCCTGCCTCCGTTCGATACCAGCCTGGTGGCAAAGCCGAGGCTGTCATCAGCGGCAACTCAGCGCTTATCGACCACGTGCGATTGGAAGACGGCAAGCTGAGCCTCGATTGCAATCCGGGCTGGTCCATGTCCAAAGTCGATGTCACCCTCTCCGGGCCGCTCGTCACTGATTGGAAGGTTCGCGGCAGCGGAGACCTTGTCTTGTCGCAACTCGATCAGGACGATCTGCACCTGCGCATTTCCGGCAGTGGCAGCGTCAAGGCCGCCGGCAGTGCTCGATCCGTCGATCTGGACGTGTCCGGCTCGGGTACGGCGCGCCTGAAGGACCTGGCCGCGCAATCCGTGAAGATCAGAATTCGCGGCAGTGGTGACGCGCAGGTCGCTGCAGCGGCCGATGCCGACATATCGATCAGCGGAAGCGGCAATATCGAATTGTACGGGCGTCCGGTGTTGCGGCGTTCCGAGATCAGAGGTAGCGGCCGCCTCGTGCAGGTGCCGTAGCCTGCCTCGATGGGCGCGCAGCTGGATGATGGTTTCTGCCGTCGGACGAGGCTTGCTCTTCCGGCCACCTTGCTTTGAAAAATTCTCATGTTAATCAATGGGAATGTGATGCTAGCAAATATGCGGAAACAATGCCGAACAAGACAGATAGCGACGCCGGACAGACATCAGCATTCGATACCGAGGCTGTAAAGCCCAGGCGGCCTCTGCGAGAACCCCGACGTTCTCTCGCGATCGGGCTGCTGCGCGCTCGCGAAGCGGTCATGAGCCATTTCCGGCCGATCCTGGCGGCGCATGACGTCACCGAACAGCAATGGCGCGTCATTCGTGTCCTCTACGAGGGCGGTAAGCTTGATGCCACTGAGCTGGCTGACAAGGCATCCATTCTGGCGCCGAGCCTGACGCGGATGATACGGCTGCTTGAGGAGCGTGGCTTCATCACCAAGCACAAGGACGAGGCAGACGGCCGCAGGGTGCTTTTGCAGATCACGCCGGCGGGTGAGACCCTCGTGACGGAAGTCATGCCTGAAAGCCTGAAAGTCTATGCCGATATCGATGCCCGTTTCGGCGTGCAGCGCGTGGAGCAACTTCTCGACATGTTGCAGGAACTGGCGTCACTGAAGCTTGAGAACGGCTCTGTCGGCGAAGAGTGAATGCACGTTCAATTTTATTAATGTGTTAAGTATTTAATTGACGGACCGGAGGAACTGTAGCAGTCTTTATCAGCGCTGATACTGTTGGGAGGCAGAGTTGGACCTGTTGCAGAATCGCAGCCTCATCGAACGGAGCTGGTCGCCCACGCCCTATGATCAATGGGCGGACGGCTTGCGGAGCATTTGCGGGAATTTCAACCCGCATACCGTGACGCGCGGCGATAGTGTCGTCGGCATGGCGAGCCGTATCGATGTGTGCGGCATGGAGTTCGCCCACGTCTCCAATGATCTCGATTATGTCCACCGCGATTGGGACGATATCCGGCGCGATGCTAATGAGCACCTTTTTCTGATCCTGCAGCTCGAAGGTGTCTGTGGCGTCGAGCATTCAGGCCAGCAGAACATTCTCGATGTCGGCGAATGCATCCTCGTCGATTCCACCCGTCCCACGACCTTCTACTTTCGCGGACACTTCTCCAACCATCTGTCGCTGCATTTGCCGCGTCAGTTGATGTATTCCGACAGCAAGGTCGATTTCGACGTGGCCCGCAAGCTCGTCGCATCCGACCCGATGGCGATGATGCTGCGGGCGCTGATCGCCAAGATAATGACCACGCCGGAAAATGACGTGGCTTCTCCGCATCTGCGTCAGCTGATGTTCGACACGACCCGTCAGGCCTTTCTGTCGACGAGCGCCCAGGCGACCAGTCTGAACTCGCTGCATGACAGCGCCAGCAGGCGCATGCAGATGGTCGATATTCTGATCGACAAGCACCTGACCGATACCGACCTCAATGCCAAATGGCTGGCGACGAGGCTTGGCGTGTCGATCCGCACCCTTCAGCAGGATTTCCAGGGCATGGGCATGACCTGCACGACCGTCATTCGCGACAAGCGCCTGCGCTTTGCCCGCGAAAAGATCGAGCAGCTCAAGGAACGGCGCAACCCTACAACGATAGCCGAAGTCGCCTATTCCGCCGGTTTCAACGATATTTCCTATTTCAATCGCAGCTTCAAGGAACTGTTCGATTGCGCTCCGAGCGAGCTGCTTCGGTCCGCCGAACCAGTGCATAGATTGGACTGAAACGCAGTCTGCGCTCCAGTCCAAGACAAGGCGCGTTTCTCCCCAAGACGGGTCTGGTGGCAAAAGCCATAGTCCTCCCGAAAGTCACGGGAGGAGAATATCGTGAAGCAGTATACCCTGCTTATCGGCGGCGAGCATGTCGCCACGTCCCATCATGCACCGGTCGCAAATCCATCAAGCGGTGATGTGGTCGGCTACATGCCGCTCGGCAGCGAAGCAGATCTTGACAGGGCGGTTGCCGCAGCGACTGAAGCCTTCAAGACATGGTCGCAGGCTTCGAACGAAGAGCGCGCCAGCGCTTGCCGCGCGGTCGCAGAGAAGATCAACGAACATGCCGAAGAGCTTGCCCAGATCCTGACTCGGGAACAGGGCAAGCCGCTCAATGGCCTCGGTTCGCGCTTCGAAATCGGTGGCGCACTTGCCTGGACACGGCATACCGCCGAACTGGATTTGCCGGTTGAGGTGCTTCAGGACGACAATGAAGGCCGCGTCGAATTGCATCGCAAGCCGATCGGCGTCGTCGGTTCGATCACGCCCTGGAACTGGCCCGTGATGATCGCCTGCTGGCATATCGTGCCGGCTGTGCGCGCAGGCAATACCGTCGTCATCAAGCCGTCGCCGCTGACGCCCTTGTCGACTATTCGCCTCGTCGAAATCATGAATGAGGTTCTTCCGCCCGGCGTCGTCAACATCATTACCGGCGAAAACAGCATTGGGGCGGCACTTTCCGCCCATCCTGGGGTTTCCAAGATGACCTTCACCGGTTCGACGGAAACCGGCAAGAAGGTGATGGCGTCGGCAGTCGCGACCCTGAAGCGGCTGACGCTGGAACTCGGCGGCAACGATGCGGGTATCGTATTGCCGGATGCCGACCCGAAGGCCATCGTCGAAGGCCTCTTCTGGGGTGCCTTCATCAATAATGGCCAGACCTGCGCGGCGCTGAAGCGTCTCTATGTGCATGACAGTATTTACGAGGACGTGTGCCGCGGGCTTGTCGATTACGCAGGCAAGATCGCCGTCGGTGATGGCCTGGACGAGACGAGCATTCTCGGACCCATTCAAAACGAAATGCAGTTCAATAAGGTGCGTGAACTCGTTGACGATGCGCGCGCCAATGGCGGCCGTATCCTGACTGGCGGCGCGCCGATGGACCGGCCCGGATACTTCTATCCGATCACGCTCGTTGCCGATGTCGACCATGGCGTGCGGCTGGTCGATGAAGAGCAGTTTGGACCGGCTCTTCCGATCATCCGATACAGCGATATCGATGAGGTAATCGCACGCGCCAATCAGAATCCGGCAGGGCTTGGCGGCTCCGTCTGGTCTGCTGATGCCCAGAAGGCGAAGCGCTATGCGATGCAGCTCGAATGCGGCTCCGTCTGGATCAACAAGCACGGCACCATTCAGCCCAACGCACCCTTCGGCGGCGTGAAGCAGTCCGGCATGGGGGTCGAGTTTGGCGCTGAGGGGCTGAAGGAATTCACGACGATCCAGACGGTGCTGAGCTAAGCGATGGCGACCTACGACTATATCATCGTCGGCGGCGGATCCTCTGGCTGCGTTCTGGCGAACCGGCTGTCGGAAAACCCGGCACATAAGGTTCTGCTGATCGAGTCGGGTCGGCGGGATGCTGATCCCTGGATCCACATTCCTGCGACCTTCTTCAAGGTGCTGGGCAAGGGCATCGATATCCATCCCTATGCCTCGAACCCCGATAAGGGCCTAAATGGGCGTCCGAGCATCACACCGCAGGGCAACGTGCTTGGCGGCGGCAGCTCGGTCAATGCGATGATCTATATTCGCGGCCATCGCAACGATTACGACACCTGGTCGCAAATGGGTTGCCAGGGCTGGTCCTATGACGATGTTTTGCCGGCCTTCCGCTCGCTCGAAAACAATGAGCGACTGAACGGCCAGTATCACGGCAACAAGGGTGGCCTGCACGTTTCGGATCCGCGTCATCGCCATCCGTTAAGCGAGGCCTTCATCAAGGCTGCGACCGAAATCGGCATTCCGCACAATGACGATTTCAACGGCGCGGATCAGGCTGGTGTCGGCTTCTATCAAAGCACGACGCATGGCGGCCGTCGCTGGAGCTCCGCGCAGGCTTTTCTGCGCGAAGCGGAGAAGCGGTCAAACCTGACTGTGCTGACGCAACGCAAGGTCGCTCGCATCCTGTTCGAAGGAAGAAAGGCCGTTGGGGTCGAACTGCTCGATGGCACGACCTTCAAGGCAGAGCGCGAGATTGCGCTGACCGCCGGCGCGATCGCCACACCAAAGATCCTGCAGCTATCCGGCATCGGCGACGCGGAGCATCTTTCATCGCTCGGCATCAAGGTCGTCGCCGATCTGCCTGGCGTTGGGGCGAACTATCAGGACCACCTGGAAGTGCCCGTGCAGGGGGAAACATACGAGCCCATCTCGATCCTTGGCCAGGACAAGGGGCTGCGGGCGGCGGGCCACATGCTGCGCTATCTGACCTCGCATAGAGGCCTGTTGTCATCGAACGTTGTCGAGTGCGGCGGTTTTGTCGATACGTCAGGCACCGGGCAGCCGGACGTGCAGTTCCATGTGCTGCCGGTGTTGATCGGCTTCATCGATCGCGACCCGGAACCTGGGCACGGCCTCAGCATCGGACCTTGCTATCTGCGGCCGCGTTCTCGCGGCTGGATCAAAGTAAAGAGTGCCAATCCGACTGAGCAGACGGATTTCAACGCCAATCTGCTTTCCGATCCGGCTGATATCGAGACTTTGGTGCGCGGCGTCGAAACTGCGATCCGGATTCTCGATGCGCCGGCGCTTGCCAAGCTGGTCAAGCGCCGCGTGCTGCCGAAGCCGGGCGTTGAGAAGGACCCGGACGCACTGCGAGACTACATCCGCCAATCGTGCAAGACCGTATTCCATCCGGCCGGGACGGCCCGTATGGGCCGGGCAGACGATCCGAATGCTGTGGTGGGGCCGGACCTGAAGGTGCGCGGCATAGAGGGGCTGCGGGTCTGTGACGCCTCGATCATGCCGACCCTGGTTTCGGGCAATACCAACGCACCAACGATGATGATTGCGGCAAAGGCTGCCGCCTTCATGACAGGAAAGGCGATTTCGGGTTGAGCCCGAGATCGCCGACATCAAGATCCCTGGGGAGCGGGGACAACAACTGGAGGAGAGAATGCCTATCAATCTCAGAGGGCTGGCGATCAGCCTTTTCCTGACGCTCGTTTCGGCGTTCAGTGCACATGCGGCCGCATCCTGCGGCGACAACAGCGGCAAGCCGGCGACCGGCGAGCCGATCATCATCGGTGCCATCACCGGCAAGACCGGCCCGGATGACTTCTCGAACTCGACCAAGGCGGCAAAGGCCTATTTCGATTGCCTCAATGCCAATGGTGGCATCAAGGGTCGGCCGGTCAAATATATGATCGAGGACGATCAGTGGAATCCTGAGATTGCCGCGCAGCTGGCCGCCAAGCTCGTCAATGACCAGAAGGCAGTGCTGATGGTCGGCAATTCGAGCTACGTCGAATGTGGCGCCAATGCCGAACTTTACAAGAAAGCCGGCATTCTGGTGGTGGCCGGTGTCGGCGTACCGCGCGAGTGCTATTTTGCCACGAACATCGCTCCGACCAATGCCGGGCCGCGCGTGTCCATGCTGGGTGCGATGGGCTATGCGCTCGACAAGCTCCATGCCAAGTCGGTCGTCTGCATCGCTCCGAATATCCCCAATGTCGGCACATGGTCTTGCGATGGCGTCGCCTTGCTCGCCAAGGAAAAGGGCTTTGCGGCACAGACGATCCTGATGGACCCCGGTTCTGCCGATGCCACCTCCATCATCCTGCAGGCGGCGGCCAGCAAGCCTGACATTATCGTTCTCGGACTCTCCAAGGGCGTCGCTGTGCCGCTTCTGACCGCAGCGGAAGAGCAGGGTCTGAACCAGTCGATCACCTTCCTGAGCGCTGCTTCGGCTTACGATCTGTCGGTTCCGTCGACCATCGGTTCGGGCTGGGACGGCAAGTTCTACGTCAACATGGAGTTCAATGATCTCGAGGCTACTACGCCGGACAATCAGAACTGGCTCGCCGTGATGGATCAGTACGGCCAGAAATCCGACCCGCGCGATACCTTCGCCCAGGCCGGCTATCTCGCTGCCCGCATTGCAGAAAAGGCGCTGATGACAATCGATCCGGCCAACATCAATCGCGAGACCGCCTCTGCCGCCGTGAAGCAGATCAAGGACTTCAAGAGCGATATCTTCTGCGCACCCTGGTACTACGGCGATGGCCAGACACGTCACAATGCCAATTCGACGACGCGCATGGCGGTTGCCGAAGGCGGCAAGTGGAAGGTCGTCTCCGATTGCGCCCCGTCGCCGGATCCGGAACTGAAGGATATCCGCGCCTTCGAAAAGTCGGCCGGCCTCAACTAAGCCCTGACCCTTGCCATCGGCTCCGCGGCGCTGACGCCGCGGAGCCGAGCGACCACACGCATCGGCCCGAAAACCGGGACCGATTTTCGGAAAGCTCGATGCGTTGATCTAGAATGTTACGGCGTCCCTTGCGTGTCCGAAGGACACGCTGCGCCGTAGAGGATCGATCCATGAACCTTCTACCCTTCGTCATTTCCGGCCTGGGAATCGGTGCCGTCTACGCATTGTCCGGCGTCGGCCTTGTCGTTCTGTTTCGTGCGACAGGCGTTCTCAATTTTGCGTTCGGTGCGTTCGGTGCCATTGGCGCCCATTGTGCCTGGCAGCTGCTTGAGTGGAAAATGCCGCTCGCGGTTGCCATTCTGGCGGCGGTCGTCGTCTCTACAACAATCAGCTTTCTGTACGGCCGCATCTTCGCGCCTCTGCTGTCGCATCGCGACATTGTCGTGCGCGCCGTGGGAACGCTGGCACCCGCCCTCCTGCTAATTGCGATTATGGGTGTGATCTGGGGTGAACTGCCGCGTCGTCTGCAGTTTCCGACCGACCAGATGTTCGTCACCCTGTTTGCCGTGCGTCTGACCTATACGCGCATCATCGCCATCATCCTCGCCGTCGTCATGGTGGTCGCGATCACGCTGTTGCTGAACCGCACACGACTCGGCCTCGATATGCGCGCCCTGGCCAACGATCGCGATCTCAGCGCTATCCTGGGTGTACGCATTCTCTATACCGAAACCGCCGCCTGGATCATCACCGGTATATTCTCAGGGCTTGCCGGCCTGCTGCTTGCCGATCTCGTGCGGTTGCAGGGAACGTTCCTGACCTTGCTGGTCATCCCGGCGATTGCAGCCGCAATTCTTGGCCAGCTGCGCTCGCTCTGGGAAACGGCCATTGCTGGCATTCTCATCGGTATAGCCGAGGCCGTGCTGACGCCGATCGCCTGGATATCGCCCTATCGTGCGGCGGCTCCCTTCGTCATCGCGCTCGTTGCAGTCACCATCCTGGGAGGCACGGCGAGAGCCGCGTTGAAAGACCGATGACCGTTCAGGATCAGACAATTGCTTCCAACGCCGAAGGCCCAACGATGGTGCGCCTGCCCAAGCAGCTACTGCATGTCCCGGTGACGATGCTCATCTTCTCGCTCGTCGTCGCTCTCCTTGCCAATTCTTTCTGGCTGTCGGCCGCTACCTCAGCCGTTGCCTTGTCGCTCTCCGTCGCCGGACTCGCCATTCTTTACGGCCAGCTTGGCCTCGTCTCGCTCTGCCAGTTTGCGCTTGTCGGTGTCGGTGGCTGGGTGACGCTCCGTATCGGCCACGCCTTTCATCCGCCTTTCGAGGTCAGCCTGCTCGCGGGCGGCATCGTCGCCTCGGTGGTGGGGCTGGCATTCGGCGTGCCTGCCTTGCGGCTGCGCGGCCTGTATCTTGCACTCGTCACGCTGATGCTGGCCGGTGCCTTCCAGATCGTCATTAGCGCCTGGGGTTTTCCGGACGGTGGTCCGGGCTTCCTTGGACGGGCAGATGGTTCTGGACGCGCAATGCTGGCAAGACCCGTTATAGCCGATGGCGAGGTTGCCTACTTCCTTTATGTCTGCGCGGCGGCGGCAATCGGGTTGTTGATTGCGCAGTGGCATAAGCTTGCCCGTCCAGGCCGCGCCTGGGCGCTCATCCGCAAGGGCGAGACGGTGGCCGTTGCGAGTGGCGTCAATGTCCTGATCTACAAGGCATGGGCCTTTGCGCTCAGCGGCTTTCTGGCCGGTCTCGCCGGCGGGCTGCTTGCCGGCAATGTAGGCCAGCTCGACGGCCGCGCCTTTGGCGCCTTCGACAGTCTCAATCTCTTCGCGCTCGCCATCGTCGGTGGGGTCTTCAACTGGTACGGCGCATTGATTGCCGGGCTTCTGCTGCGCGCAGTGCCGGCGCTGCTGACCGATCTTGGCATCGACGGCTATGTGACGATCGGGATTTTCGGCATGGCGCTGTTCCATGCCCTGGCGACCGCCCCGACCGGCATCGCCGGGCAGATATCCGGTCTGATCGCCTGGCTTGGCGATAAGCTTTCCCGAGGGAGGGACCGATGATCAAGATCGACAATCTCGTCGTGCAATTTGGCGGCGTCAAGCCGATCAATGAGCTGAGCGCCGTGCTGACGGCTCCGGTGGCAGGGCTTATCGGCCCGAACGGCGCCGGCAAAACCACATTGCTAAACGTGCTCTCCGGCTTCGTTCGGCCGATCCAGGGCACGGTGTCGCTGGGTGAACAGCCGCTGCTGTCGATGTCGCCTCTTCAGCGCGTACGCGCCGGCCTGAGACGTTCGTTCCAGACGGAGCAGGTTGTCGAGGATCTGACGGTCGCCGGCAACATTGCCGCGATCGCCGACCATGTCGTGCCGGTTGGGCATCGGTCCGGTGCCGTGGACCAGGCTTTGACCTTCGTCGGTCTGATGTCTGCTGCCGATCGGCTGGGGCAATCGCTCAATCTGTTTCAGCGCCGCCTCGTCGAGCTTGCCAAATGCGTGGTCGGCAACCCGAAACTCATCCTGCTCGACGAGCCGGCAGCCGGTCTGACCGAGGAGGAGGGCAAGGCATTTCGTGAACTGGTTCTCCGCATCCCGGCAGAATTCAGGGCACAGGTGCTGATCATCGACCACGATGTCGATCTAATCCGTTCCATGTGCAGTGAGACCATGGTGCTCGACTACGGCAAGCTGCTGGCGCTTGGGCCGACCCATGCCGTGCTGGCCGATCCCAATGTGCGTCGCGCCTATCTGGGGGAGTTCTGAGATGACTGGCACGTCACAAGTCCATGTGGAAAACCTTGTCGTCGAGCGTGGCGGCAAGCGCGTTATTCATGGTGTTTCCTTCTCGGTGACCGCCGGCAAGGTTACGACGCTGCTTGGCGCCAACGGCGCGGGTAAGTCGAGCACCGTCATGGCCATGGCAGGCGCTTTGCCGCGTGGCGGTTCGGTGCGCCTCGATGGCGCCACGCTCGATGGATTTGCGCCCGATCGTATCCGCCGCGCGGGTCTTGCGCTCGTTCCGGAGGGCCATCGCGTGCTGGGACAGCTCTCCGTGGAGGACAACATCCTGGTGGCTGCCCTCGATCCCTCGGCCAGTGGCCGCAAGCAAGGGCTCGAGCGCGCCTACGAAATATTTCCCGAGCTTGCCGAGCGCCGCCGACAATCGGCGTCGGATCTGTCCGGCGGGCAGAAGCAGATGGTGGCGATGGCGCAGGCTTTCGTTGCCAAGCCTCGCTTCATGATCGTCGACGAGCTTTCTCTCGGACTGGCGCCTGCCGTCGTGAAGCGGCTGGCCGAGGCGCTCAAAATCGCTGCGGCGGGCGGCATCGGCGTTCTCCTGATCGAGCAGTTCGCCAACCTCGCCCTTGATCTTGCCGATCAGGCACTTGTTCTGGAGCGCGGACGTCTTGTCTTTAACGGCTCCGCCGCCACTTTGAAGGCGCAGCCGGATATTCTCCACGGCGCTTACCTTGCCAGCTGACAGGAAGGAGCTGCCATGACGTTTTCCTCCGATCTTTTTGCCGGGCACACGGTCGTCGTCACGGGAGGCACATCAGGCATAGGTGCCGCCAGCGTGCGGCGCTTTGCCGGGCTTGGCGCGCGTGTCGTGAGTTGCGGTCTCGGCGCATCGAAGGCGCCCGCCGGGCCTCGGATCGAAAATCATGAGGTAGATGTGCTCGTGCCGGGGGCGCTGGACGCTTTCTTCGCATCTGTCGGGACGATCGACGTTCTGGTTAATTGCACCGGGGTCAGCCGCGATCGTGGCGAATGGTCGAAAGCCGTGTTCGACGAGGTCATGGCGATCAACCTGACCTCGGTCATGGATTGCTGCAGGCTGGCGCGCTCGCATATGAGCGCCGGCTCGGCGATGGTCAATATCGCGTCGATGTACTCAACCTTCGGCGCGGCAGACCGTCCGGCCTATGCCGCGAGCAAGGGAGCGATCGTGCAACTGACGAAATCGCTGGCGCAGGAATATGC
The DNA here is from genome assembly GCF_016429255.1 of Rhizobium sp. ASV8. GTDB lineage: Bacteria > Pseudomonadota > Alphaproteobacteria > Rhizobiales > Rhizobiaceae > Rhizobium. The sequence continues at coordinate 41,725 of NZ_JAELUG010000045.1, forward strand.
GCAAGCCGGTATTCGCGTCAACGCCGTCGCACCGGGCTGGATCGTCACGCCCCTCAGTCGAGCGCTTTTCGCCGATGAGGCCGCTTCTGGACCTATTTTCCAGCGCATCCCCGCCGGTCGGTGGGGTGTTGCTGAAGAAATCGCAGATGCGATCATATTCCTTGCCTCGGATGCGGCACGCTATGTTACGGGCGCGTGCCTGCCGGTCGATGGCGGATATCTTACCTCTTGAGGGTTCTATCATGGCTGCAGCGCTTCAACGTCATGTCGACATCGCCGGTGGGCGTGAGTTCGCCGGTCTGGCCCGCAATCTCTTCGGCAATGTCCGCCTTGATTTCGGCGCCGCCGATCAGAATAAAAGCCGCATGGTGTCGGCAATGCTCGGTGCATGCCGGCTGACGCGGTTGGAGGCCGAACGGCATGTCGTTTTCGGTGAGCGCGTCACGGTGGGCCCCGATGATCCGGACGCGATCAAACTGATCCTGCAGACTGAGGGTATTGCTTCGCTGATGCAGGGCGGACAGCGTGCCCCGGTGCAATCCGATGCTCTGGTCATCTATGACCCACGTCGGCCTTACGTGCTGACCAACAGCACGCCCGTGCGCCAGCTTCTGCTGCAGTTGCCACGGCATGCACTCTCCCATAGCGCCATTGAGCGGCTGTCGACACCTTTTACAGCCCATGCAGAGCAGGACGGCATGTGCCGCATCCTGCTGTCGTTGATGGAATCGACCATGCATGAGATCGACCATCTCGATGAAGCCAGGCGCGCTGGCATCGGCCAGACCATGATTGATCTCGTTCGCACCGTGATCGGCGGAGATACGCAGCCGGCAAGACCGGTTGCCAATCCGTTGGCTCTGCTGTTGCAGCGGATCAAGGAGTTTATCGAAAGCAATGTCGAGCGGCCGGACCTGACCATTACAATGATCGCGCGCCGTATGGGCTGCTCTGTGCGCTATGTCTATCGGGCATTCGAGGTCGAGTGCCTGACGCCTTCGGACTATATCTGGAATTTACGCCTGGAGAAGGCTGCCGCACAGTTGCGGGATGCTGGAGGCTATGCGGGCGAAATATCCGAAATTGCGTTTGCGCTTGGCTTTTCATCAAGCGCACATTTTTCCCGAGCCTTCCGCAACCGCTTTGGTGTTTCGCCGTCGCAATGGCGGCGAGTCGTCGCCGTATAAAAGGCGGCCCGACCTTGGGTCCGGCCGCCTCAACCGATCAACGCATCGATTCTACCACCCGAAGCGTATCGGTGAACTGTTCGAACCGACGGATCTTATCCTGTGCCACGCCCCAGACATGCACGACGCGAGCCTTGAATGGCTTGCCCGTCTGCTTGCTGGTGCCCGTGTACTCGCCAATGGCGACCACGTCGTTGCCGGCGTCGAGGAGCCGTTCGAGCGTGAACGTGTATCCGTCAAACAGTTGGCCAAGCGCCTGAAAGACGTTCTTGAAGATCTCCTGCGGGCCGACATAGGTGCCGACGCAGGGAAAACCGTCCATCTCGGTCCAGTGGCAATCCGGAGCGATGTCGGCCAGCATGCCATCCATATCGCGGCGGAGATTGGCGTCGTAATGCGCCTTCACAATTTCGAAAGCTGTTCGCATCGTGCTGTCCTTCACACTGGTTCCTGGCCGGGCAGGTAGTAGGTCATCGAGGCCTTGCGGATGAACGCGCCGGCCGGGCTGTTCTGGATACGTCCGTCGCCAGTGATGCCCAGGAACTTGCCTGTGGAGCGCATGTCATTGAAATTGTAGAAGAATGTCGATGCGACTGCGATCTTGAATTCGCGGAAGGTGAAGATGTACTGGTTTTCGTCGAACTTGTAGGTGGTGGTCAGATCGACGTCGCCATGGCCGCGCTGAACGCCGACGAGGCATTGCCAGGCATAGCGCTGCGAAGACAGGTACGTGTGCTCGTAGACATGGTTGGGGCTGTAGGTGAAGTGTGCCCGGAGCCCGATCAGGTCGCGGCTCTCAGCCGGAGCCTGGCCGCTGACAACGCCGCCCTCGATGATGCCGGGACGGAAGATCTGGGCCACCTGCGGCTCGCCGACCGAATCTTTCAGCTCGCGAACGATCGAATAGATCGACAGGGCGCGGCGCGTCTCAACGTTGAGGATCAGCGTTTCCGCTTCCTTGGCGCGTCCGGCAAAGACGATTTCGACGAAATAGGTGTTCGGCGCGACTTCGATAACTTCGGCCTTATCCGTGGCGCTGTCCTTGCCGTCGGACCATTTGACGTCTTCCTTGCCAAAGGCAAGCTCGAGCTTGCGGCCATCGTCGAAGGCGACCTTGTGCGACGAGCCGGCAAGGGCATCCGTCGCCGGCAGGCGGTTCGTGTCGATGCCATAGGCGAACTGATCGTAGGTTTTCCAATCCTTTGGATTCTGGTTCATGTGTATTTCCTCCCCCTTTAATCCACAAATGCCAGTGTCGGCAGATCGACGGTACCGGCGCCGCCGTCGACGGTCAGGACCGCGCCATTGATCATCGAGGCTTCACCCGAAGCGAGGAAGCAGACGGCATTGGCGACATCTTCGGCGGTTGCCGGCTGGCCGAGCGGCACGTCCTTGGTGACGAGCGCATAGGCTTCCTCGATGCTGTTCAGCTTGTACTTCTCGACGATGAATTCCATCTGCTCGTCGGCCATGGCGGTCGTGACCCAGCCTGGGCAAACGGTATTGGTGCGAACGCCCTTGCGGCCGTAGTCGCGCGCCAGCGATTTCGCAAGGCCGATGCAGCCGTGCTTCATGGTGACGTAGCCCGCGGCATCCGGCCCGGCAAAGAGCCCGGCGATCGAGGCGAGAACGACGATATTGCCCTTGTTCTTGATGAGGTGGGGCAGGGATTCGCGCGCGCTGACGAACGCGGTGTTGAGGTTGAGACGAACGGCAAGATCCCATGTCTCGTCCGACATGCTGACCGTCGGTCCGACTCCGTGGCCGCCGGCGTTGGCGATCAGGATGTCGAGCCCGCCATAGGTCTCGACGACTTTCTCCACGGCAGCCTTCATCGCGGCGCCATCGGCAGCATCGGCTGCAACGACAGTTGCGCCGATCTCTTCGGCAACGCTTCTGAGCGGCTCGGGACGACGCCCGACGAGCGCGACATTGCCGCCTTCCTGGCGGATGCGGCGCGCGACCGCTGCGCCGATACCCGTGCCGCCGCCCGTAATCAGGGCCGTCTTGTTCTTGAAACGCATGTTTCCTCCTCTTGGATTTCTTGAGCATCATGGCCGATGCATTCGCCGGCGTCGCGTCCAGCTGTGCAGTCCGTTTTGACTGAGCGTGCACAACACGTCCGATCGCACGGCTCCTCCACCGCGTGATTGCTAGACGCCTCCCGCTTGTCTGCAAGAGGCGTCCGCGGAGATCAGTAAACCTTCGCGTCAGCAGGCGGTTTTGCTGCTTCAGCCTTTTTGAAATCGTCCAGAAGCTTGGTGGTGGCATTGGCGAGAAGCGTGACGTCATTGCCGATCGCCACGAACGTCGCACCAAGTTCGAGATAGCGCTTGGCGAGCGAAAGGTCGCCGATCAGGATGCCAGCCGCTTTGCCATGAGCCTGAATTTTCGCAAGCGCCTTTTCGACCTCCGCCTGCACTTCCGGCGCGCCCGGCTTGCCGAGATAGCCCATGTCGGCGGCGAGATCGGCGGGGCCGATAAAGACGCCGTCAACGCCTTCAGTCGAGGCTATGGCATCGAGCGCTTCCAGTCCCGCACGGCTTTCCACCTGCAGGAGCAGGCAAATCTCGTCATTGGCTGTCGGCAGATAGTCGGGAATGCGGTTGAAGGCAGAGGCGCGGGCAAGGGCCGCACCGACGCCGCGCACGCCATGCGGCGGATATCTGACAGCCTTGACCATGGTTTCGGCCATTTCCCTGCTGTCGACCATCGGGATGAGCAGGGTCTGTGCGCCGATATCGAGCATCTGCTTGATGATCCAGGTCTCGCCGATCGGCGGACGAATGATCGCGTGGCTCGCCGTGCCCTTCATCGCCTGCAGTTGCGAGACGAGGAGCGGCACGTCGTTCGGCGCATGCTCGGCGTCGAGCAGGAGCCAATCG
>NZ_JAELUG010000439.1 GCF_016429255.1 Rhizobium sp. ASV8
ACTAATATAGGTGTGGCTCTATCGCCTGACCTGACGCTAAAAAGCCAAGAACAGCTTACTCGTATATCATCACCATGTCCAGATACTGGTTTGTGCACTCATTATTATGCCTTGATTTTTTTTTTTTTTTTCACAACGCCGACATGGTTATGCCAGCTTCGGCACTTCCGGTGAGCATCTTCTCTTGCCATTCTGGTATTAGTGTATTCATTCATCATCTATCTTGAAAGTTTTAGTATCCCTTTTTCAATTCTCATTTGTCACATTACTGGTTGCCAACGTTGAGAGGGCTCTTGGCATCATAGACATCCGTCGTGATGAGCTCCGGGTACTGGATGTTGCCCTGCTGCAGCACTGACTCCATCGTCTCCATAATCACCACGCTCTCGCTCCAGGGCAGCGAAGCGCTCTGCTTCTTGCCATCACGCAAGCAGCGCGCACACTCGTCAGCTTCCCAGAAC
>NZ_JAELUG010000440.1 GCF_016429255.1 Rhizobium sp. ASV8
AACTATTAGTATATTAGTTATACTAATATAAGTATACTATATTACGCCTCTAAGTCTAGCCTTATTCCACTATTATATCTAATATATCTCTTTAATAATAAATAAAGCGCTTTAATTTATATATTTCTAAATCAAAGTAAAGACGGCTAAACTAGAGTGCTCCTATTACTATATATATTTAGCTTAGTAATAATATAATAATTACGCGCTTAACTTCTAGTCTAGCTCCCCTTTCCTTTTTGCTTCTTATTACCGGCGGGCTTTATAAAGCTTCTATTATATAACTATATATAATTTTAGAAGGCGCGTACGCGTTAAATGCGTGTTTGAAACGTATATAATTGCGTTGTTGCGTTGTTGTGTTGTTGCGCACGAGTGTATTTGCACTTTTGACTTTTGGCGGTACTATACCGCCGTAGTGTGTCAATGGCGGCTCAGCGGGGTGGGCAGAGCTACATAT
>NZ_JAELUG010000441.1 GCF_016429255.1 Rhizobium sp. ASV8
CTGCATGGCTGCGCTGTCTGATGGCAGTTTTCTCGTCTGGAATATCATCTGCCGAGTTATCATCGACGCGCACAGTCTCGTTGGGCAAAAACTCTTCTTTCGCCATGGTGGGCAGTCTCGGTCGAGAAAGAAAAGAGGGAAACGATGATTTACAGTTGATGTAAGTGACACTAAACTCGTCCACACAGTGTGTCTTGACAGAGCGGTGGTCATAGTATATATGTTGAAACAATGAGAGCGAGCCTCGCAACGACTAACCATGCTTACCCTCGGCAGGATGCCCCTTCTTGGTCCCCCGAAGAGGCAAAAACGCCTCAAAAAAGTTCCATGTCTCAAAAGTACGCTGGTCTGGCGGGAATACTCAAAGAGTTAGTGTCATTCTGCCAGTAGACTTACAAAACGCATGTCAGTTGGAGCTCTTGGCACGCTAGCAAAAAGGTCCTGGTGGCAGCAAGAGTGC
>NZ_JAELUG010000442.1 GCF_016429255.1 Rhizobium sp. ASV8
GTACCCAGTAAACAAGGAGGGGGGCCTTGAAGAGCGAACTAACCTATGCCAGACCACACGCCGCGACAGTACTCTAGCGTGAGAGCACTGGGGTTCTTGACTAGCTCAGGTCGAATCTTTTCAATGGGGATCCTCCTGATGCAGATGTCCTCTGTTGCCGGGTTGGCGGAAGGGTTGTACTTTCTAAAGACGGAAGATTTCCAGATTGCGTCTGTGGCAGCGAGGGGAGAAATGACTGGGTTCTTGGCGGCTAGGTAAGCGGCCACGCTGGTGGTGCCAAAGGCGGAAAAGAAAAAGGCTTTGCGAATGAGGCCCATCTTGAAACCGCGCGTCTCAAAAGTTGCGCAGAATTGATGGGGAAAAGGCTGCTGAGCAGATATGGGCGTTGTGCGCCAATTGAGGTGGAGGTGTCGCGTGCCCGCTATACCGACGCTGAGGACCCTTCGCAATGGATAAGTG
>NZ_JAELUG010000443.1 GCF_016429255.1 Rhizobium sp. ASV8
GGCATATTCCTAGATGATTTTAGTCTCAATTAGGCAATGACGTGAACAAAACTAGGTAAAAAACTTACTGCCGGGATCGGGATTGATTTGCCAGTAGTTGTGAAAAGGCCGGCATGCGCCGAAAATGGTACCGATAGCAGCAATAAAGGAGCAGAATAACAGAGCAAAGCCAATGTAGATGCGCACTTGGTATGATCGGCCGAGGCCTTTCATTAGGCGGACGTAAAAAAAGAGCATCGACAGCTTGAGAGCCCAAATGAGGCAAGAATATACACTCCAGCCGGCGACTTGGATTTTGGAGCCGAGTATTCTGCGCAACAAGTCAGCGTTTCTGTACTGCGCAGCATTCGCAATATAAGCGCAGAATTATCAAACCTCTGGTGATACTCTTCGCTATTCGGATCCAGCGCAGCCCCTGTCTCTTATACACATCTGACGCTGCCGACGACGTGTCGTGGG
>NZ_JAELUG010000444.1 GCF_016429255.1 Rhizobium sp. ASV8
GGATAATTGAAGCCAATAAACGCCACCAAATACCAACCAAACCCCAAAAAGCGGGGGAGGGGCGGAAAAGGACGGGGCGACACGGAGCGAGAGGCGGTCAAGCCACGCCCGCTATTACTCGTATGTCTTCCCTCCTGCTGGCGAGTGGTGCTTCTCCCCCATTGAGTTGCTTTTTGGGGCTCAAACAGGGCAACAGTTAGTAAGTAAGTAAGTACAGACAGGTCAGTTTATTACTGATCATAAAGATTCACTACAATACTGTTTGAGACCCGGGTTAAGGGAGCCGATGTTCGCCGACGGACATATACTCGTACATAGGTAAGTATACACATATACGAGTATACCCGTATACATACGAGTACATTTCATTGACGCTCCTTCAAAGGACCATACTGGGGCTGAAGAATGCAACTTTATTCTAGACCCGTTGGTGAGCTTTCACCATCCTAGCCGCAAGAT
>NZ_JAELUG010000445.1 GCF_016429255.1 Rhizobium sp. ASV8
TGCCTCTCACCCGCCCCCGCTCCGCCCTTTCAACCCGGCCCAGCCGGTCGGATCGGGGGCTGAGCCGGGGAGCCAGCGTCGCGTTTCTAACTGGCCGACAGCGTCGCGCCTCTAACCAGCTTTGACATTATGCGAGAAGGGGGTGGGTTCAAGGATGAAGTGCGACATGCCAATGACTTCAATGGCCTCGCTTCAGAGAAGTTGACATGTCTCAATGCTATAAGCAATTGACCCTCGCCGATCGGCGCCGCCTTCATCATCTTGTCGAGCGCAAGGTTTCGATCAATGAGATGGCGCGCCAGCTCGGCCGCCACCGATCGACCATCTACCGTGAGATCCGTCGCAATACCTTTCGAGATCACGAGCTTCCTGAATACAGTGGTTACTTCTCGACAGTTGCTGATGACATCGCCAAAGAGCGGCGTCGACGCTTGAGAAAGCTCCGTCGCCATCCGCAT
>NZ_JAELUG010000446.1 GCF_016429255.1 Rhizobium sp. ASV8
CCCAAAGACGCCACGGCGACCCGATTCCTGCCCTAAACGACGACCTGATTTCCCTCCCCTTACGCGAAGGAGGCCTAGGGTTAACCCTCTATACCGACCACAACGGCAACCTCCCCAACGCCACCTACACCGCCGCCTATGCCGCCGCGAGGCCCCTTATGGAGGCTATAGGGTCTTCTAGGGCCCCTAGGGCACGCCAGTCGTCCCCTAACGCCACCACGCCCACCGCTAAACAGGCCCTCAAAGACGCCGTCGAAATCCGTATACAGCGCTTCCAGGCCACCCAGCCGGCTGAATTACAGCGCCTACGCACTGAAAACAGCAGTTTTCTGGGGCGTCAGTGGCTTACGGCCCTCCCTACAAGACGCCAGCTACAGTGGCCAGACGCCGAAGTCACAGAGGCCTATAGCTGTCTCTTATACACATCTGACGCTGCCGACGACGTGTCGTGGGTGTAG
>NZ_JAELUG010000447.1 GCF_016429255.1 Rhizobium sp. ASV8
GATGTGTATTAGAGTCAGCATTGAGGACTCGCTGAAGGAAATGTTGCTTGCAACTTGAGACATGCTTATTGTGGTGGCTAGTCAGTATGAGAGGATTTGGGGTTTTGGCTTTGGACCAGAAAATGCATAAGAAATTATCGTCATGGTGGTTGAACTTGCTGGGCAAGGCGTTGAAGTGGGTAAGGAATGCTTTGAGAAAATGAGACGAACGGAAAATACTCCAGAAGAGTCAAACATCAGCAAACAGGTACAGCACTGTTTTCCGGTTTGTGAGCTCCGAGTGATCAAAAAAAAATATAGTTTTTCGCCACATGACTAGGCCCTCCGTCTATATCTATCCCAAAATATTCTCCCATCATAAATACAGTGGCCTCCTCTCGAGGCAAGTAGAGCGGCGTTTTCCTCTTCCTTTGAATGCTGTCCATCACACATGCCGTTCAAATTTCCTAATGCAGCGG
>NZ_JAELUG010000448.1 GCF_016429255.1 Rhizobium sp. ASV8
TCCGTTGCATATCTTCCCCGCCATGGCTGCACAAGATGTATGCAGATAAGAATAGCGACGCGACCGCCTGCAGCTCATCTTGATATACATACACGGCCAGTTGAAACTCTTATCGACGCAGCCGTGCGCGCACTGTAGTACATATGTCACCGAGCGATAGCACTTATTACCGTACAACTTTGGGTGTGCTCGGCACCACTGCCTGTTCGCCAAAGATAGACTCACGGACCCGTTCAATGACACCACCCCGTATTGCAATCTTGCCAAACGAGACTCGGACACAAGCAGCAAGACCTTTTGTCGCTGACCGACAGTGTATTATGCTAATTCCCGGGTCTACAATGCACTGCACGAAAAGCAGCCGGGTCAATAAGCTGACTACTGGCTCCAAAGGAACACACACTCTCGTTTGACGCCGGCCGCAGGGTACCAGGCGCTACGCGTAAGCCGAATAAACC
>NZ_JAELUG010000046.1 GCF_016429255.1 Rhizobium sp. ASV8
GGCCGAGACCACGACGATTGCCGCATCGAGCAATTGCAGTACACGCTCGACTTCGGCGATGAAGTCGGGATGGCCGGGCGTGTCGATGAGATTGACAACGAGGTCATCGATCGTGAACGACACCACCGCGGCTGCAATCGTGATGCCGCGTTGTCGTTCGAGTTCGAGACTGTCTGTCTGGGTATTGCCACTATCGACGCTGCCGAGCTTGTCGATGACGCCAATGTCAAAAAGGAATCGTTCTGTGAGGCTAGTTTTGCCTGCATCTACGTGGGCCAATATGCCCAAATTCAAAGTGCGCATGTTCCATCATCTTCTCAGAATTTCGGATTTGATTTTCGTGAGAAGTGAGTCGGCGCATTGGGGCCTCCAGGCACAGTTGATATCGGCTGGCACGGCTCTCGAAGGTTGAGAGAACGCGCGGGGACACTCTTACAGCTGCTTTGTGAAATTCGTCAAGCGTGCTGGTGGCTGCCGATTTCGGCCCTGGCGCGGCAACAAAACAAAACCGGCCGCGCGAAGCGCAGCCGGTTGAAATTCGTCATAATGCTCAGATCGGCTCAGTTGTTGCCGAAGGCCGTCTGCAGGAGGCTGAGCTGTGCCTTGACGCTGTTCTGGTTGTCCGGAACGATTGCGGGCTCGGTCGGGCGGTAGATTTCGCGGTCGAGCAGGGCGACGCGGTTCTGCAGACGAAGCGAACGCTCGACGAGGTCGCGGAAGGATTCCGGCAGATCGTTCCAGCCGGGAGCGGTGCGATCGACGTTGAAGCCGTCGAGGCGAACCTTGTTCTTTTCCGCCAGAACCTGATCGCGGGACATTTCACCGTTGTTGACGGCGCGCTGCAGTAGCAGCCAGGAGGCCATCTGCATGAGGCGGGTCGTCAGCCGCATGGATTCAGCGGCGTAAAGCACGGAGGCCATGCGCGGCAGAACCTTGGAAGCGGCACGGCCCTGACCGTCCAGATAACCGGCGGTTTCCTCTACCAGCGACATGCCTTCCGAGTACAGCGCCCTGAACTGTGCCGACGATGCCGCATGGCCAGCAAAGCTGATGGTGTTCAACCCAAGTTCCGACATCGAATAAATCCCTGCTTCACGCAACACTTTTGTTCAGGAAAAGCCGGTCAAGTCCCTAAGAGCTTTCGGCATCCGCTTTTATGACTTTAAGATGGTGGTTTTAACTGAAATCCGCAAGACGATTCTTAAGAAAGGGTTAATCTCCACAGTTTCGTCGCGGGAGACGATACATGGCAAAAAAGAAGAGCCGCAAAAGCGGCTCTCAAGGTAAAACAGGGAGAAAAATCAGACCAATTCGCCAAGTGAAGGAACCGTCTGAGTCCAGAGCGAATCTGGATGATCATAGTAATATGTCGTAAAGCTTAATATTCTGTTGAGCATGTCTCAATGTTGAGCTTGCCACCCGAGGTTTTGTTGATCGTGCGCCCTCAGAAACGAAAGAGGCCTTCCGCCGCCTTGCGGCCGGATGCTTTGGTGGCAACTTCCTCTTCCAGTCTCGTAATTTCGCTTTTGAGCAGCGCTATGCGGTTGTTCAGTTCGTCGACCGACAACAGGGACAGGTCGCTGCCGATCTCATGCGCCGATGGCTGCTGCGGACGATCGTCGTCGAAAATGCTCATTTCGGCTTCTCCTTTTCCTGCAAAGGGATCAGGTGCCGTAATTTACAGATGTATCGTCCTTTTTTGAAGTCTCGCTTCGCGCAAGCGTCATGCTCTCGGGCGTGATCATCTGAGCGTTGGCCGACGGCATGGTCGTGTACGAGTCGCGGTCGCCGGCGGGCTTGGCGGCGCGGCGGCGGCTGCGGAAGATCGAATAGGTGGTGATCAGCACGTGGGCGAGAGCGGTCAGGAAGAAAAGCGAATAGGGACCGACCGCAGACATGATCGGGCCGCCGATCGTCGGGCCGATGATCGTGCCGATGCCGTAGAGCAGCAGCAGGCCGCCGGAAACCTTGACGAAATCCTCCGGCGCGGCGAAGTCGTTGGCATGGGCGACGGCGATCGGGTAGAGCGTGTTGGCGAAGGCGCCGTAGATCACCACCATGCTGATGAGGAAATACGGGCTGGCTGGTTGCAATAGGAAGAGCAGCAGCCCGTCCACAGCGGCGATGGCGGCCATGCCTGCCAGTACGTAGCGTCGATCGATGCGATCTGAAAGGCGGCCGGCCGGCAGCTGCATGACGGCGCCGGCAAAGATGGTCAGGCTCATCATCAGCGCGATGTCGCCTCCGGAAAGGCCGGCATTGGCGCCGAAGACGGCGCCAAGCGTGCCATAGGCGCCGTTGGCGATGCCCACCAGCAGGATGCCGAGCGAGGCAACCGGCGAATTTCGATAAAGTGCCTTCAGATCGAGGCTGACGGCTTTCAGCGGCTGGGGGGAGGCTGCAGTCGACAAGGTGGTCGGCAGCATGGCGACACAGTAGCAGATGCCGCAGAACATGAAGAGGATCGGCGTGTGAATATCGGCAAAGGGCACCATCATCTGGCCCGCAACGGCGCCGATGAGGGTGATGCCGATGTAGAGCGAGAAGATCGCGCCGCGGCTCTCGTTGGTCGCGCGTTCGTTGAGCCAGCTTTCGATAATCATCGAGGTGCCGGCCGTGCAGAAGCCGGTGACGGCGCGCAGCGCCACCCACCAAGTCGCATCGACGACGATGCCGGTCAAAAGCGCGATGATGGCGATGACGGAAATGAAGCCCGAGAAGGCCCGGACATGGCCGATGCGCCGAACGAGTTTCGGCGCGGTCAGGCAGCCGAGAACGAAGCCGGTGGCCCAGGTCGTGCCGAGCAGGCCGAGCGTCGTTGTCGCATAGCCTTCCGCCGTGCCGCGCATGGGCAGCAACAGGCTATGCAGGCCGTTTCCCGTAAATAGGAAGAGCGTTCCGAACAGCAGGGCCAATACGGGCAAAATATTTCTTTTCATGCTCCCCACCTTCATGCGGATCCGCTTAAGGAACCGATAAGGCAGGATCCCACCTGCCTGATTTCACTATTGATTGTGTCCCGGATTGCCGCTATCGGCCTGTAGAAACAGTCTGTTGGCGCGGAAAAATGTCCGTCCTATGACGATTAGAGCATGATCGCGAAAACTGTGCAGCGGTTTTTGGTCGCGGCTGCTCTCACTCTTGCGCAAACGGGGAAGATAACGTGACAAAAGCCATCGCGGTGCTGCTGTTGCTCGCCATGGCGGTGCAGCTCATCAAGCCCTTGGGGCTGCCGGGGCTCCGGCGCCGGGCCGATTTCTGGAAGATCGCCATCATCGCTTTTGGCGTCTGGACGATCGCTCTGATCATTAACGAGACGTTTTAGGGCGTTTTGGCCCAATTTGGACCCTTTGACGGGTCCAGTCCTCCGCTTCAGAGCAAGATCTCGCCGCGCATGACGTGGACGCTGCTGCCGGTCAGAAAGACTTCGTTTACCATGCCGACGGTTTTGCTGATCTCGACGCCGATCACGCTGCGTCTTCCCATCTCCACGCCCTGCTCGATTGTGATGTTCACTTCCGCGTCCGGTGCCGGCAGCAGTGAGGTAAGGTAAGCGCCGAGCGCTGCGGAAGCGCTACCGGTCGCAGGATCCTCGGTGACGTTGTCGAGCGGGGCAAACATACGGGCGCGGATATGCCACGGGTTTTCCGCCGAGCGTACATAGAGAAACAGCGAAAAGCCGGTCTTGTCTTCCTTGTGTCGTGCCGCGGCCTCGGTGAACACGGCGGCGTTCGGCTGCGCCTTGCCGAGCGTTGCGAGACTGTCTAGCTCCGCAAAGGCAAAAGGCAGACCGACGGATGCGAATGTCGGTGCGTGGGTGGTGCACAGGATCGACTGCGGATCGATCTGTACGCAACGCGCGATCAAATCTTCGGCGATGGTCTCGCCGGTCGTGAGCTTTGCAGGCGCACGGATCCGCGCGCCTGTGACGCCGGAAGCATCGCGCAGCATCGTCACTTCCACCAGGCCGGCATCTTCTTCGAAGGTCAGCCGGTCACCGGCCGGCTTCCCGAATATTTCCGATTGCTGGCCGAGGACGAAAGCGGTGCCGACATTGGGGTGGCCGGCAAAAGGGATCTCGGCGGTCGGCGTAAAGATACGGACCCGTGCAGTATGGTCGGGATTATCAGGCGGCAGCACGAAGGTCGTTTCCGAATAGCCGAATTCGGCTGCGATCTTCTGCATTGCGCCGCTGCTCAGCCCGCGGGCATCCAGAATGACGGCCAGCGGATTGCCGGCGAAGCGCTCCGAGGTGAAGACGTCGACGGTGACATAGGCGACAGTGTTCATGGCGGCTCCCAGTGCATCTATAGGATCGGGAGGATATAACCGCTGAGGGACGATGGCTGAAGGAGAGAACTTGTGTCCATGACAAGTTCACGAGCGGCCCGGCCCCGGATTTATGCATTGCACGCATCGCGCGGGCACGGCTTTCCGCGCGTGGCCAAGGGCCGCGTCAATTACCCTGGAACTGTTTCAGCAGGCTGGACCATAACTCGACCAGTTCGGCGCTGCCGGCATCGGCCGGTTTGGCGCGCACCGCCGTATGGACCAGGACCAGATGTGTCGTCGGATCGACGATGATGCGCTGACCTGCCCGACCGTCGAGAAAGAACGTTCGGCGCGGGCCGGGCATCAGCCAGGTTTGATAGCCGTAGCCCCACGGGTTGGTCTCGTGATTTACGGCGAGGAACGAGCCCTGCTGGACCGGCTGCGTCGCATCCAGCAGCCATTGGCGCGGTATGATCTGACGGCCGTTCAGCGCACCGTCATGGGCGAGCAATAGACCAAAGCGGGCGTAATCGCGAAGTGTCGCGCTAAAACAGCAATAGCCGACTTCCTGGCCCGTGCTGTCGACCTGCCAGTTGGCGCTCGCTTCCGCGCCCATCGGCTGCCATATGCGGGATTGCAGATAATCCGACATCGTCATGTGGGTGGCGTGCGTCAGGACCAGGCTCAGCCCTTCGGTATCGAGATTGCTGTAGTGCCAGACGGTGTCGGGAGGTGCCACCCGCTTGTTGAAACGGGAGACGGCCGTGATGGGGTCCAGCCTTTCCGGACCGAGCAGTGAATTGCTGAGCCGGATGTTGTCGTCGGGATTGCCGAAGTTTTCGGTGAAGGCAATGCCGGAGGCCATATGCAACAATGCGCGTATCGGCGTGCTGCCCATCTCGGTACCCTTCAACTCCGGCACATAGGTCTGCACGGTATCGTCGACGGAGTGGATGGCGCCTTCGGAAATGGCGATGCCGATCAGCATGCCGGTCAAGGTTTTTGCCATGGATTGCGAGACAAGGCGGTCCCGATCGGTGCGGCCGTATTGGTAGTGTTCGAACAGGATCGTGTCGTTACGTGCGATCAGCAATCCCGTTGTGGGATTGGTGTCGAGATACTTCGCCAACGAGGCCGTTTCCTTGCCGAATGCGAACTTGACCGAGATCTCGGCTGCAGCGCGCAGCAGTGGCAACGGGCGTTCGGCTGGAGCGACCGTGTGCGTCGGCGCCAGTTGATCGGCGTGACTGAAGTTGCCGATCATGTTTTGCTGCTTGCCCATTGGTGGGCTTAGCGACGGGCCTGTGGGATAGCCGAGTTTCTCACCATAGGCCTCCGCATCCGGTCCGGTCGGGGAAAAGACAGGGTTGGCCGGCTGTAGCTGCTGGGCGCGCGCAGCATCTACTTGAAAAACCATCACCACGGCAAGAACAGCAACAAGACTGCGCCAGGCAAACATGCGGCAACCCCTCAATTAAGCCCCTCTATAATAGGCGGGACAAGCTAGTGCCGCGCTTTCGTGACATCTGTTTGACATGATTGCTTTCCGATGCCGCATCAAGCCATCATTTTATTGTCTTGCCCTGTCATGGATGTCGGGCTGCTGGACGTCTATTAGCTGAAAGCAAAAAACCGCGAAAGGTTTAGCTTTCGCGGCTTTCGTTGTTCATGACAAGGCAGTTTGATTATTTGCCGTGCAGAACGGCGACGCCCGGAAGGACCTTGCCTTCCATCCATTCGAGGAAGGCACCGCCCGCCGTCGAGACATAGGTGAAATCGTCGGTGACGCCGGCGTGATTCAGCGCCGAAACGGTGTCGCCGCCGCCAGCGACCGAGGTCAGCTTGCCGGACTTGGTGCATTCGGCTGCATATTTGGCAACCGCGACCGTTGCGGCATCGAAGGGGGCGATTTCGAAGGCGCCGAGCGGGCCGTTCCAGACGAGCGTCGTGGCGCGGCCAATCCAGCTGTTGATCGCTTCAATCGACTTCGGGCCGACATCGAGTACCATGGCATCGGCCGGGATGGCTTCGATGGCAACGACTTCGTTGTCGGCGCCGGCCTTGAATTCGCGTGCGATGACGCCGTCTTCAGGCAGCACGATCGCGCAGCCGGAGGCGGCTGCTTCGATCATGATCTGCTTGGCGGTGTCGGCGAGATCGTGCTCGCAGAGCGACTTGCCGACATTGGTGCCACGGGCGGCGAGGAAGGTGTTGGCCATACCGCCACCGATGACAAGCGCGTCGACCTTCTTCACGAGGTTCATCAGAAGATCGATTTTGGTGGAAACCTTGGCGCCGCCAACGATTGCGACGACCGGGCGCACCGGATTGCCGAGGCCCTTTTCCAGCGCTTCGAGCTCAGCCTGCATGGTGCGGCCTGCGTAGGCCGGCAGCAACTGGGCGAGACCCTCGGTCGATGAATGGGCGCGGTGCGCGGCGGAGAAGGCGTCGTTGACGTAGATATCGCCATTGGCGGCGAGCGCCTTGGTGAAGTCTGCTTCGTTCTTCTCTTCGTTCTTGTGGAAGCGGGTGTTCTCAAGCAACAGGATGTCGCCATTGCTCATCTTGGCAACGGCGTCGGCTGCCGACACGCCGACGCAGTCGGAGGCGAAGAGAACGGCATGGTCCAGAACTTCTTCGACGGCCGGTACGATCAGGCCGAGCGAGAGGTCCGGTGAGGGGCCATCCTTCGGGCGGCCGAAATGGGCGAGCAGGATGACCTTGGCACCCTTCTGCGACAATTCGAGAATCGTCGGCGCGACGCGCTCGATACGGGTCGTGTCGGTGACTTTGCCATCCTTGACCGGCACGTTGAGGTCGACGCGTACGAGCACGCGCTTGCCGGTGATGTCGTTGAGATTGTCAAGGGTTTTGAAGGCGGCCATGGGGAGGATCCAGTGTTGTTGGTGGCGTGAAGCGCGCAGACCATACTACGGATGATCGGAGACGCAAGGACATTCAGCTGTCGTTTTTACCTGCATTTGAATCGTTTGAAATGGCTTCGGCCGGGCGTTCCCGACGCTTTTGCAGATAGGCACGGATGCTCTTAAAAATATCGTGGAAATTGACGAAGATCGGCAGGAGGACAGGCGGTTCGACTGCCTCCAGCGACATGCCGACCGACTGGATGTGGTCGTTCTCGTCGAGATCGCGGACGATGAGGATGATTTCGCCCAGGCGAATACGATCCGCATAATCGGCCTTGCCGCCCAGGCGATGGCGCATCAGTTCGGCGATGGTGAGGCCTTTTTCCTGTTCGCTCAGCAGCCCAGGCCCGTAGGCGGCATCGAGATCTGCGGCGGGCCGCAGCGGCGAAATGGAGAAGGCGCCGAAGAATTCCGCGTCATCCGGATCGACCGGCGCACGGCTGGCGAAGAGGCGGTCGAGCAGACGCGAATAATTGGGCGAAACGAACAGATAGACGACGTCGTTCTCGCGCAGGCGGCCGGCATATTGATAGCGCATGGACTTGCCGTCGCGGACGACGAGCGAGGGCATGGCCCAACGCGGAATGCGCTCGCCGCGCAGCACCGGGCTGTCCTTGACGACGCGGTAGGTGAGCAGCTCGTGATTGACGGTGCCTGGCAGGTCGACCTCCACCTTGTCGATCGCGCCCATGCGCGGCGGCACGATGAGGCCGAGGCGTCGCGCCATCGGTTTGATCGTCCATCCCTGTACGAGCAGCGACACCAGCACGACGATGAAGGCAACGTTGAAATAGATGTGGCCGGCCTCAAGGCCGCCGAGGATCGGCATGATGGCGAGCAGGATGGACACGGCGCCGCGCAGACCGACCCAGGCGACGAAGCCGGTCTCGCGCTGTGTGTAGTCGAAAGGCAGCAGGCAGAGCCAGACGGCGATCGGTCGTGCGACGAAGATCAGGAACAGCGCGAGCGCCACGGCGGGAATGGCGATGGCGGGAAACTGCGATGGCGTCGCGAGCAGGCCGAGCACAAGGAACATGATGATCTGCGCGAGCCAGGTCATGCCGTCCTGAAAGCGCTTGATCGAGGCGGAGGCTGGCATCTTGCGATTGCCAGCATAGATGCCGGCGACATAGACGGCCAGGAAGCCGCTGCCGCCGACGGCGCCGGTAAACGAGAAGACGAGAAGCGCCAGCGCCAGCACGAAGATCGGCGTCAGGCCGCGATCGGTTTCCAGGCGGCTGACGATGAGGACGATCATCATGCCGCCGATCAGGCCCAGAATGACGCCGAGGCCCATCTGCTGAACGAAGGTCGCCAGCATGGCAAGGTTGATGCCGCCATAACCTTCGCCGCTGGCCAGAAGCTCGACCAGCGCCAGCGTCAGGAAAATGGCCATCGGGTCGTTGGTGCCGGATTCGACTTCCAGCGTCGAGCGCACCTTGTCACGGATATTGATGCCGCCGATGCGCAGCAGGAAGAAGACGGCCGCCGCATCGGTGGAGGCGACGATGGAACCGAGCAGCAGGCCCTGGAGCCAGGTGAAACCGAGCAGCCAGGAGGCCGCAAGACCGAACAGAGCCGCCGTTACGAGAACACCGACCGAGGCGATGGTCAGCGCCGGTGCGGCGGCAAGCTTGAAGGCCTGGATCGGCGTGCCGTAGCCGGAATCGAAGAGGATGATCGCGAGTGCCAGCGACCCGAGGATATAAGCGAGATAATTGTTGGAGAATTCGATGCCCAGCCCGTCAGTCCCTGCGGCAAGGCCGATCATCAGGAAAAGCAGCAGCAAGGGTGCACCGAAACGGAATGCGATGAGGCTGGAAAAAGCTGCTATGAGAATCAGCACCGTGCTGATCAGCACGATAATGTAAAATGCCTCCACTCTCTTTTCCCTCTTCCGTGCGCCGCTGCTTGGGCCAAAGCCCGGAATGTCCAAAATCCCTCCGCCACCCATCATGCCGTCGTATCGCGCGGATTGGCAAATACCATATCGCTCGGGGAGGGTTCTCAGTTGAAACCCGCTCCAGCGATTGCAACGTCATGGTGTGATGCGCCTTGCCAGAACGACAAAGCGGCTTGAAATGCCCTGGGAGACTTTCAGCCCGAAATTTATAGGTAAATCTGGACCATAGCAGGGCAGGGGAGGAAAAGTTTCGAAATGTTTTTAAGGCGATGCCGGGATCTGCATCTGTCGCCGATCAAAGCTCGGCGCGCCTGAAATAGATCGGATAGTCGATCACGAGACCGTCCGCGTCGACGGGCAGATCGACGGTAAAGTCCCGATCTTCCGCCGCATAGCGATAAAGCGCTTCCGGTGCGATGCAGGTGTAGTTCTGCCGGTCGCGCACGGGTTCGAAACTGTCGAACGGGATATAGAGCATCGATAGTTTCGCCGTGCCGTCCTGCGGCGCTGGTTCGAGCCGGCGGATCGGCAAGCTGTTGGTGAAGGGCGAACCATAGAGGTCGATATCGATGCAGCCGTCGAATTGCGGCAAGGCACGGCCGCTTTCGGTACGCCAGCGGCCACTGCCATCCGAGGTAAGCGCAATGCGGCGCCCATCCGTGGCTTCGACGGAAAAGGAGAGGACGGCCCAATTGGCCGCGCAATCGATGCGGTAGGAGACGCCATAGGGCGTGCCGCCGCGTGCACCAATAATAATGCCGGCAGCGCGAATGGCCGCACCGCCGGCATTGTCGATTGGGGTAATCGTCAGGTGTTCCAGCCCGTCTCCTTCCAGGGGACGCCAGCGGACTGTCGTCGGAAGGAGCGGGCGGAAGGCCATGATCAGATCAGCTTTGCGAAGGCAACGGCCGTGTCGGACATACGGCTGGAGAAGCCCCATTCGTTGTCGTACCAGGTGAGGATACGCACGAAATTGCCTTCCATGACCTTGGTCTGGTCGGTCGCGAAGATCGACGAGTGGCTGTCATGGTTGAAGTCGCGGGAAACCAGCGGCTCGTCGGTGTAGCCGAGGATGCCCTTCAGCTTGCCGTTCGCTGCAGCCTTGATGGCTTCGTTGATTTCGCCGACCGTCGTTGCCTTCTTGGCCACGAACTTGAAATCGACGACCGAGACGTTCGGCGTGGGAACACGGATCGACGTTCCGTCGAGCTTGCCCTTGAGGTGCGGCAGGACGAGACCAACAGCCTTTGCGGCACCCGTCGACGTCGGGATCATGGACAGGGCTGCGGCGCGAGCGCGGTACAGGTCCTTGTGCATGGTGTCCAGCGTCGGCTGGTCGCCGGTGTAGGAGTGGATGGTTGTCATGAAGCCATGGTCGATACCGACGGCGTCGTCGAGAACCTTGACGACCGGCACCAGGCAGTTCGTGGTGCAGGACGCGTTGGAGATGACCAGGTGCTCCTTGGTGAGCTGGTCGTGGTTGACGCCGAAGACGACGGTCAGGTCGGCACCGTCGGCAGGAGCCGAAACGATGACGCGCTTGGCGCCGGCCGTCAGGTGTGCGGCAGCCTTGTCGCGAGACGTGAAGATGCCGGTGCATTCCATCGCGATGTCAACGCCGAGATCGCGGTGCGGCAGCGTTGCCGGATCCTTGATCGCCGTGACCTTGATCGGCTTGCCGCCGCCAACGATGATCGTGTCGCCTTCGACCTTCACTTCGGCAGGGAACTTGCCGTGGATAGAGTCGTAGCGCAGCAGGTGCGCGTTGGTTTCGACCGGGCCGAGGTCGTTGATGGCGACGACTTCGATGTCGGTGCGGCCCGACTCGACGATGGCGCGCAGGACGTTACGGCCGATGCGGCCAAAGCCGTTGATGGCTACTTTTACAGTCATTGAAATTCACTCCCGTTCACTCAGGGTGTTTGTCTATTGGATTTGAGAGCGCTTGTCAGCGCCCTCAGGAAAGCTTTGCCTCAGCAGCGGCGACAACGGCTTCCGTGGTGATGCCGAAGTGCTTGTAGACGTCCTTGTAAGGAGCCGAAGCGCCGAAGCCCTTCATGCCGATGAAGGCGCCTTCCGGTCCGATGAAGGCATCCCAGCCTTCGCGAACGCCGGCTTCGACGGCAACCTTGACCGGCGAGTTGCCGATGACTTCCTTGCGGTAGGCATCCGGCTGCTCGAAGAAGAGTTCGGTGCAGGGAACGGATACGACGCGCGTGGAGATGCCTTTGCCTTCGAGAGCCGTGCGGGCTGCGACAGCAAGCTCGACTTCGGAGCCCGAAGCGAAGATGGTCACCTTGGCGTCGACATTGCCGGCCAGCGTGTAGGCGCCCTGTTCGCAGAGGTTCTTTTCGCTGTATTCCGTACGAGCGGCCAGAAGGTTCTGACGGGTTAGAGCGAGGCCGGACGGGCGATTGGTCGTCTTGATGGCGATCTGCCAGCATTCCGCCGTTTCCGTGGCGTCCGCCGGGCGGAACAGCTGGAAGTTCGGGATGGCGCGCAGGCTTGCGACCTGCTCGACCGGCTGGTGGGTCGGGCCGTCTTCGCCGACGCCGATGGAATCATGCGTCAGGACGTGGATGGCGCGGATGCCCATCAGGGCGGCGAGGCGGAGCGGCGGGCGGCAATAATCCGAGAAGATCAGGAAGCCGCCGCTATAGGGGATGAGACCGCCGTGGAGCGCGATACCGTTCATGGCAGCAGCCATGCCGTGCTCGCGGATACCCCAGTGCATGTAGCGGCCCGAGAAATCGGTCGGGGTGATCGACTTCATCTGGCTGGTCTTGGTGTTGTTCGACGGCGTCAGGTCGGCGGAACCGCCGATCGTTTCTGGAATGAAGCCGTTAATGACTTCGAGCGCGTCTTCTGATGCCTTGCGGGTTGCGACCGTCGGCTTGGTTTCGGCAAGCTTCTTCTTGTAGTCGCTGATGGCGGCGTCGAAGCCGGCGGGCAGCTTGTGGTCGAAGCGGCGGGTGAACTCGGCCTTCTTGGCAGCGTCGGCTGCGGCAAGGCGGCCTTCCCAGGCTTCACGGGTTCCGACGGAACGTTCGCCGGCAGCGCGCCATTCACCCAGGATATCGTTCGGGATGACGAAGGGCTCGTAAGGCCAGTTGAGCGCGACGCGGGTGGCGGCGATTTCCTCGGCGCCGAGCGGCGAGCCGTGGACCTTGTGGGTGCCCTGCTTGTTCGGAGCGCCGAAGCCGATGATCGTCTTGCACGCGATGAGCGTCGGACGGTCGGACTTGTGAGCGGCTTCGATAGCGGCGCTGATTGCGGCCTGGTCATGACCGTCGACTTCGATGGTGTTCCAGTGAACGGCCTTGAAGCGCATGATCTGGTCGGTCGAATCCGACAGCGAGACGGCGCCATCGATGGTGATGGAGTTATTGTCCCAGAACAGGATCAGCTTGTTGAGCTTCAGGTGGCCGGCAAGCGCGATGGCTTCATGGCTGATACCTTCCATCAGGCAGCCGTCGCCGCACATGGCGTAGGTGTAGTGATCCTGGAGCTCCGAGCCGAATTCCTCACGCAGCTTGCGCTCGGCGATCGCCATGCCGACGGCATTGGCAATGCCCTGGCCGAGCGGGCCGGTGGTGGTTTCGATGCCGGTGGCGTGGCCATATTCCGGATGGCCTGCGGTCTTGGAGCCGAGCTGGCGGAAGCGCTGGAGCTCATCGACCGTCATGTCCGGATAGCCGGTGAGGTAGAGAACCGAATAAAGCAGCATCGAGCCGTGGCCGGCCGACAGGACGAAGCGGTCGCGGTCAGGCCAAAGAGGGTTCTTCGGATCGAAGCGCAGATATTTGCCAAAGAGAACGGTGGCAACATCGGCCATCCCCATTGGCAAACCGGGGTGACCGGAATTGGCCTTCTCGACAGCATCCATGGCAAGGAAACGGATTGCATTCGCCATCCGGTCGTGTTGTTCGCGAGAGTTCATGGGTTTTTCCGCAGTGTTCCGGGTTCTCGGGGGATGGCCACACGCTTGGGAGGGAGGGCCATCGGTTGAAAGGCGGGCGAAGGGGAGACGCTCTTCCGAACGCTATTTCCAACGTTGCCTCAGGCGGCTGAGACATAGCAGTTGGGGCGAGCAAGTCAACAAATCGAGGGGCCATTCGGGGTCGCCTGCGGCAATTTTTTGACATTTGCCCGATCACTTTTACAAAAGACGACAATCATGCGACAAGGCCTATGCAGCCGGCAAAGGCGGCATTCATCCACAGAATAGGGTGCCTGCGGCATGGCAGCCTTTATTGACGTGCAGTCGCCGAGTTGAATATTGTTGCGAAATCAGACAAGTGGCCGGATGTTTTGATTCGGGCCTTGCGCGGAGTATCGAAGGCCATGACACCTTCAGGCAAAACGGTGGAAGCAGCGCTCGCCCAGTTACGCCAGGCGCTTTCGACTTTGGAAAGCGCTGTCGACGGGCGGTTCGAGCGCGAGCGTGCGCATAGCGACATAGAAGGCGAGGTTCGGCGGGTTCATGCCGATCGCTCGCGCCTGGCTCAGGAACTCGATCAGGCCGAGTTCCGGGCGAACCGGCTTGAGGAAGTCAATCGCGAAGTGTCGCGTCGGCTTGTCACGGCGATGGAAACCATAAGAGCCGTGCTGGACCGCTGATCCCTCGGGAGGCAGCCGTCGCGGCACGGCAATGATCGGAAAGTCGAATGGCACAAGTAACGGTAACGATCGACGGCAAAGCCTACCGGATGGCCTGCGAAGAAGGTCAGGAAGATCATCTGACCGATCTTGCCACCCGCTTCGACCGCTATGTGCTGCACTTGAAGGACCAGTTTGGGGAGATCGGCGACCTGCGTCTCACCGTGATGGCCGGGATCATGATCACCGACGAGGTGTCGGAACTGACGCGCCGCGTTTCCGCGCTTGAGACCGAGCTGGAGGGCTTGCGCAGCAATCGCGATACGACCATGGCGGCCAATGCGCAGGCTGAGGAGACGCTGGCCAGCGTCATCGATGAGGTGACGATGCATATTCACGGCATTACCGAAAAGCTGATCGCCCGGCCAAGCACCGAACAGACTTGAGTTTATTTGTGCGGATGCCGGCCGGTGCCTCTGGTGCGCCGGCGCAATCCGCTCTATATAGTCCATGCGGTCTGCGCTTCCCGACAGGAACCACAATCCCTGGGGCCATACTCGATCCAAAGGGAGCTGTCCCTGACCAGGCCCGTGGGCTTGGACATATGGCGCCCACCTACGTTTGTAGGCACCCAGGATCGTAAACATCCATCGGTCGTCGTGGATCGCTCTTCAAATTTTTCCGTTCCATCTCTTTGAAACGGCGCATCAGCTTTTCTGAAAATCGATTCCGATTTTCAGAAAAGCTGATGCTGTAAGGCAAGGAAGGCGCCGCGCAGTTCTTTTGCCGCGCTGACGCCACTCCTCCTCCCCTTAACTTTTCGAACGCAGATAAGCGCCTCGCTCCAGTTCTGCGCGATTGGTCGCGCTGCGCAATCGCAGCAGATCCTTGCGGGCGATCAAGCCCACGAGCCGGCCGGTTTGTGCCTCGACGACGGGGACGCGGCCCGTATCGGCCTGGATCATGATGTCGGCAACGCGGCCCACCGTGTCCTCTAGATGAGCGACAGGAATGGCCGTGTCCGAGATCACGTCGTAGAGCGATTGGTCCATCAGTTCGGGTTCACTTTGCCACCGCAGGGCGTCAGCACGCGAGATCATGCCAACCAGCCGGCCATTGTTTTCGACAACGGGATAGAAGCGATGCGCGTCCAGCCGCTCGGTCATAAGCGCCAGGGCTTCGGACAGGCGCATGGTGGCGGGCAAGGTGTCGACCTTGGCGATCATGATATCGGCGGCACGGGTGAGTTCGAAGGGATCGATGCCGTATTCGCGGGTGATGTGCTGGCCGCGTCGGGCGATCTTCTCGGTCAGGATGGAGCGACGCAGCAGCAATACGGTGACGGCATAGGCCGCTACGGTGGCCGCGAGCAGGGGGACGACTGCCCCCATGTCTCCCGTCAGCTCCATGGCGAAGAAGGTGCCGGTCAGCGGAGCGCGCATGGTGCCACCCATCATGGCGGCCATGCCGAGCAGAGCCCAGAAGCCTGGATCGCCGGGGAGGACCAGGCCAACGAGCCAGCCGAGCGCACCGCCGAGGATAAGGAGCGGTGCGAGCACGCCGCCCGACGTGCCGGAGGACAGGGCGACCAGCCAGATACCTGCCTTGACCAGAAGGATCGCAAGGACAGCGCCTGCTGCAATATGGTTGTGCAACAGATCCGCGATGATGTCATAGCCGACGCCGAGCGCGCGAGGCTCGATCAAGCCGCCAAGGCCGACGACGAGGCCGCCGAGGGCCGGCCACCACATCCAGTGGATCGGCAGTTTTTCGAAGGCGTCTTCTATCTTATAGAGCAGGGTGGTCAGCAGGCCGGATTGCAGGCCCGAAACGATGCCGAGCCCGGCGGCGAGCAGGATGCCCCACCAAGACAGGGTCGTCTCGAAATGCGCGGGAAACAGCGCGCCGCTGCCGATCAGCAGTGGACGCCAGACGACTGAGACGCAGGCTGCGACGGCGACGGGGATGAAGCTGCGTGGCTTCCATTCGAACAACAGCAGTTCGACGGCGAGCATCACGGCAGCGATCGGGGTGCCGAACACGGCCGTCATGCCGGCTGCGGCACCGGCGACGAGCAGGGTCTTGCGCTCGGCCGCGCTCAGATGAAAGAGCTGTGCGAAGAGCGAGCCGATCGCTCCACCCGTCATGATGATCGGGCCTTCCGCGCCGAACGGGCCGCCGGAGCCGATCGAAATCGCCGATGATAGGGGCTTCAGCACAGCCACTTTCGGCGACATGCGGCTGCCGCCGATCAGGATGGCTTCGATGGCCTCGGGAATCCCGTGGCCACGGATTTTCTCCGAGCCGTAGCGTGCCATGAGGCCGATGACGAGGCCGCCGAGAACCGGAGCCGCCACCATCCAGGGCGAGCGTGCCACAGCGGTGAAAGAGAGCGGTTCGGTGCTGACCTTGAACAACCAGACACCATTGCTGACGAGCGCGATGAGCTTGATCAACACCCAGGCAGCAAAGGCGCCGCCGGTGCCGACCACCAGCGCCATGGCCATCAACAGCAGCACGCGCTTGTCTGTGGTGAAGTCGCCATTGTCCTTCCGGGATGCTCCGCCGGAAAAATCATGCCTGTTATTTTGTGCGGTATGGATGTCCTGCATAGGCGACCTTCTGTGCCGGAGCATTTCCGCCTTCCTTCGAGCCGCGAAAATACTCTATCTTCTTGTTTTTACGCATTCCGGACGGAAAACCGCTTCGCACTTTTCCTGGAATTGCTCTAAAGCGCGTCGCGATCTTTCAGATTCGCTTCACGCGCTTTAGCTCTTTGATTTCACGCATGTCGTAGCCGCAAAACCGCTGCACACTTTTGCGCGACATGCTGTAAGCGTGAGCGCCTGTCATTCGATTGCTTTCGGCGCTGAGATGGCAATTATATCGTAATGCGATATAAATCAACAGAGATTGCCGGCTGCGGCAAAGAGGACGATGTGATGGTGCGGAATTTGGATGAAACCTTGTCGCAGGCGGATTACGAGGCGCTGGCCACGCTGCGCTACACCCTGCGCAAATTCACGGATTTCAGCACGTCAGCCGCTCAGGAGGCTGGCCTGCCGCCACAGCAGCACCAGGCGCTTCTGGCTATCAAGGGCAACCGCGCCGGCGATCCGATGACGATCGGCATGCTGGCGGAAAAGCTGCTGATTGCGCCGCATACGGCGACGGAGCTGGTCGGGCGATTGATCGATGGTGACTATGTGACGCGCCACCCCGATCCCGCAGACAAACGTCGCCAGACCCTGCACCTGACGGAAAAGTCCGACAAGGTTCTGCAGCAACTCAGCTCGATCCATCTGGTCGAAATTCGCGATATGGCGCCGAAGCTGATCGAGATCCTCACTCAGCTTCAGGCAGGTGTTCGGGCCGAAAATTGAACCTCGGGCAATTCGCGCCGGCGCCTCGCAAGGGTCGAGGTGCTGATGCCCGGCCTCGTTGCGGACAGATCGATGGGGTTCTAGCCCTCCAGGTCATTCTTCAGCTGATCGAGGATGGTGAGGGCGTGGCCGGCATAGGCGCTGATCCAGCGATCGTGGATTTGTTTGATCGGCAGGCTGTTCAAATGGTTCCAGCGTTCGCGCCCATCTTTCCTGGCAATGACGAGATCCGCATCCTCCAGCACTTTCAGATGCTGCATGACAGTGCAGCGATCCATATCCGCAAAGGCCTCGCAGAGCGCGCCGGTCGTGCGCGGCGCGTCCTTCAGCATGTCGAGAATTTCGCGCCGCCGCCGATGGGCGAGGGCTTTGAAAATGAGGTCGCTATCCGATTCGGTTGACATGTTATGCTTTTATAACATTAATGAGGCCATTCGCAATGGAGCGACGGTCTGAAACTGATAACGGAGGAGATGTCATGACATTGAGTGTTCGGATCTCAGGACGGATCGGCCGCAAGGTCGAAGAAGTCTTCGATGCTGTCGTCAATCCAAGCAAGCTTTCGAGCTACTTCACGACCGTCGGTGGCGCCAGTGCCCCGCTCGTGGCTGGAACGACCGTCATCTGGTGGAAGAATATGCCTGTGGAGGTCAACGAAGTGGAGGACAACAAGCGCATCGTCCTTCACTGGGAAGGCGGCAATGGAGAAGACGGCATTCGCTACAGAACCAAGATCGAGATGACGTTCGATGCGCTGGATGATGGAGGAACGCTTGTCGTCATCGAGGAATCCGGTTGGCGTGAAGACGAAGCGGGCCGCCGCGGCACCTATCTGAACTGCGAGGGGTGGACGCAGATGCTTTGCTGCATGAAGGCCTTTGTCGAATATGGCATCAATCTGCGTGAAGGGTATTTTCGGAGCGAGATGCGAGGCGAACCGGCGGAAGCGCCAGATCGCTGAAGGTTGTGAATATCATGAGGCTGCCATCACGGCTCGTCCGCAGAAGCCCTGCGGACGAGCCGATTTTTATGGGCCGTCTGGCCCCAATCCCCGATTGCAGAACCTGGTTGATCGGGCGGCTCGGCGCGCTATCTTTCGTTGTGATTTGCTGAAGAAGATGTCCAGAACTTTGTTTCCAGTCGTCTTTTCCGCGCGTGCAAATCTCACTTCGAAAGGCACGGAACGGCAGGTGACCGGGAAGTCGATTCCTGATAGGGAGCAGCGGTCAAGGTGGGATAAAAAGGTGACTTTTGTGCATGGGGTTAAGCTCAAAAGCCAACGGAATGACGAAATCATTTAAATAATGACAGATTCATTGTTGGTGGATCGGGGCCTGCGCCAAAATTGCCTAAATTTAGAATGATGGGGGCGCGCATCATAACGGGCCCGTGCAAGAAATGCAGGGCTGTAACACAAAGACATATTGTCGGTGTTACTGAATGTCCGAACAATCAGGACTGGCGACGGTCAACAAGCGAGTAAAGCATGTCGAGTCCAATCGATCTGGAAAATGCCGATGAGGAACTGGAAGAGCGTGGCGGTATCGTCGGTTTCCTCAATCGCTTTCGCGCGCTGATTGTTGCCGTTCTCACCGTCGCCGTCTTCTGCATCGCAGCCTACGCGATCTACGATCTGACCAATGAAGTCCGCTACGACGACGTCGTGCATGCGCTGACGACGACGAAGATCTCTTCGGTGCTGCTGGCTCTGCTGTTCACGGGCCTCAGCTTTGCTTCACTGATCTTCTACGATCAGAACGCGCTCGAATATATCGGCAAGAAGCTGCCGTTTCCGCATGTGGCGCTTACCTCGTTCAGCGCCTATGCCGTGGGAAATACCGCAGGCTTCGGTGCGCTCAGTGCCGGCGCGATCCGTTATCGGGCCTACACCCGCATGGGCTTGTCGCCCGACGACATCACCCGGGTCATCGCATTCGTCACGCTGGCCTTCGGTCTCGGTCTTGCCGCCGTCGGTGCCGTTGCCCTTTTGGTGATCGCCGATGAAATCGGACCGCTGATCAACGTTGCAGGTCTTTGGCTGCGCCTCGTCGCAGTCGCCATTCTCGTAGCTCTTGCTTTCGTGGTTTTCGCGGGCCGCAATGGCCGCGAGATACGACTCGGACCGGTTGCCGTGCGCTTGCCGGATTCGCGCACCTGGTCGCGACAGTTCCTGGTGACCGCATTCGACATCGCCGCCTCGGCCTCGGTACTCTACGTACTGCTGCCGGAATCCTCGATCGGCTGGCCGGGCTTCTTTGCCATTTATGCCATTGCCGTCGGTCTTGGCGTCCTCAGCCACGTTCCGGCCGGCTTCGGCGTCTTCGAGACGATCATCATCGCCTGGCTCGGCAGCTCGGTGAACGAAGATGCGGTGCTGAGCTCGCTGGTTCTCTATCGCGTCATCTACAACGTCATTCCGCTCGTCATCGCGATTGCGGCGATCTCGGTCGCCGAGTTGCGTCGCTTCGTCGATCATCCCGCCGCGTCCAGCATGCGCCGTGTCGGCGGTCGTCTCATGCCGCAATTGCTGTCCGCTTTTGCGCTCCTGCTCGGCATGATGCTGATCTTTTCGAGCGTGACGCCGACGCCGGACCAGAATCTGATCGTCCTGTCCGACTATCTGCCCCTGCCTGTCGTCGAAAGCGCGCATTTCTTCTCCAGCCTGCTCGGACTGACTATCGTCGTCGCGGCACGCGGCCTCGGGCAGCGGCTCGACGGTGCATGGTGGGTGTCGATATTCTCGGCAGCCTTCGCCCTCTTGCTATCGCTGCTGAAGGCGATCGCCATCGTCGAAGCAGGCTTGCTGGCGTTCTTCATCTTCAGCCTCGTCGTCAGTCGTCGGCTCTTCAACCGGCCGGCATCGCTGTTGAGCCAGACGCTGACGGCCGGATGGCTGACGGCCATGGCGGTGATCTGCATCGGTGCCATCGTGGTGCTGTTCTTCGTCTATCGCGATGTCGGATACAGCAGCCAGCTCTGGTGGCAGTTCGAGTTTGCCGACGAAGCGCCGCGAGGC
Organism: Rhizobium sp. ASV8; assembly: GCF_016429255.1. Classification (GTDB taxonomy): domain Bacteria; phylum Pseudomonadota; class Alphaproteobacteria; order Rhizobiales; family Rhizobiaceae; genus Rhizobium. The sequence continues at coordinate 20,101 of NZ_JAELUG010000046.1, forward strand.
CTCCGTGCTGCGCTCGGCATTTCCATCCTGTCGTCGGCGATCGCCATCTTCAGCCTGCTGCGCCCGGCGGCGAAGCGGCTGGAGCCGGTGACGGGCGATGTCGTGGCGCGTGCGGTGGAAATCGTCCGCAAGCAAGGCATCGCCGACGCCAATCTCGTGCGCATGGGCGACAAGAGCATCATGTTCTCGGAAAAGGGCGATGCTTTCATCATGTACGGCAAGCAGGGCCGTTCCTGGATCGCCCTTTTCGATCCAGTTGGCCCGCGCCACGCGCTTCCCGACCTCATCTGGCGATTTGTCGAAACGGCCCGGGCGGCCGGCTGCCGCTCGGTCTTCTATCAGATCTCGCCGGCACTGCTTTCCTATTGCGCGGACGCCGGTTTGCGCGCCTTCAAACTCGGCGAGCTGGCGGTGGTCAATCTCTCGAATTTCGAGCTGAAAGGCGGCAAATGGGCCAATCTCAGGCAGACGGCAAGCCGCGCGGTTCGCGATGGACTAGAATTTGCCGTTATCCAGCCGCAAGATATAGCCGAGGTGATGGAAGAGCTGGCTCATGTCTCGGATAGCTGGCTCGCTGATCACAATGCCAAGGAAAAAGGCTTTTCGCTGGGCGCGTTCGATCCGGATTATGTGAGCTCACAGCCGATAGGCGTATTGAAGAAGGATGGAAAGATCGTCGCTTTTGCGAATATTCTGATGACGGAGACCAAGGAAGAGGGATCCGTCGACCTGATGCGTTTTTCGCCCGATGCTCCGAAAGGTTCGATGGACTTCCTGTTCGTTCAGGTCCTCGAATACCTCAAGGGCGAGGGCTTTCATCGTTTCAACCTCGGCATGGCTCCGCTATCGGGCATGTCGAGGCGAGAATCGGCACCTGTCTGGGACAGGGTCGGGGGAACGGTTTTCGAACACGGCGAACGCTTCTACAATTTCAAAGGGCTTCGTGCCTTCAAATCCAAGTTTCATCCCGAGTGGCAGCCGCGCTATCTGGCTGTTTCGGGCGGTGTGAGTCCAATTATCGCGTTGATGGATGCCACATTCCTCATCGGGGGCGGACTTAAGGGGGTCGTGAGGAAATGATCTTGAAATACGCAATGTCATTGGCTTTCGGATGCATGTTGTCGGCAGGCCTGCTGGTGTCGGGTCAGGCACGGGCGGAAGCTGACGATAAAAAATACGATCTGGGCATGATCCCGGCGCCGCATATCATGCGCCCGCAGGGCAAGGTCTCGAACGAAGTCGTGCTGATTTCGGACCTGGCCGGCTGGGGTGACAAGGAAAAGGCGGTTGCCGACAAGCTCGTTTCGAACGGTTCGCTTGTCATCGGTATCGACTATCCGTCCTTCCTGGCTTCGCTCAACAAATATGACGTCAGCAAGAATGACGGCTGCATCTACATCGTCGCGGATCTGGAATCGCTGAGCCAACAGGTGCAGCGCTCCTTTGCTGACAGCACCTATCAGCTGCCGATCATCGCTGGTGTCGGTGCCGGCGGCGCCATGGCGCTGACGATTGCTGCCCAGACGCCGGATGCAACGGTTGCCGGCACGCTGGCGGTTGATCCGACAGCCGGCATCGGCCTGAAGCAGGAACTCTGCACGCCGGCCGAGAAGAAGACCGATGGCGATATGGTGTCCTTCGGCCTGCAGGATGGCGCTCTGCCCAATCCCATTCTCGTGACCTATACGGCAAATGCGCCGAAGGATGGCCGTGACCACGTCGCAGACATCCAGAAGGATCATCCCGAGGTCCAGACGACGGATTCCGACAATGCCGACACCTATGCGACGCTTGAGGCTTCGCTTGCCGATCTGATGAAGACGATCGACAGCTCGAAGTCGCCGCTCGGCCTGCCGCTCGATGTCATGGAAACGACGCCGACGGAAGACACGCTTGCAATCGTCTATTCCGGCGATGGTGGCTGGCGCGACATCGACAAGGAAGTCGGCAGCTATCTGCAGGATCAGGGCATTCCGGTCGTGGGCGTCGATTCCCTGCATTATTTCTGGACCGAGCGGGATCCGCAGCAGACGGCGAACGACCTTGCCCGGATCATCGATTTCTACACCAAGCGCTTCAAGGTCAAGCATGTTGTGCTGGTCGGCTACTCCTTCGGCGCCGACGTGCTGCCGGCGAGCTACAACCGTTTGCCGCAGGTTCAGAAGGACAAAATCGTCCAGATGTCGCTGTTGTCGCTGTCGCAGAAGGTCGATTACGTGATTTCGGTCATGGGCTGGCTTGGCGCATCGAGCGAAGGCAAGGGCGGAGATCCGGTCAAGGATCTGAAGTCGATCAATCCGAAAATGGTGCAGTGCGTCTACGGCAAGGACGATGACGAGGATGTCGCGTGCCCGCTGCTCAAGGACACCGGCGCCGAAATCATCGCCATGAGCGGCGGCCACCATTTCGACGACGACTACGAGGCTTTGTCCAACCACATCATCAATGGTCTGAAGAGCCGCCTCGGCGAATAACAGATCGACGCGGGCGGCTGATTTGTGCAGCCGCCCACCACCCTCATATGTTTTCCTGGTGATACCAGCCTCTTCTTCCGGTATGGAGGCGGGCGAACGCAGCGAGCGGACCTTTCCAGGGTTCGTCGCTCAGCAATCAATTGCTTCTTGCCGCGGCTACCGTTAGTCGGAGGAAGCACATATTGCGAGTGGTGCGGCTGGCGCCGCTGGTCGCTTTCATGTCTCGAGCATTTCCGCTTCAAACCGGGTCGCGGAAATGCTCTGTCTTTTGTCTTCACGCAATTCCGGACGCAAAGCGCTGCGCAGCTTTGCTGTAATTGCTCCAGAAAGGGCCTGCCTTGTCCGCCGCACCGTCTCCCGCCTTCGCCAAATCCTATTCCGGCTTCCTGTTCGACATGGACGGCACGATCATCAATTCGATCGCCGCTGCCGAACGCGTCTGGGGCAATTGGGCCCGCAGCAAGGGCCTCGATGTCGAGAAGTTCATGCCGACCATGCATGGCAAGCGCGGCGTCGACACGATCGGCCAATTGAACCTGCCCGGAGTCGATCCGGTTGCCGAGTCGAACCTGATCATGGAAGCGGAAATTGCCGACATCGAAGGCGTGGTCGCGCTGCCGGGAGCCATCGACTTCCTGGCGTCCCTGCCACCGGAGCGCTGGGCGATCGTGACGTCCTCCCCATATCGTCTGGCGATGGCCCGCCTTGATGCCGCAGGCATCCCTGTGCCGCGCTTCATCGTGACAGCAGAGGATGTCAAGGTCGGCAAGCCTGATCCGCAGGGCTATATCCTCGGCGCGCAACGCCTTGGTCTGCGCACCTCGGATTGCCTGGTGTTCGAGGATGTGATGGCGGGTATCAAGGCCGGCGAGGCAGCCGGCGCGGATGTGCTCGTCATTACCGCGACGCATTCCCATCCCGTGGAAACCGATCACTCGACGCTACTGAACTATGAAAATGTTCGTGCGCATGTCGACGGCAACGGCAAGATGTCTCTTGTCCGTAACGGCTGATATGCCGGATCGGCCATGCGATTGCCGCATGTCGCTTTCGCGCATTGCATTGGGCGGCCGGCTCATTATGTTTTCGTGATATCATAGATTTTTGCGAAGATCCGATGACCCCGAAAGAGCTGAAAGCCCAATATCGCAACGAGCGTCTGGCGGCGCGGGACGCCATCCCGGCCGACGAGCGCATCGAAAAGGCACTGGCCATGGCGACCCATGGCGGCGATGCGATCGACATCGAGCCTGGCACGGTCGTTTCCGGCTTTCTGCCGATCCGCTCGGAGGCCGACATAAGGCCATTGATGGCACAGTTCAGGGCGCGCGGCGCGCGGCTTTGCGTGCCCATCATCCTCGACAAAAGCATGATCGTCTTTCGTGAGCTCGTGCCGGGTGCGCCGCTCGTCCCTTGCGGATTCGGGACGTCCGGACCCGGCCCCGAGGCGGCGGTGCTTGACCCAGGGGTCATGCTGATACCGCTTTCTGCCTTCGACAAAACCGGCCACCGCATCGGCTATGGCGCCGGCTATTACGACCGCGCGATCACCCGTCTGCATGAAAAAGGCCTGAATCCGCGCCTGATCGGCATTGCATTTGATTGCCAAGAAGTGCCATCAGTACCGGCTGAGCCGCATGATGTCCGTCTTGACGCGATTTTGACCGAGAGCGGACTCAATTTCGTTTCGGAAGCGATTGGATAGAGAATGCGGCTGCTTTTTTTGGGTGACATGGTCGGTAAGACCGGACGAGTTGCGGTATGGGACCGTTTGCCGGGGCTAGTGTCCGACCTGAAGCTCGATTTCGTCATCGTCAACGGCGAGAATGCTGCCGGCGGCTTCGGCATCACCGAGGACATTTTCCTTGAGACGATCAATGCCGGCGCCGATGTCGTGACAACGGGCAACCATGTCTGGGATCAGAAGGAAGCCGTGGTTTTCTGCGAGCGCCATGACCAGTTCCTGCGCCCCGCCAACTATCCTGCCGGCACACCCGGTCGCGGATCCGGCATCTACTACGCACGCAACGGCGCCCGCGTGCTCGTTGCCAACATCATGGGTCGCGTCTTCATGCATCCCGAGCTGGACGACCCTTTCAAGGCGGCAGAAGCCATTCTCGACGCATGCCCGTTGAAAGAGCAGGCGGACGCGATCATCTTCGATTTCCATGCGGAAGCGACCAGCGAAAAGCAGTGTTTCGGCCATTTTGTCGATGGCCGTGCCAGCTTCGTCGTCGGCACGCACACGCATGTGCCGACGGCCGATGCGCAGATCCTGAATGGCGGCACGGCCTATATGTCGGATGCCGGCATGTGCGGCGATTACGATTCCTCGCTCGGCATGGAAAAGGAAGAGCCGCTCAACCGGTTCATTTCGAAGATGCCGAAGGGACGGTTCGAGGCGGCTTCCGGGCCCGCGACCATCTGCGGCGTCGGCGTCGAGATTTCGGACACAACGGGATTGGCCGAAAAGATCGCGCCGCTGCGGCTCGGACCGCGGCTTGCGGAGACCATTCCGGAGTTCTGGCGCTAACCTTCTCCGGGTTTCGCCAGCGAGCCGATATATTTCAGCCGGTTCGACGAAAAATCCGATGATCTTGGGCGATTCTAGCCTGCGAACGTGTTTTTTCCATCTTTGCAACCTATGCTGGGTGTGGTTGATTGCGCTGTACCATTGGGGGAAGCGCATGAACCGGGTTCTTTTGACTACCATCATAGCTGCGACACTATCGGGCTGCGTCTCGCCTAATCCGGTCAGCACCACCTCGGACGGCTACCGCATCGAAAAATTCAGTCGAGGCGCGGTTTTCGTCGGCAAGAGCAGTGATCCGTTCACGCCCGGCACTTGGAGCATTGATTGCCCGATCGATTCGATGACCGACAAGCGGGATTGCAGCATCTCCCCGGTGAATGGGACGCCCCTTCACATCCGCTATGGCAATTCGACCACACCACAAAGCGTCTGTGTAAGTACGAGCGGGATTACCGCCTTCATGCGGGTCGATAGCAATCCCCCGATTACCACCGACGGCAAAGGCTGCGTTCCGGCGGGCCAAATCATCGGCCAGCTCAAGACCGGCACCATCTATCGGGCGAGATATGGTGTGATGACTGAAAGCCTAACCAATCCGCAGGCGATCCCGAACGAGGGAACGGTGTCACTCGAAGGATTGAACAAGGCGATGGAGATAGTTGCGGATATCCAGGCTGGAAGGCTTGCGGTCAAGCCATAGGAATAGCGGCGGAAGGCTTCTGCCGTCGGCGTTACCCGGCTTTTTACTTGAATGAAAGCCGCTTCGCTTTTATAAGGCGCCCATTCCCAACAAAAGACGTGAACAGGGGTGCCATGGCTGGCCATTCACAGTTTAAAAACATCATGCACCGCAAGGGTCGTCAGGACTCGGTGCGCTCGAAAATGTTCTCGAAGCTGGCGCGTGAAATCACCGTCGCCGCCAAGTCGGGTCTGCCTGACCCGACCATGAACGCAAGCCTGCGTCTGGCGATTCAGAACGCCAAGGCGCAGTCGATGCCGAAGGACAACATCGATCGCGCCATCAAGAAGGCGTCTGGTGCCGACACCGAGAATTACGATGCGATCCGCTATGAAGGCTACGGTCCGGGCGGCACGGCGATCATCGTCGAGGCGCTGACCGACAATCGTAACCGCACGGCGTCCAACGTCCGCTCGATCTTCACGAAGGCCGGCGGTGCGCTCGGCGAAACCGGTTCGGTGTCCTTCTCCTTCGATCACGTCGGCGAAATCACCTACAAGCCGACCGTTGGCGACGCCGACAAGGTCATGGAAGCGGCGATTGAAGCTGGCGCTGACGATGTCGAAAGCGATGAAGAAAGCCATGTGATCATCTGCGCCTTCGAATCCCTCGGCGAAGTTGCCAAGGCGCTCGAAGCGACGCTCGGCGAAGCCGAAACGGTCAAGGCGATCTGGCGCGCACAGAACAATGTGCCGGTCGACGAGGAAAAGGCCGTGTCGCTGATGAAGCTCATCGACAGTCTCGAAGACGACGACGACGTTCAGAATGTCTATTCGAACTTCGAAGTCTCGGAAGAAGTTTTGGCCAAGCTCTCGGCCTGATCCTCTACATCCATCAAAAAAAGCCGGCTGCTGCGATGCGGCCGGCTTTTTGCTTTATGGCGTTGTCGCGCGCGTGAAATCGTCGCGGAAAGCAGCGAGATCGGCGGCTGCGACATCGGAGACGGCCCAGAAGATCAGCCCGTCCGCATGCCATTCGACAAAATTGTAGCCGTCCTTCTCGGCATTGCTTCGGCCTCCCGATGCTGCGGGCCAGACGAAGAGATTGATGATGTGGCCGTGCCTGCGATAGATCAGCGCCGCCACCACCCGGCCGTCGAGGTAATCCACCCGGCCGCCCACAAGGGGAAAGCCCTGGCTCGCCAGATCGACCACGGGCGGCGAGAAATCGATCTTGCCGTTGAACCACGGTTTGACGGTGTGCTGGTCTGAGGTCAGCACATCGGTCAGGTGGTCTGCCAGCATCGAGCGCACATGGCTTGAAAGAAGCTGGTCTTCTATCGTCTGGCTCTGCTGCGGCACGTTCAGCACCAGCATGAGGCTGGCGCCGAGAACCGCAAGCGACGGCACGAAGCTCCATTCGCGAACCAATCGCCAGGCGCGATGCCATGAGCTTTCCGTCTGGGGGCTTTCCGTCTGGATCGCGGCCGTCGTGCGCTTGGTCATCGCCTGTTCCAGCGAAAGTGCGGCCTGAACGCGGGCATGGACGGCGTCCGGCGCTTGCCATTTTACGCCGTCGCGCGCGGAAAGGCGTCTGACCATCATGGCATTCTCCATCTCGCCGGCACATTCCCGGCAGGTCGCCAGGTGGGCCTCGAAACGCGCCGCATTGGCTGGGTCCAACTCGCCATCGATGAAGCCATGCAGCAGGTCTGCCCACTCGCCGTGATCATCGTGCTCCCTACCACCGCTCATCGCACTGCCCCCGTCTGATCAAGGCTGCGCCAGGCCTCGCCGAAATCACGGCGGGCGCGGGCAAGGCGTGACATGACAGTGCCGATCGGCGCGTCGATAATGTCGGCAATCTCCTTGTAGGAAAGATCCTCAAGCTCGCGCAGGACGAGGACCTCGCGCATGGCATCGGGCAACATGTTGATGACCGCACGCACCCGCTGCGTTTCCGATTTGCGGATGAAGGCGGCTTCCGGCGTATCTTCCTCTGAGGCCGGATCGGGCGAGGGCGCGTCTTCGTCCGAATCCCGTTCGTCGGTCATGGGCTGTTCGTAGCGGGTCTTGCGTCGGCCCTCCTGTAGCCAGGCATGATAGCAATTGCGGACGATGGTGAAGGTCCAGGCGCGAGCATCGCCGTCACGAAAACCGCCAAAACCCCTATAGGCGCGAAGATATGCCTCCTGCACGATATCCTGCGCGGCATCGGCATCCCGGCTCAGGAAGCGCGCAAAATTATAGGCGGCATCCAGATGGGGGATGATGGTGCGCTGGAAGCGGCGCATGGTCTCGTCGGGGGAGGAGTTTGCGTGATGTTGCGCCCCGGCATTGGCGGTCGGTTCCGCCATTGTCATGAGAATGGCGCGACAGGTCGTTTTGGGCCGTGCAAAGAACGCAGCCACGCGAACCAGAAGCTGCGCCAGCTTGCCTCTCACGGTGTTTTGCGGCCGGTGCCATGTCCATAGGTTGAACTGGTCGGCGAGCGTCATCGAACTCATAATCCGGGCGTCTATCATCGTGATCCCCGCAAAACGCCGATGCCGACTGTAAGCCTCGGATAGGGCGCTTGCAATGTTGCCTGATAGCTTAGATCGCGCTCGCGCGGGGTTTATTCCCGGCCCGACACAAAAAAGTGCGCCGGCTGCGATCTCAAGCCTGCCGCCTTATCGCGTCAATCTCAATCCGTAAAATTAACTTCAATCATTTCAATTGGTTGAGAGAAATATTCCAGCGGCGGGGAATAAGCGTCCACCTCCGTCGATCTTCTTCCTCAGTGGATGGCTGCGATCGGTCGCGGCCTCCACCGGGCCCGAAAGCCATAACCATGAGGAGATATTGCGATGTTTGATATGACCCGCCGCGCCGTACTCGGCACGGCTGCTGCCGCGGCCGCCTTCGGGCTGTCGTCGAAGCTGGAATTCATTCCGCAAGCCTTTGCCGCGACCCCGCTGGAGCCGACAGTCGGCTTTTACAAATACAAGGTCGGCTCGATCGAGGTCACGGCCATTTATGACGGCATCTGGCGCAAGCCGCACGATCCGGCCTTCATCAAGAATGCTTCCGTCGAAGACACCAAGGACGCGCTCTCCAAGGCCGGTCTTACCACCGATTTCATGCCTATTCCGCTGACCGTCGTCGTTCTCGATATCGGCGGACGCAAGATCATGATGGATGCCGGCTCGGGTGTCGGGCAATGGCAGACCAACGCCACGCATCTGCCGGCCAACATGGCCGCAGCCGGCATCGACTACAAGAAGATCGACACGATCATGATCTCGCATTTCCATCCGGACCACGTCTGGGGCCTGATGGAGAAGGGAACCAATGCCGCGGTCTTCCCGAATGCCGAGCTGATCGTCAACGCCGCCGAATTCAACTGGTGGACCGATCCGGGCCGCGTCGACAAGCTGGCGGAAGGTCGCAAGGAAGCCGGTCGACGCATCGCCTCCGTCTTTCCGAAATGGAAGAACTGGAAGCTGGTCGAGGATAACGCCGAAGTGGCACCCGGCGTGCATATGCTGGCTGCCTACGGTCATACGCCGGGCCATTCCGTCTTCCTCATCGATGGCGGCAGCGAGCAACTGATGGTCTCGGCCGACATCATGTATGTGCCGGCGTTGCTCGCCCCCCATCCGGAATGGGAAGGCACTTACGACCAGGACGGCCCGATGGCCGTCGCAACCCGCCGCAGGCTGATCGATCGGGTCATTGCCGACAAGATCAGGATTTGCGGCTCGCATTTCCCTTTCCCGGGCTCCGGCACCTTCGTCAAGGACGGCAACGCCTACGGATTTACCCCCACCATTCAGGCCTGAGTGGCCCAAAAGAGGAGCAAATACCATGTTCAGACATGCCATTTTCGGGATTGCCGGCCTGTGCGCCGTTGCCATCCTTCCGGCCGCAACGGCACGCGTCGCCTTTGCCGTCGACAATATGGAATCGACGGACGCGCCGGATCTGACTTCGGTGCGCGCCAAGATCGACGCAAAGGACTATGCCGGCGCGCTGGCCGAGCTTCGCGACATTGCCGAAGAGCATCAGCAGGCCGATGTCTACAATCTGATGGGCTTCACCCTGCGCAAGACCGGCGACTTCAAGACGTCGCTCACCTACTACACCAAAGCCCTGGAACTACAGCCGGATCATAAGGGCGCACACGAATATCTCGGCGAACTCTATGTCGAGACCGGCGACATGCCCAAGGCCCGCGAGCAGCTGGCGACGCTGACCAAGCTTTGCCCGGCGGGATGTGAAGAGCTTGAAGATCTGACCAAGGCGATTGCAGCCAAGGGAACCAACTAGACCCGGGTTCGACCAATCCGGCGGCATTGAACTCGACCAAGTCGAGAGGATGCCGCCGGGCAGGACCGGATGGCGCGGGGATATCGACGGGAAGGAGACAAGCCATGGAATTCGAAGAGGAGAGTGCCGTTCTTGTGAATATGGCCGACATGGCATTGTTGTTCGGTCGCATCCTGCTGTCGCTGCTCTTTCTGGAAGAAGGCATCGAACTCGCCAGCAATTTCGACAATGCGTTGGAGGTTATGGCCAAGCTCGGGGTTCCAGCCCCCATCGCGATTGCAACAATCGTGCTGCAGCTAGGCGCCGGGCTTGCCATTGCGCTCGGCCTGATGACGAGGCTAGCGGCATTTGGCCTCGGACTGTTCTGCTTGCTTACGGCGATGCTCTTTCACACCAATTTCGCGAGCCATAATAAGCTGCTGCACTTCGAAAAGGATCTGGCGATCTCGGGTGGCATGTTTGCATTGATCGTCGCCGGCGCCGGCAAGCTGTCGCTCGACATGCTCATCCGGCGCCATTGGAACACGAGGCTTGTAGCTTGAGCCAGTCGGTCATTCGGTGAGCCGCGCATGTAGGATCGGCTCACCGACTAAACTGCCTTCCGAAAATCAGGAAACCTTCTTGAAGCTTGGAAGCGTCGCGAAGAGCTCCACCGATTTCAGGCGCGCCTCAATATCGTGGATCGGCATCGAAATGATGACTTCATCGGCTTCCGTGTCCTTGATGAAACGCGAAAGCTTTGCCTCTGCTGTCGCGGGCGAACCGACCACCGCATAACGCAGCGTATTTTCCACGTTCAGCTTTTCCATCGGCGTCCAGAAATCGTCCATATCGCCGCGCGGGCGGGGGAAGGGGCCGCGCACGTTGCGGCGCAGATTGACGAATTGCTGTTCCGCAGAGGTGAAATGATATTGCGCCTCCTCATCTGTATCTGCGACCGACCCCATGGCACCGACCATCACATAAGGCTTGTCGAGCGTGGCCGAAGGCGTGAAGCGGTCGCGGTAGATGGCGATGGCGTCCAGCAGCGAGTCCGGTGCGAAATGCGAGGCGAAGGCATAGGGCAGGCCGAGCATGGCGGCGAGATGGGCGCTATAGAGACTGGAGCCGAGCAGCCAGATCGGCACGTTGGCGCCGTGGCCAGGAACGGCGAGGATGATCTGATTGTCGTCGGCAGGGCTGAAGAGGTGTTGCAGCTCGACGATGTCCTGGGGAAAGCTCTGTGCGCCCGCATCTATATTGCGGCGCAATGCCTGTGCGGTGCGCATGTCGGTGCCGGGCGCACGGCCAAGCCCAAGGTCGACGCGACCGGGGAACAGCGCTTCCAGCGTGCCGAACTGCTCTGCGATGACGAGCGGCGAATGGTTCGGCAGCATGACGCCACCCGAACCGATGCGGATGCGCGAGGTCGCGGCGCCGATATGGCCGATAACGACTGAGGTCGCGGCACTGGCAACGCCCGGCATGCCGTGATGTTCGGCGAGCCAGAACCTGTTGTAGCCAAGCTCTTCCGCCTTTTGCGCCATGCGCTTCGAGCTGTCGAAGGACTGGCGGATGGTGCTGCCTTCGGCAACGGGCGAAAGATCGAGGATGGAAAAGGGAACCATGGCAAGAAACCTGCGTGGTGGAAGGGAGGGTCGCTCCCACATGTAGGAGCGCGGTCCGCCTATTCCAAACCCTGCCGCCGCAATTTCGTCACGATGTTTTCAGCGTGGCCCGAGCGGTGCAATCTGTGTCTTGTTTTTGTTTTGTTCACATTTTGCTGGCACATCTTCAGCCCGAAAGATAGGTTGGCTTATGCAGAACACGATTCGCATCATCGGCATCGATCCGGGCCTTCGGCGCACCGGCTGGGGCATCATCGACACGCTTGGCAACTCGCTTCGCTTCGTTGCCTCGGGCACCGTCACTTCTGACGGCGACATGGATCTGGCGTCCCGTCTCTGCCAGCTTCACGACGGGCTTGCCGAAGTCGTTCACAGCTATCAGCCGGATGAAGCCGCCGTCGAGCAGACCTTCGTCAACAAGGATGCGGTGGCGACGCTGAAGCTTGGTCAAGCGCGTGGGGTCGTGATGCTGGTGCCGGCGCGCGCCGGCCTGCCGGTCTCCGAATATGCGCCGAATGCGGTCAAGAAGGCTGTCATCGGTGTCGGTCACGGTGAAAAGCAGCAGATCCACATGATGTTGAAGATCCTGATGCCAAAGGTCGAATTCAAGGGCAATGACGCGGCGGATGCGCTGGCCATTGCCGTCTGCCATGCCCACAACCGCGGCGCCAGCCGGTTGCGGCAGGCGGCGTTGGCCGGATAGTTTGTTCTTGACTTGTTCTTGTGGTAATGATAATTCTTACTGCAAGATCGGAGAGTAAGAATGCGTGTGACGTCCAAAGGGCAGGTGACCATCCCTCGCGATTTGCGGGAGTTGGCCGGCATAGAGCTCAACAGTGAAGTTATATTTTCCGTTGAGGATGGAAAGCTGGTTGTTTCCCCCAAGAACGGCAAGCGAGAAATGGAAGATCGGCAGCGGCTCGATCGGTTCATGGCCACCCTCAAGCGTTTGGAAGGCACCGGTGATCAGGATATCGACGCCGAAGCACTGATGTCGATGACGCGTGATCGCTAATCATGGTCACCATCGTTGATACGAATGTGCTGGTTGATTTGGCCATACCAGGTTCAGCTTGGTATGGCTGGTCGACAGGGCAGATTCTTTCCGCTTTCAAGCGAGGACCGGTCGTCATCAATCCCATCATCTATGCGGAATTTTCGGTGCGTTACAGCAGTGTGGACCGTGTAGAGGAGCTGCTGCCGCAAAGTGAGTTTCGCCGTGAAAATCTGCCCTGGGCCGCTGCCTTTGCCGCTGCGGCTGCTTTCAAGGCCTATCGTCAGAGCGGTGGGGGGCGGGAGCGTATTCTCCCGGACTTTTTGATCGGCGCACATGCCGCCATTCGCGGTTACTCGATACTGACGCGAGATTCCAAGGGTTATCGGTCTTATTTCCCCACCGTTGGCCTCATTTCACCTGAAACCCATCCCTGACGGACATTATTCATGATCGGCAAGCTGAAAGGCACAATCGAAGAGATCGGCGAAGACTATGTGCTCGTGGATGTGCATGGCGTCTGTTATGTCGCCTATTGCTCCGCCCGGACGCTGTCGAAGCTCGGCTCGGTCGGAGAGGCCTGCATTCTCTTCATCGAGACCTATGTCCGCGAAGATCAGATCCGGCTTTTTGGTTTCATGACGGCGCTGGAGCGCGAGTGGTTCAACATTGTGCAGACGGTTCAGGGTGTCGGTGCGAAGGTGGCGCTGGCGCTGTTGTCCACGCTGACGCCGGCCGAGTTGGCTAATGCGATCGCTCTGCAGGATCGCGCTGCCGTTTCGCGGGCACCGGGCGTTGGTCCGAAGGTTGCCATGCGTATCGTGACGGAATTGAAGAACAAGGCGCCGGCCTTTGCCGGTGATGCGGCCAATATCGGGCTCAAGCAGGAGCTGGGCGAAGGCGTTGCCGCAGCGCCCGTTGCGGATGCCGTATCGGCGCTCACCAACCTCGGCTATTCCCGCGATCAGGCCGCCAATGCCGTGGCCGCGGCCTTGAAGACGGCCGGCGAGGACGCCGACAGCGCCAAGCTGATCCGCCTCGGCCTCAAGGAACTCTCGCGGTGAGGCTTTGCACCTTCCGCGTTCCTTACTATTGTCTCAAAATCGGGACATCGACTTGCGATGCTCTTCCGACGAAGACTATTTTGAGTGCGGCAGACCTGATGCCGCCTTCGGCCTGAAAGCCGAGAAACGAATACCGGGAATGGAACCTCTGACATGAGTGAAGCCGCACGTCTGATATCGCCGGAAAAACGGGGAGAAGATATCGATGCGACGCTCAGGCCGCAGTCGCTGGACGAATTTACCGGCCAGGCGGAAGCTCGGGCCAATCTGAAGGTCTTCATCGAAGCAGCCAAAGGGCGCGGCGAAGCGCTGGACCATGTGCTGTTCGTCGGCCCACCCGGTCTCGGCAAGACGACGCTCGCGCAGATCATGGCCAAGGAGCTCGGCGTCAATTTCCGCTCCACATCTGGCCCTGTCATCGCCAAGGCGGGCGATCTTGCGGCGCTATTGACCAATCTTGAGGAGCGCGACGTGCTCTTCATCGACGAAATTCATCGCCTCAATCCGGCCGTCGAGGAAATCCTCTATCCGGCCATGGAGGATTTTCAGCTCGATCTCATCATCGGCGAGGGGCCGGCGGCGCGTTCGGTCAAGATCGATCTCGCCAAGTTCACGCTGGTTGCCGCCACCACCCGTCTCGGCTTGTTGACGACGCCACTGCGCGATCGCTTCGGCATTCCGGTACGGCTGAGCTTCTATACCGTCGAGGAACTGGAACTGATCGTCCGGCGCGGCGCCAGGCTGATGGGTCTCGGTATGACCGATGAGGGCGCGCGCGAGATTGCGCGCCGGGCCCGCGGCACGCCGCGTATCGCCGGCCGGCTGCTGCGCCGCGTGCGGGATTTCGCCGAAGTGGCCAAGGTCGAAGCGGTGACGCGGGAGGTTGCCGACGAAGCGCTGACGCGGCTTCTCGTCGACAATGTCGGCTTCGATCAGCTCGACAAGCGCTATCTCAACATGATCGCCGTGAATTTCGGCGGCGGGCCTGTCGGTATCGAAACCATCGCGGCCGGCCTTTCCGAACCGCGCGATGCGATCGAGGACATTATCGAGCCCTATATGATCCAGCAGGGCTTCATTCAGCGCACGCCGCGTGGCCGTGTCTTGACCGCAATTGCCTGGAAGCATCTGGACATGCAGCCGCCCAAGGAACTGGAGGCAGCCCAGTTCCGGCTGTTCCAGGAGGGGGATTGAATTGCTTGGCCGTCGCGCCTTTCTGAAGCTTTTCGGCGGCAGCGTATTCGGTCTGATGACGCTTGGAGGCTATGCCTTCGGATATGAGCCCGTCATCCGGCTGGATGTGACCCGTTATGCGCTGACGCCGCCGGGATGGGCGCCGGGGTTGAAGCTTAGAATCGTGGCGCTTGCGGATTTCCATGCCTGTGAACCGTGGATGACAGCAGAGCGCATCGGGTCGATCTGTGCCCGTGCCAATCAGCTTGGTGGCGACATCATCGTCCTACTCGGCGACTATACGTCCGGGACCGATTTGATTACGGGTAGGGTTGATCATCGCGCGTGGGCGGCGCAGCTTGCCACGCTGAAGGCGCCGCTCGGCGTTCATGCCATCCTCGGCAATCACGACTGGTGGCACGATGCCGCCGCCCAGAGAAGCGGCCGTGGCCCCACATTCAGCCATCGCGCCTTGACCAGCGCCGGGATCGAAGTCTATTCCAACCGCTCGGCGCGCCTGGAGAAGGACGGCCGAGCATTCTGGCTCGCCGGCCTTGAGGATCAGCAGGCGCTGAGGCGCAGCATCCGTTGGAAGCGGCCTGTCACCCAGGGGCTCCACGATCTCCGCGGTACGCTGGCTCAAATTACCGATGATGCGCCCGTTATTCTGCTCGCACACGAGCCCGATGTCTTTCCGGATGTGCCGTCAAGGGTGTCGCTGACCCTTTCCGGACATACGCATGGCGGGCAGGTGCGGATCTTCGGCTGGTCGCCTTATTCGCCCTCACGCTACGGAGACAGATATGTCTATGGTCATATCATCGAGGAGGAGCGCCACATCATCGTCTCCGGTGGCCTCGGGTGCTCGATCATGCCGGTCCGCCTCGGGGTGCCGCCTGAAATCGTCGTGATCGATGTGGGTTGAGGGATCATGTCGAAACGCAAGCTGATCAGACTGAATGCGGGGCGCTCGCGCTTCCAGATGCGCGTGGCGGGTCTGGCCTTTCGTGATGGGCATGTGCTGGTTCACAGAGCCGTGCACGAGAGCTTCTGGACCTTTCCTGGCGGCCGTGCGGAGATCGGGGAAACCTCCGAGGAAACGCTGCGGCGCGAAATGCAGGAGGAGCTTGGCGCGGACGTTAGGGTTGTGCGGCTTCTCTGGTCGGTCGAGAATTTCTTTCATTATGAGGAGCGCGACTGGCACGAGTTCGGCCTTTATTACCTGATGGAGATACCTGCGAGCTTCCCCTTCGATCCGCAGGAGATCGTGCATCGCGTGCAGGACGGCGACAACGATCTGGAATTCAAATGGGTGCGGGCGACGCGAGAGGCGCTGGTTGCACTCGATATCCCGCCCTATTTCATTGCCGAGGAGATCGAAGATCTGCCTTTGACGCCACGCCATCTCGTCTGGCGGGATGGTGATCTCGATCAAGGCTAGGAGGGGTGTTCGATGTCTGGTTTCGATCCAATTCGGAGCTTTCGAAAGCTTGCCTATAACAATGCGCTGGCAAATGTCCGGCTGCATCAGGCCTGTGCGACCTTGCAGCCTGGCGAGTTCGAGGCCACGCGTGTCAGCTTCTTTCCGTCGATCAAGTCGACACTCAATCACATACTGACGGTCGATTGGTTCTACGTTGATGTCTTGGAAGGCGGGACGCTAGGTCTGAAGGCCTTCGACATCGAGGAGCCGTATGACCGCTTCGATGAATTGACGACTCAGCAGATGGAAGTTGACCGCAGGCTGGTCGCCTTCTGTGAGGAACTGACATCGGAAACGGTAGTGCAGATCGTCAGTATCGAGCGCACGGGCCGTGTCCAGCAGGAGAGGGCGGACGATGTGCTCACCCATCTGTTTCAGCACCAGACACATCATCGCGGCCAAGTGCACGCCATGCTGGCCGGAACGAGCGTTGCGCCGCCTCAGCTCGACGAATTCGTCGTTGCCGATGACGCGCGATTCAGGCGGGAGGAACTGGCCGCGCTTAGTTGGGATGAGACAAAGCTGATGCGCTGATATCGGGCTGCTGAGGTCTTGATCCGGCCAGCTTTTCTATCGTTTGCCGGAGCAAAGCCTTGCCGCCGCCTTGCCATCCGAGTGCACGGATCCTCAACGTATCCATGGCGTTCACTGCTTCTTGCCGCGCTGCTGCGGGCAGTGCGTGCGGACAACCTGTCGCGCTTTGAAGATAACCCAGGATTTCGTGCGTATCGGTTAGAATATCCGAAAGATTGAAGGCTTGACCATCGATCCGGCTGGCCTCCGTTTCCAACAATAGGCGAATGGCACGGCCGAGGTCTCGGCCATGAACTTCCGTTCCCGTGCGAGACGGAACCGGTCTGCCATGCAGATAATCGTCGAACAGCCGGTCCCATTTGTTCGGGCGCAGATCACCATAGACGCCGGTCGCTCTCAGGCTCGCCGTGGCGAAACCAGGTGCGGAGAGAGAGGACAAGGCGTGCTCGGCGTCGCGTTTGACCTCGCCGTAGAGCGTGTTTGGCGTCGCGTTGCTCGCCTCGGTCAACGTCTCACCGGTGGGTCGATCGCCATAGACGGCGCGCGAGGATAGGAAGATGCAGCGGCGGATACCCGCTTTCCTGGCGGCTTCGAAAAGCCTGACCGTGCCGCCGAGATTGAGCCGGCGAAACCCATCGGGGTCCTCTCCCTCACCGCCGCGATACTTGCCAGGAATGTGGCTGAAGGCGGCGTGCACAAAGACATAGGCATCGTCGAAGGCTTGGCTTTGGTCCTCTGTGGGGTCGAGGCTTAGCGGCACGAAGGAAACCGGCCGTGAGAAGAAGCCTGCTTCCGGAGCGTTGCGACCGCCAACCGCGATCTTGTACCCGGCCGACAGCAGCTCCTCGGCGATGTATCGGCCGACAAGACCCGTTCCTCCCGATATGAGAACCTTCATGCCGCCTCTTTTGGATTGGCGAGCGTCGCGATGTCCGGCACGCCTTGCCCCGTGTGGAAGGAATGCCACAGATCGATCAGCGGTCCCAGCAACTCCGCCTTGGGGTGGTTTTCCTCCCAGGGCTTTTCGTACTGATAGTGCAGGATCGAAACGCTGTTCCAGTTCCAGAGTTCGGGCATGCTGAACCAGACATATTGCAGCATGTTCATGAAGACAGGCAGGCCGTGCCAATCCGGGAAAAACGCCTCGAGAAAAGTTTGGTCCGTCCGCCGCCAAAAGACATCCGGGCGATCGAGTTGGTGCAGCATGTCCTGAAATGTTGCAAGAGATGGCTTGGCGACGAAGACACCGGAGTTCAGTCGGTGAAAATCGGAGAGGCTCTCATAGACGTTCGGCGCTGCCGAGAATTCGGGATAGTCGAAGAGCCTGTCGACGTTCCGTAGCACGAGCGCATCCGCATCAATGAAGGCGCAGGTATCGTATTCGATCAGCTGCCAGAGCCGCAGCTTGCAGAAATTGTCGAGGGGCGTATGGAAGGAGGGCTTGCGGCCCTTGGTGAAGGGAGCGGCGGCATGGAGGTTGCCGCGCGCGTGCCGCTCGTTGAAGGCTTCCGAGAGGGGCAGGTGTTCGACTTCGACAAGGCGGCAATCGAGTGCGGCGAGCGGAGCGAGGTCGCTTTCGCGGACGCCGGCGGTATGCAGCACGACGATGTCGGCCTTGGTGCCGGTCCGAACGATGGAGCGCGCCAGCGCCAGCGCGCCCATGGCATAATCGGCATTCGTGACAAGAGTCACGAATGCCTGACCCGAGCGAGGACGGGTGTGTGCGCGTAGCCCCTGCAGCATTTCGCTTCCCAGCATCATGACACGGACTTCAACCTCTTGCCTTCGGGATCATGGTTGACGGTCGCGGCGAGGTCCTTCGTCCAGGCAGAGACGGCGGGGACGCGCGAGCGGTCGACGCGATAGGCATACTTCTTGGCGACATCGACGATTTCACTGAGCAGGCCGGTTTCCAGTGTGATCGGCGCCAATCCGAGGCCGAGAAACTTGTCGTTCTTGACGATCAATTCGTTCTCGGGCGCTTCCTTGCGCGGATTGGGCAGGCGGACGACTTCGGCGCCGCTCATCTTGGCGATCATCTCGGCGAGATCGCGCACACGGTGCGTTTCAGTCATCTGATTGAAGATTTCGACGCGGGCGCCGCGGGCAGGCGGATTCTTCAACGCAAGCTCGATGCAGCGCACCGAATCCTGGATATGGATGAACGCGCGGGTCTGGCCGCCGGTGCCGTGCACCGTGAGAGGATAGCCAATTGCCGCCTGGATGAGGAAGCGGTTGAGCACGGTGCCGTAGTCGCCGTCATAGTCGAAGCGATTGATCAATTGTTCGTGACGTCGCGTCTGTTCCGTATGCGTGCCCCAGACGATGCCCTGATGCAGGTCGGTTATCCTGAGCCCGTCATTCTTGGCATAGAACTGGAAGAGCAGCTGATCGAGGCATTTCGTCATGTGGTAGATGGAGCCGGGATTGGCGGGATAGAGGATTTCCTGGCTGACCGTGTGACCGTCGACCGTATCGATTCCAACGGGTAGATAGCCTTCGGGGATGGCGGCGCCGATGGTGGAATAGCCATAGACGCCCATGGTGCCCAGATGCACGAGATGCGCGTCAAGATTGAGTTCGACCAGCGCGTTCAGCAGATTATGCGTGGCGTTGACGTTGTTGTTGACGGTGTAATTCTTGTGGCGATCGCTTTTCATCGAGTAGGGGGCGGCGCGTTGCTCGGCGAAATGCACGATGGCATCGGGGCGATGCTCGGCGAGCCACTTCTTCAAAAGCTCGTAATCCTTGGCGAGATCGATGAGATTGAAGTGAATGCGGCGGCCGGTTTCGGCGTGCCAGATGCGGGTGCGTTCCTGGATCGAATCCATCGGCGTCAGCGACTGCACGCCCAGTTCCGTATCGATCCATCGGCGGGAGAGATTGTCGAGGATGTGGACCTCATGACCGGCGTCGGAGAGATGGAGCGATGTTGGCCAACCGATGAATCCGTCACCACCCATTACCGCTATTTTCATGAGGCTTTTCCTTCTGCGCCGATCCGCTCTCCGGCACCATCCCGGATAGTCGGAGTCTATGACAATTGTTCAAAGCTTGCTTGATGGCAGAACTTCGGCCAAAGAGGTGCCGGACATTCAAGGAGATGCGGCAACGATGAACAGCCCCTTTCTGATAGCTGGGGAACTGGAAGCCGGAAGCCACCGGCTGGTGCAGCGAGTCTACTATGAGGATACGGATTTTTCCGGGCTCGTCTATCACGCGCGCTATCTCCATTTCCTCGAGCGCGGCCGCACGGACTATCTGCGTTGTCTCGGCGTGGAACAGCGTGAACTCCTGAATGCGGACGAAGAAGGGCTGGTTTTCGTCGTTCATCGCATGGAGATCGACTTCAAGGGACCGGCGCGCATGGATGACGTGCTGACGATCCGGACCGTCACCGAGAAAGCGGGCGGCGCCAAGATGGTGCTTTCCCAGGAAATACGTCGCGACGATACTTTACTGATTGTCGCCAAGGTCATCATCGCCGTCATCAATGCCAAAGGACGGCCGCGCCGGCTGCCGGAAAAGCTCGCGGCGCAGATGCTCACGGCCTCGGAATCCGCTGGCTAGCAGGGTATTTGTCGGGCGCCGCTCAGCGGTGCTGCGCAAAGATAGGGTCAATTTCCTGAGGATGCTTGCCAAAACTTGAGTTTTATGTGAAGGAATTTCCGCGCAAGTCATGTCTGCGTGTGTCGCCGGTTTCATCCGGTCAGTTCTTCCCGGGAGCTAGAATAGCCTTCGCCGCCGCTAAATCCTTCATGGTTCGACGCTAACATTCTTTTAACCATAATAGTGTCTTACTGCTTTAGTCGGAGTTTGTGCGGTGCACGCCTTCCTTTGACCAAATTTGACGGCAAGAAGGCAATTGTAAGCTTGGAAGGCTTGACCAGGGCGTTCAGCGGCGGCTGCCAAACATTTCTTGTGAGATCACTTTTAGCCGCCCGGTCTAGCACCGGGCGTTTGGATTCGGGGATTTTGGATCAATGGAACAAGTAGCATTGGCAGCGGCCACCACACCGGACATCACCCTCTGGTCGCTTTTCATGCAGGCGGGCCTGGTGGTCAAGCTCGTCATGATCGGCCTTCTGGCCGCGTCCGTTTGGACTTGGGCGATCGTCATCGACAAGTATCTGAGCTATGCGCGAGCGCGCCGGCAATTCGATCAGTTCGAGCAGGTCTTCTGGTCTGGCCAGTCGCTCGAAGAACTCTATCGCACCCTTTCGGAGCGCAACAATACGGGCTTGAGCGCCATTTTCGTCTCGGCCATGCGCGAATGGAAGAAGTCGTTCGAGCGCGGCGCGCGTTCGCCGATCGGCCTGCAGATGCGTATCGACCGCGCCATGGACGTGACGCTGGCGCGGGAGTCGGAACATCTGACCGCCCGTCTCGGATCGCTTGCGACCATCGGCTCCGCCGGCCCATTTATCGGTCTGTTCGGTACGGTCGTCGGTATCATGACCTCGTTCCAGGCCATCGCCGGTTCGAAGTCGACAAACCTCGCGGTCGTTGCGCCGGGTATCGCCGAAGCGCTGCTGGCGACTGCCATCGGTCTGGTCGCGGCTATTCCCGCCGTTATCGCCTACAACAAGTTCTCTGGCGATGCCGGCAAGCTTTCGGGACGCATGGAAGGCTTTGCGGACGAATTCTCCGCCATCCTTTCGCGCCAGATCGATGAGAAGCTGCAGCCTCGCCAGGCTGCGCAGTAAGTCGCGGACAGAACCGGAGTATTCACATGGGAATGTCTGTTGGAGGCAATGGTGGCGGCGGTGGCCGCCGGGGCGGTCGTCGCGGCGGTGGCCGAGGTGGCCCGATTTCCGAAATCAACGTGACGCCGCTGGTCGACGTCATGCTCGTGCTGCTGATCATCTTCATGGTGGCTGCGCCGATGATGACGTCGGGCGTGCCGATCGACCTGCCGCAAACGCAGGCCGGCGCACTGAACGCCCAGACCCAGCCGATCACCATCTCGATCAAGGCCGATGGTCAGGTCTTTCTGCAGGAAACGCAGATCAACGTGACCGAAATCGCCGCCAAGCTACAGGCGATCGCGACCACCGGCTACAATGAGCGCATTTTCGTGCGTGGCGACGGCAAGGCGCCCTATGGGGTGATTGCCGATGTCATGTCGCGTATCCAGGAGGCTGGTTACAAGAATATCGGCCTCGTCACGCAGCAGATAACGGATCACTGACGAATCGCCATGAAGCGTAGTCTTGCCACATCCGCGATCTTTCACGTCCTGGTGCTGATCGGCGCCATGGTGACGCTGAGTGCGCCGGCGCCGCTGGAGACGCCGGAAAGCACGGCGATGGATGTCGATATCGTACCGGCAGACCAGCTTCAGCAGGGCGAGAAGAAGGCGCCGGTAACGGATCACGTCTCGCGCAAGCAGACGACGAAGCAGGATCAGGTTCCCAACGCCCAGAACGTTGGCGAGAACAAGGTGGACATCAAGAACCCGGTCGTGCCGACCCAGCGGCCGGAGAGCGACACCGCGGCATTAGCGCCGAAGAAGGTGGACACGCCAGTTCCGCAGAACGACCCGCGGCCGAACGACGTCAAGACCGTAGAGCAGAAGGACACCGAGGCTGCGCCGAAGGAAGTGGCCGCTGTTCCGCAGCAAAAGCCGGATGTGACCCCTACGCCGAAGGCCGATCCGACACCTCCAACCCCGAAGGC
This sequence comes from Rhizobium sp. ASV8, assembly GCF_016429255.1. Taxonomy (GTDB): domain Bacteria; phylum Pseudomonadota; class Alphaproteobacteria; order Rhizobiales; family Rhizobiaceae; genus Rhizobium. Next base: position 42,631 of record NZ_JAELUG010000046.1, read on the forward strand.
CGATGCGACGCCGACGCCGCAGCCGACCCAACAGCCGACGGAGCAGGCTGAAATACAGCTGCCGAACAATGTTCCCGTACCGGACATGAAGCCGCAGCCGACGCCACCTAAGGCCGCCGAACAGAAGCCCGAAGTCAAGCCGGTGCCTAAGCCGGACGTGAAGGTCGCCGAAGCCAAGCCAACGGACAAGACGACGACGCAGAGCACCAGCAAGACCACATCCAACGACGACGGCAAGAAGGATGCGGACAAGAAGCGCCAAACTGCCAAAGCCTCAAACAAGGGCTTGGACGATGGTCTTGCCGATGAGATTGCCAACGTTCTGAACAACACGTCGTCGAAGGGCGGTGCGGCTCGCTCGTCTAAGCAAGCTTCTGCCGGTGCGGATACCCAGGTTGCTTCCCGTGGCGGGATGAAATCACTTGGCGCCGGCAAGCTTAGCCAGAGCCAACAGGACGGTTTGCGCGATCTGATTCAGAAATACTGGAACCTTCCTCCCGGGCTCGAAGGTGCAGGCGACGTGCGAATCAAGGTGCACTTCAAGCTCGACAAGTCCGGGCAGATCGTCGGTCAGCCTGAGGCGACGACAAGCGGCGGACCGGCTTCCACGCAGGGTGCTATGCAATCCGCTGCTGTACGCGCCGTCCTGCGCGCGCAGTCGGAGTTCATGACGATTCTTCCCGCAGATAAGTATGACGACTGGCAGGAAGTCGTCGTCAATTTCAGCGCAGCGGATCTGGGGATGTGATGCGGGAATTGCAGCATTCGACGAACCACTGTCCACGTATCGCCCCGTCTTTGCTCATGGCCTTGGCTGTCGTGTTCTCGGGGACAGCATCGGCCCAGTCTGCGAACGGCGCTGGTGAACATCAGCTTGAGCATGTGGCTGCAGATAGTATCCGCGACAAGATTACGAGGAATTGGCTCCGCCCGACGGACCTGCCTGGTGTGAATGCGGTTCATGTCAAGGTCCGCATGAAGCTCGATCGCGATGGAAAGATTATGGGTCAACCGGAAGTCGTCGCCCGTGGCGGTCCGGAGAAGACTCAAAAAGTTGTGGCGGCAAGTGCGGTGCGTGCCGTCCTCAGGGCGGCGCCTTTCACGGGTCTGCCACGGGCTCAATTCGACAATGAAACTAGTTCGGTCGAAGTTATCTTGAACTTCGAACCCGGCGACATGGCGCTTTAATGCTGAAAGGCTTGGCACATATGATCAGAAACTCCCTCGTTCGTCTCCTGCTGGTGCTGGCGGGCCTGACGGCAGCACTCGCCACTCCGGCCTATGCCGTGGTCGAGCTCAACATCAACAAGGGCAATGTCCAGCCCATGCCGATCGCGATCACCGATCTTCTGTCGAATGACAGTCTCGGCCCGCAGATCTCGGGCGTGATTGCCGCCGACCTGCAGCGCTCCGGCTTCTTCGCTCCGATCAACAAGCAGGCCTTCATCGAGAAGATCAGCAATCCGGATTCGACGCCGCGCTTTGCCGACTGGACGGCGATCAATGCGCAGGCGCTGGTTACCGGCCGCGTGACGCAGGAAGGTGGCCGTCTCCGCGCCGAATTCCGCCTGTGGGACACCTTCGGCAACAGCCAGATGATCGGCCAGCAGTTCTACGCGCAGCCCGACAACTGGCGTCGCGTAGCCCACATCATCGCCGACGCGATCTATCAGAAGATCACCGGCGAGAAGGGCTATTTCGATACCCGCGTCGTCTTCGTTGCGGAAAGCGGCCCCAAGACGGCCCGCAAGACGCAGCTCGGCCTCATGGATCAGGACGGTGCCAATGTGCGCATGCTGACAGATGGCAGCGATCTCGTTCTGACGCCGCGCTTCTCTCCGAACCGGCAGGAAGTCACCTACATGTCCTTCGCTAATCAGCAGCCGCGCGTCTATCTGCTTCAGCTGCAGACAGGCCAGCGCGAACTGGTCGGCAATTTCCCGGGCATGACGTTCTCGCCGCGGTTTTCGCCGGATGGCCAGCGCGTGATCATGAGCCTTCAGCAGGAAGGCAATGCCAACATCTACACGATGGACCTGCGCTCGCGCACGACCACCCGTCTGACCTCGACGGCTGCAATCGATACCTCGCCTTCCTATTCGCCTGACGGCACCCAGATCGCCTTTACGAGCGATCGCGGCGGCAAGCCACAAATCTACGTGATGGGTGCGGATGGCTCCAACCAGCGCCGCGTTTCCTTCGGCGACGGTTCCTATTCGACGCCGGTCTGGTCGCCGCGCGGCGATCTCATCGCCTTCACCAAGCAGTCGGGCGGCAGCTTTTCCATCGGCGTCATGAAGACCGACGGTTCGGGCGAACGCCTGCTGACAACCGGCTTCCACAACGAAGGCCCGACCTGGGCTCCGAACGGCCGCGTCATCATGTTCTACCGCCAGCCTGCTGGTTCCGGCGGCCCGCAGCTCTACTCGATCGATCTGACCGGCTACAACGAGCAGAAAATCCCGACTCCGGGCTTTGCTTCCGACCCCGCCTGGTCGCCGCTGCTCGAGTAAAAGAGGATTTGCCACTTTATCGCCGTAAAGTCCTGTGACTGGACCGTTTCCGGACAATTTTAGGACATCATTAACCATATTCGTTGGAATCGGATTAACCGAACCCGGTTACAGTCTGGCAACCCTGATAGAGACTAAGGAGAGACCGGCAATGAGCCGCATCGCAACCCCGGCCGTTGGCCATATGCAAAACCTCGCTCGCAACCCGATCATGATCGCGCTTTTCGTCGGCCTTTCTCTGGCTGGCTGCGCTTCCAAGAAGGGTCTGCCGAATGATGCCAACGGTCTTGGCCTGAACGGTGGTGCCGGCG